>JBKOVL010000054.1:0-23965 GCA_046723895.1 Actinomycetota bacterium | reverse complement strand
GCTCAAGCTGATGTCGAACCTCGGGCTCGTCAACAACCTGCTCTCGCTGATCCTCGTCTACACGGCGATGGGGATCCCGCTCGGGGTCTTCCTCCTCACCCAGTTCATGCGCCAGGTGCCCCGCGAGCTCAAGGCGGCCGCGCGCGTCGACGGCGCGAGCGAGTTCATGGTGTTCGGGCTGTCGCTGCGGCTCGTGCGTCCCGGCCTGGCCGCCGTCGCCGTCTTCACGATGCTGCCGGTGTGGAACGACCTCTGGTTCCCGCTCATCCTCGCGCCGGGGGACAGCACGAAGACGGTGACGCTCGGCGCGCAGCAGTTCCTCGGTCAGTTCTCGTCCGACTGGAACGCCGTGCTGGCGGCCCTCACCCTGGCGATGGTCCCGGTGCTGCTGCTCTACATCTTGTTCTCACGCCAGTTCCTGCGCGGCCTGACCGCGGGCGCGCTCAAGTGACGGGCCTCAAGCGCGTCCGAAAGTTCGAGCGCTACCTGGCGGCCTACGTGCTCTCCTGACAGCGACCAGATCGACGCGCAGAGCTCTCCAGGTTCCTGTCGCCACCGGTGGCAGAGCTGATTACGAGCGAGGGCGGCGAGAGGCTCCTGGCCGGTCACCGTGCCGGCGTGGCGAAGGCGGGGAATCGAGCTCGGGCTCGGGATCGGGGTGGAGCCCGGGTACGCGACGCTTGGCCGGATCGGCTTCGAGGGACGCTACGACTACGGAAGCAGTCGGCCCGGTGACGAACCTCGCCTCTCGTCTCAGCGCCCACGCCGACGGCGGTCAGACTCTCATCGGCCAGCGGGTCTTTGCCGTCGTGGAACAGGCGGTCGAGGTCGCGCGCGTAGGTGAGCTCGACCTTCAGGGCTTCGCTCGCCCGGTCGTCGCATACGAGGTTCGCCGGCAGCGATAGCCGACAATCAGGGCGTCTTCTGGAGAATCTCGGCCACTTCGTCGCGGTTGAAGGCGCGCAGCGTGGTCGTCCGGAGGTTCCCCTGCGAACCGCTCGCGAGGGAGAAGGCCGCCAGGGCCGCGTCATCGGGGAACTCGGCCACGGCGACGATGTCGTACGGGCCGACCGTCCAATAGATTTCCTCGAGTTTCCCGCCCAAGCTCTCGGCGGCGGACGAGGCCGCGCTTGCCCGGTCGAGAGTGTCCTTGAAGGCGCGAATCCCCTGCTCAGTCCAGTTGCCGAGAATGATGTAGGTAGGCATTGCTCCCCCTTGGTGGTATCAAGAGCGGCCCGGCTAATGCCGGTTTGCTGACTGCCAAGGACGAGTCTCCCGCTCGCCGGGAGAAAGGTCAAGTCGCATCCCGACCTAGCAGGACTTGCTGGTTGGGGCATAAAGGGCAGACGCGCGTTCGGTTGTTGAGGTCGCACCTTCACCAGCGACGTGACATAGTTGCGCCTGGGATTTCGGACGGAGGAGGTTAGGAATGGCTGGTGTCGAGAAGCGCAGCTTCGACTCTCCAGACGAGAGCCGGACCCCCGACAAGACGCGGGCGGACGTGGTGCATATGGGTGGCACGACCGCTGCTCGCCTTACGCTCGAACCCGGGTGGTCGTGGGCTCAGTGCATCAATCCCGCGGTGGGAGGGGACAGCTGTCAGTTGACACATCTGGGCGTCGTGCAGTCGGGAACGATACGGATCGTTCATGACGACGGCACCGACATTGAAATCGGGCCCGGCGAGACGTACGTAATCGAACCCGGCCACCAGGCGGAGGTCGTTGGTAACGAGCCGTTCGTCGGCTTTGAGTTCCAGCCGCAGACGGCCGAGCAGTACGCACGCCAATAGGCTGAGCTGACGCATGTGAAGAGGGGCCTGCGGCTCGGTCACGACCGCAGGCCCCGATGTCGCGTCGTGGGCCAAATCTGACTCCTCAGCTCGCGTGTGAGGCGGTCGATCGTTGCGAGGAGCCACGGGCCGTGATCGCCGCGGAGGGGCTACCAGCCCGGCCGCTACGGCGGTAGGCGCGCGGCGGCGCGAAGCGGCGGCGCGGTCGGCTTCGAGCAGACACTGCTCTCGGGGGTATCCCGCCGCCGGCGCGCTACGACCGGCCGCGCCGGTCGTCGTCGCCCAGGGCGGGATGGACGTCGGTGGGTAGATCGAGGCTCGCAGCAATCCGGTTGAGGAGCTCGAGCAGCTGCGCGCGCTCCTTTGCGGTGAGCGCGTCGCTGATCGCGCGTTCGTGTTGGACGACGAGGTTGAACGCGTCGTCCAGCAGCGACTGGCCTCGCCTGGTGACGTAGAGCGTCCAAAGGCGCCGGTCGCTGGGATCCGGCCGGCGTTCGACCAGCCGACGCGACTCCAGCTCGTCGACGATCGCGACGATCCGGCTCGGCGGGATGTGCAGCCGTTCCGCGAGCGTCTGCTGCGACTGCCCGTCGTTCGCCTTGACGGCACGGAGCACGGCGAATTCGCGCGGGTGGAGCTCCAGCGGCTCGAGCGCGCGATGAAACCGCCGCGAGATCGCGTGGCCGAGCGTCGACAGCATGAAGCCGACGCTGGCGGCAGCGGGGTGCGTCTTGCGGGACGCCATGGCCATATGCTACTAGAACGATTCTGATATGAATGATTGCGTCCAGAAGCATTCGATCGAAAGGCGGTAGATGACCGACGCTGCAATCCGAGCTCAAGGGCTCACGAAGCGCTTCGACACCGTGACCGCTCTCGACGGAATCGACCTCGACGTCCCCGAACGCACGGTCTTCGGGCTGCTCGGGCCGAACGGCGCCGGGAAGACGACCGCGATCCGCATCCTGTCGACGATCCTGAAGCCGGACGCGGGCCGGGCCGAGGTGCTCGGCCGTGACGTCGTCCGCGAGGCGAACGAGGTCCGCCAGCTGATCGGCCTCGCCGGCCAGTACGCGACCGTCGATCCCAACCTGACCGGGCGCGAGAACCTCCGCCTGATCGGACGGCTCGTCCATCTGCCGCGCCGGGAGATCACTCGCCGGGCCGACGCCCTGCTCGAGCGGTTCGAGCTCAGCGCGGCGGCCGACCGGCCCGTGCGGACCTATTCAGGCGGGATGCGCCGCCGCGTCGACCTCGCCGCGGCGCTCGTCAACCGACCGCCGGTTCTCTTCCTCGACGAGCCGACCACCGGGCTCGATCCGTACAGCCGCAACGAGGTGTGGGCCATGATCGGCGAGCTCGTCGCCGACGGCACGACCGTCGTGCTGACGACGCAGTACCTCGAGGAGGCAGATCGCCTCGCCTCGCGCGTAGCGGTCGTCGACGAGGGTCACGTGATCGCGAACGACACGCCCGCACAGCTGAAGGCGCGGCTCGGCAGCACCGTGATCGAGATCGGCCTCGCCGACGCCTCGACGGCGAAGCGGGCGCACGACGTGCTCGCCCGCGCGGGCACATCCTCGCCCGAGCTCGAGGGCTCGACCGTGCGGCTGACGACACACGAGGGCGCGCGTCTGCTCGTGGATGCGCTGCGCGCGCTCGACGGCGAAGGAGTCGTTCCCGTCACGCTGACCGTGCGGGAGCCGAGCCTCGACGACGTCTTCCTCGCCTTGACCGGCCATCACGCAGAGGAGGTCGCGGCATGAGCGCGGGCGAGCTCGCGACCACCGCACCGCCCGGGCGGCGGCAGCTGACGCCGACGGTCGTCTCCGACACGCTCGCAATCGCTTGGCGGGGCGTCATCACCTATCGCCGCGTGCCCCAGCTACTCGTCTTCTCGACCATCCAACCGGTCGTGTTCGTGCTGTTGTTCACCTACGTCTTCGGCGGCGCGATCCACGTTCCCGGCGTCGACTACGTCGACTACCTGATGCCCGGCATCTTCGTGCAAACGGCGGTCTTCGGCGCGATCGCCACCGCGATCGGGCTCGCGACCGACGTCCAAAGCGGGCTGCTCGAGCGGTTCCGCTCGCTGCCGATGGCGCGCTCCGCCGTCCTCACCGGCCGCACGATCGCCGATCTGTTCCGAAACGTGTTCGTCGTCATCCTGATGGCCGGGGTCGGCTTCGCGGTCGGTTTCACCGTGCACACGAACGCCGCGAAATTCGTCCTCGCGATGCTGCTCGTCCTGCTCTTCGGCTACTCGATGTCCTGGGTCTTCGCGACCGTCGGACTCGCAATCGGCAATCCCGAAGCCGCACAAGCGGCCTCGTTCCCCGTGATGGCGCCGCTCGTCTTCGCCTCATCGGCATTCGTGCCAGTCGCGACAATGCCCGACTGGCTCCAGCCGTTCGCAGAGCACCAACCGGTCTCGGTCACCGCCTCGGCGGCACGCGCGCTCACGCTCGGCACGCCCGCCGGCTCGTACGTCCTCCAAAGCCTCGCCTGGGTGGCCGGCATCCTACTCACCTTCGTGCCGATCGCCGTCCGCCGCTACCGGCGCGCCGTGTAGATGACTGCCAACGTTGGCCCGACGCGCTCGCCCCGCGACGGGCGACGCTGCTGACGCCGGGTGGAGCAACTCGTCGATCGGGTGACTATGGGGGTCGCCCTCCTTCCTCCTGTGTGCCCGTCACGCCGACGGGCGGCGCCGCGCGTGGTCGGCAGGCGGGGTAGCCTACTCGCCGACTCGACCGAGGAGGATGTGATGGCTGGTCTGATGTCGCGCGCGTCGCTCGTCGTCAAGGCGAAGCTGTCGAAGGTGCTCGACAAAGCCGAGGACCCCGCCGAGACGCTCGACTATTCGTACGAGAAGCAGCTCGAGCTGCTCCAGAACGTGAAGCGCGGCGTCGCCGACGTCGTCACGGCCAAGAAGCGCCTCCAGATGCAGGAGGAGCAGCTTCAGCAGAGTCTGGTCACGCTCGAGCAGCAGGCTCGGCAGGCGCTCGGCGCCGGCCGCGAGGACCTGGCCCGGCAGGCGCTGGAGCGGAAGTCGGGCATCCAGCAGCAGCTGCGCGAGCTCGACGCGCAGGCGCAACAGCTGGAGCAGCAGCAGGAGAAGCTGGTCGCGAATGAAAAGGCGCTGCAGGCGAAGATCGAGGCGTTCAGGTCGCAGAAGGAGGTGATCAAGGCGCAGTACTCGGCCGCCGAGGCGTCGGTGCGGATCAACGAGGCGGCGACCGGGATCGGCGAGCAGATGGCCGATACCGGACTCGCGATCCAGCGGGCGAAGGAGAAGACGCAGCAGATGCAGGCGCGCTCGGCCGCGGTCGATGAGCTCGTGGCTTCAGGCGCGCTCGAGGACTTCACCTCCGACAAGACCGAGCTCGACCGAGAGCTGGCCCAGATCTCCTCGCAGACCGAGGTCGATCAGGAGCTGGCGAAGATGAAGGCAGAGCTTGGCGCGGGCGAGAAGCCGAAGGAGCTCGGCGCGGGTGAGCAGCCGAAGGAGGCCCAGCAATGATTGTGCGGCTGATGGGCGAGGGGCAGTTCCGCGTCACCGACGCCCAGCTCAGCCGGCTGAACGACATCGACGACGCGGCCGTCGCCGCGCTCGAACGCGGTGACGAAGCTGGGTTCCGCAAGAAGTTGGAGGAGCTGCACCGCGCTGTCCGCGAGCTCGGCGAGCCGCTCGAGCTCAGCGATCTCTCGAGCTCCGCGCTGATCGTGCCGCCGAGCGATCTCTCGCTCGACGAAGCGCGGGAGCTCTTCAGCGGCGACGGCCTGATCCCGGACCTGCCGACCTAACGCTGCGCTCAGACCGGCGCGTCGAACAGCGCGAACCAGTTCGCCGGATCGGGCTCGATCGGCAGCTCCTGCTCGAGCTTCGCCTTCAGCTCGAGCTCGGCCGCGTTGTTCCGCTCCCGCTCCTTGCCAGTAGGGACGAAGGGCCAGAAGGTGCCCCTCTTGTACCCGTAGACGAAGAAGACGGGGTACTCGCCGCCCTCGAAGCGGAAGACCGACGCGAGCAGCCGATCGCCGAACCCGCGGCTCTGCAGCTCGGACGCGATCAGGTGAGTGGTCGTGACGAGGTCCTCGAGGTCGGGGTCGCGAACGATCAACCATTCAAAGCCGAGTTCGTCGGAGCGCCGCTCGATCTTCGAGCCGGACTCGAGCGCCACCTTGTCGAGCAGCTCCCGCAGCTCGTTCTCGGCGCGCACGAACTCTCCCGAAGAGAGCGGCTTGAAGCAGACGGCGGCCCCGCCGGCCGGCTTCAGCCCGAGCTCGGCCTCCAGCGTCACGCGGGCGGTCGAGAGCGCGAAGATGCGCTCCCCGGCCGGCTGCTTCAGCCGCTTGCGCCCGAAGAGAACGTCCGCCAGACCCATCAGGCCGAAACTGGCCGGCCCAGCTCGCGCGCGATCTCGGACAGGCGAGCGAGGCGCTTCTCGAGCGGAGGATGATCCATGAACAGCTCGCTCCCCGCGCGCCTGACCCGTGTCGGAATGATGAAGAAGGCGTTCATCCCCTCGACCTCGCGCAGGTCGCGGTCAGGGATCAACGTCATCTGGCTCGAGATCTTCTGCAACGCGCTCATCAGGTGCTCGGGCGCGCCGGTGATCAGCGCCGAGCCGCGGTCGGCGGCATACTCGCGATACCGAGAGATCGTCCGGATCAGGACGAAGCTGATCGCGTACGTGACTATCGAGACGGCCAGCACGATCAGCCAGACCGGAACCTGATTGTTCCCGTTCCCGTCCCGGCGGCCGCCGTAGCCGCCGCCGAACATCCCCGCGTACAGACCGAAGCGGGTCAGCAACGCCGCGAGCATCGCAAAGAAGCTGGCCACCGTCATCACCAAAACATCCCGGTTGGCGACATGCGTCAGCTCGTGCGCGAGCACGCTCTCGACCTCCTCGGGATCCAGTCGTCGCCAGAGACCAGTCGTCACCGCGATCACCGCGTGCTTCGGGTTGCGACCGGTCGCAAAAGCGTTCGGGACGTCCGTCTGCACGACCGCAACCCTTGGCTTCGGCAGGTCGGCGAGCGCACACAACTTCTCGACCATCGCGTGCAGGTCCGGCGCCTCCTCCGGGGAGACGATCTTCGCCCCAGAGGCGGCCAACGCGAGCTTGTCGGAGGTGTAGTACTGGAACAGGGCCAGTCCGATCACGATGAGCAGCACCGGAGCGAGGCCGACGTTGAGCACGCTGAACAGAACGACCGCAAAGACGACGTAGAGCAAACCGAGCAGCGCACCCGTAAACAGCATCCGCAGGGACAGACCAGCGTCTCGACCATAGGCCTTCCGCTTCATCACAGCGAGGGTAGCTCGTGGCTGCGGCCAGCCGCGTCGGTCACGCGGGGCGCCGCTGCGACTCCGTCACGTCGCGGATACCAACGGCAGCTCCCGCCACTGCGGATGTGCGCCCTTTCTGCTCGCTCGCATCCGGCTGATCTTGGGCATGGCCCCTTGTGAGGATGCGATCGTTCCCGTGCTCGCCGGCCAAGCTAATCGAGTCTCCAAACGAAAACCCTGCCTGAGCGGGGCTTTCTTCTGTCGGGGCGCCCGGATTTGAACCGGGGACCTCTAATCCCCCAGACTTGCGCAGGTGGTTCTCGGTGGTCGTCAATGGCTCTCGCAAGCGATTTCAACCTCGATCGACGATCACCGAGGAGCGAGACGGAACGCTTCGTGTCGCGGCTCAGCTTGTCTTCACGGGCCGCGACGCAAGCCCCTACCTCGTTCCCTACGCGAGGGGCGGCGAGTACTTCTACGGGCAGCAGACGTTCGCCCCCGGCCAGCGCAGTGCGGAGATCAAGTTCCGCGAGCAGGTCACGGCCGAGCAGCGTCCGAAGTTGAGCATCCACGCCACCGGGGAGGTGCACGTCTACTCGGCCGGTGCTCCGAAGGTCGGCCCGGTTCACATACCGCCGCTGAGCGACTACCGGGGCGAGCACCTCGCGAGTGTCGAGTGGGATGGGATCACCGCCGCCCCGGTCTTCATCGGCAAGACGCGGATTACGGGCGAGCAGCGGGACTACGCCTTCGGCGTGCCGCCCGATGTTGAGGCGGCTGCGCTGCTGCTCTTCGCCAACGGGGTCGAGAACCGCTTTCAGACCGAGCATGTCCACTTCGCGATCCAAGCGCCTGGTGAGGTCTTCTTCGGGGTGACGGCAGTCGGCCGCGACGAGCCAGGCGGCGAGCACGGCGGAGTGACCGTCATCGCGGGCTTCGATGCCCAGCAATCGCCCGAGGAGGAGTCCCGGCTCCTGTTTCTGCGTGCGTTATGACCCGCGAGCCTGCAAAGCGTCTGCAAAGCAGCCGTGGCGAACAGGGGCTAATCGATGCCCTCGCCGGGGCGTGTACGCGCCCGCCGGCTGAGCAGCGGTGATATCGCGTCACTAGCGGTACTGATGCCCTAGTCAACGCGGCCCGACAAGCGTTCGACCGATTCACAAGTGCGAGTCGGATGCGTGCCGCACTGATTCGGTGGATCCCCCGATGCCCAGGCCGCAATGAGTGAGGCGGTCCTCAGCGACCCGCGCAACTTGCGCGGCCACGCACACACGAATAGGGGAAGTGAGGGATGAAAGCGGAACTATCCAATACACACAAGCGAGCACTTGGTGCTCGAGGCCGAGCTCGAGCAGGCAAAGCAGGTAGACGAGGATGCCCGCTCGTAACGCTAATCAGCAATATGGGAAACACCGATCGGTGGCGGGTTAGCTTCAGACATGACGCTCCTTTCCGGTCATGACTACACAGAGCGTCGGACACTCCCGCCCAGTACCCGCGCGCCGAGGAATTACCAGGTACGCCCTGACCTGGGGCTATTGGGAAGCGTGTCCGATTAGCTGAGCCGTGTCGGCCGTCTTACCGTTCCGCAGTTGGGTGGCCGGAAAGGATGCGGCTGAGAGCTCGCTGAGTGCGATTCTGGAGCGCGCGTCCGCCGGTGTGTAGATGAGCAGCCGGTTGCTCGGGGCCTCGGCTGGCCGTAGGAGCGTGTAATCGAGGCTCAAAGGGCCGACGCGGCTGTGGAGGTATCGCTTCGTGCGTGCTTGTGGCCCGGCGATCTCATGCCGCGCCCAGACCTCACGGAAGTCGGCCGACGCGTCGCTGAGTCTTGCGACTAGCACCGCCCATGCTGGATCGCCGACTTGTGCCCCCATCGTCGCTCGGAATTGCGCGACAACTCGGCGGGCGACGTCGTGCCAGTCAACGAGCAGGCCGCGCCAGGAAGGTTCGGTGAACAGCAGCCAGAGGATGTTCCGGTCGCGCGGGGCGACGGTTCCTAAATCGCCGTAGAGGCCGACGAACGCGCCGTTCCAGGCGAGAATGTCGTAGCGCGCGTTCGTGACATAGGCCGGATTGGGTTCGAGGCCATCGAGGATCGCCTGCATCGGTTGTGAGACTTGGTCGAGGGCGTCGTCTGCCTCCGGAGGTTCGAGCCCGCACAGTCTGCGCAGATGCTCGTGCTCGTGTGAGTCGAGTAGGAGTGCACGGGCAACCGCGTCGACGACCTGTCCGCTGGGATGGATCGGCCGTCCCTGCTCGAGCCAGGTGTACCAGGTAATGCCTAGACCCGCCCGCTGAGCGACCTCCTCGCGACGGAGGCCGGGGGTGCGCCGGCGTGGGCTAGGGGCGAGGCCGACGTCTTCGGGATGGACTCGTTCGCGTCGGGAGCGGAGGAATGCCGCCAATTCGGCCCGGCGCGGATTGAGCTGAGATCGGGGACCCGAGACGGGAGCGACGGTAGCCATGCAGCGAGCATACGCCCGTCTCGGGCGTAGTGCCAGATACTCGCAGTACTAGTATTGACACGCTTCTGGTACCCGCCTGAGGTCGGTGAGATCCTTGCGATATGCCGAAGCGTCCAGCGCGCGCTCGCTCCGTCAGCCGCCGGACGGCCGACATGTCGGCGGCCTCAGCGAAAGGAGCAGGGATCGTGGATGACGTAGACGGGCTCAAGTCACTGCTCGAACGGGCCAGCAGCCGTCGAGAGTTTCTGCTCGGCATGGGTGGGCTTGCGGTCACCGGGCAACTGTCGATGCGAGGCGTGCGAGACGGCGCTTCGTCTCTCCTCGGTCCCGACCGACCAAGACGCGGTGGCAACTTCCGGCTTGCGATGACCGGGGGCGGGTCGAAGGACACGATGAACGCGCACTACGTCCTCTCGAAAGGCGATGAGGCGCGCCTCGTGACGGCATTCGAGCCGTTGCTCGAATACGACGACCAGTACATGGTCACTAGGAACGGCCTGGCCGAGGAGGTCGTCCAGGACTCTCCGACGCAATGGACGGTTCGTGTGAAGCCCGGGATCGAGTTCCAGAACGGGAAGACATTGCACGCCGACGATGTCATCTACACGCTTCGTCGCATCGTCGACCCGAAGACGGGCTCGTTCGGCGGTCCGGGGTTGGCGTCAATCGACCCCAGGCGGCTGCAAAAACTGGACTCGCGCACGGTTCGCATCCACCTGCGCCGAGCCGATTCGACGATCGGCGACCAATTGGCGCAGTACCACAACGGCATCGTGCCGGTGGGGTACAAGCCGTACCCGGCGCCGCAGGTCGGAACGGGTCCATACAAGCTCAAGACGTTCACGCGCGGTGAACGAAGCGTGCACGTGCGCAATCCGCACTACTGGCGCTCCGGGCAACCCTACTTCGACACCGTGACCATCATCGACTTCAGCGACCCGACAGCCCAGGTCAACGCGCTCCTCAGCGGACAGGTGGACGCGATGACCGACCTCCCCTTCGCGCAGGTGCCGGTCGCGCGACATCACGGCGGCATCGGGATCCTCGTCTCGAGGACGGGGGGCTGGGTGCCGATCTGCATGGCGGTCGATCTGGAGCCGTTCACCGACTATCGGGTGCGCCAGGCATTTCGATGGATCGTCGACCGGCCGCAGATCGTCCAGCAGGTGCTGTCGGGATACGGCGTCGTCGCAAACGACCTCTACTCACCGTTCGACCCGGACTACAGCCGCGGGTTGCCGCAGCGGCATCAAGACCTGGACCGCGCGAGGTCGCTGCTGAAAGGAGCCGGCAAGGATGGGTTGACCGTCGAGCTCCACACGACGAATGGTGCCGCGGGCATGGTCGACCTGGCGACGGTCTTCGCCGAGCAGGCAAAGGGCGCCGGCGTCACCGTCAACGTGCGTGTTGACCCGAACTACTACGGCAATCAGTACCTGAAGCTCCCGTTCTCGGTTGATTTCTGGCTGACGCACAACTACCTACCGCAAACCGCGAGTGGGATGCTGCCCAAGTCGCCGTTCAACGAGACGCACTGGCCGCCGAAAGCCGGTCCCGGTTCGAACTACGCCTCTCTATACCAGCAAGCGCTCGCCGCGACCGACAGAGAGAAGCGCGGCGAGATCATCCACGAGATGCAGAAGCTCGAGTTCAACTACGGTGGCTACATCATTCCCTTCTTCAATAACCTCGTCGACGCGTACTCCACGAAAGTTCGAGGCTTCAAGCCGAGCAAGGCCGTGCTGAACCTGAACGGCTTCGGGCACGGCTTCCGAAGCATCTGGTTCGCCTAGAACGAGGGGCAGCGTGCTTACTGGTCGCATCCGGAGTCGGACTCGCGTCGCGGCGATCTACGACTATGTGGTTGTCGGCGGCGGCACGGCCGGCTGCGTCGTCGCGGCGCGGCTGGCGGAGGACCGCAACGTGCGCGTGTTGCTCCTGGAGGCGGGCGCGCGATCGAGACACTGGTCGATCCAGATGCCGAGCGCGTTCGGGGTGAACTTCGAGGGTGGCCGTTTCAACTGGGCGTTCTGGACGACGCCCCAGCGCGAGCTCGACGGGCGCACGATCTTCCAGCCCGCCGGCCGGGCCCTCGGAGGGTCTTCGGCGATCAACGGCATGGTGTTCCTACGCGGACATCCGCTCGACTTCGATCGCTGGGCCTTCGAGGAAGGCGCGGATGGCTGGTCGTATGCCGAGGTTCTTCCCTACTTCAAGCGGTGCGAGCGGTACCTGGGTCCGCCGAGCACGTACCGCGGCGCGGACGGCCCAGTTCCCGTGCGACGCGGTGAGGCGGACGGGCCGCTCGACGAGGCCTTTCTGATCGCCGGCGAGCAAGCCGGTTACCCACGCACCGAGGACGTGAACGGCTACCAGCAGGAAGGCTTCGGCTTCTGGGACATGAACGTCGACCGCGGTGTCCGGGTGAGCTCCGCGCTCGCCTACCTGGGCGGCGACGTCGCTCGACCACAGGTGGCCACCGGCAAGCTTGTCGCTCGGATCCTGATCGAACGTTCGCGCGCGGTCGGGGTCGAGGTCTGCTCGACTGCTGGGCGCGAGGTCATACGAGCAGAGCGCGAGGTGATCCTCTCAGCCGGAGCGCTGCGGTCGCCGCAGCTTCTCCTCCTCTCGGGCATCGGTCCCTCTAAACATCTGCGCCGGCACGGCGTCGAGGTGGAGGTCGATCTGCCCGCGGTGGGCCGGAACCTGCGCGACCACATGTACGTGATGGTGCAGTACCGGTCGCGGTTGCCGATCACACTCAATCGCTTCGCGCGTCGCCATCGGATGCTGCTCGCAGGGGCGCGCTGGCTTCTGACACGGAGAGGCCCCGGTGCCACCAACCACATCAATGTCGGCGCTTTCGTCCCAGTGCGAGACACGGCGAAGCATCCCGACGCGCAGCTGCACTTCAAGCCGCTGCTCTTGGACGGGTGGCAGTTGAGCGGCGAGCACGGCTTCAACTTCGCGGTGGGGACGCTGCGCGCAGCGAGCGTTGGCACTGTCGAGCTGAACAGCCTCGATCCGAGAGACCCGCCGAAGATCGATCCGAACTACCTCTCCGAGCCGGACGACCTGGTCGACATGCGCGCCACCGTGCAGGTGGCGCGGGCGCTTGCTCACCAGGCGGCATTCGACCGTTACCGCGGCGAGGAGGTCGCGCCGGGGGACCACGCGACATCGAATCGCGAGATCGATTCATTCGTGCGGGCGGCTGCGGGGAGCGGCTTCCACCCCTGTGGAACTTGCCGGATGGGCAGCGACAAGCTCGCGGTCTGCACCCCAGACTTGCGGGTGCGCGGTGTCGCCGGACTCCGCGTCGTCGATGCCTCTGTGTTTCCGTCCGAGACGAGCTCGAACCTGAACGCGCCGACGTTGATGGTCGCGGAACGCGCTAGCGACCTGATCCGGGGCTACCCGCCTCTTCCGACCCTCCGGCTGCCGGTTTATCCGTCCACGGCGTCGGATGAGACACGGCTCGACTCCCATTCGCTGGCGGGCCTGTGATGGTGGCGTCGGCCCTGAGCGCGTGCCTGGTCGTCGACGGCGAGTGGATTCCGGCGACAGCGCGGGAGACGCTGCCGCTGATCGATCCTGCCAGCGCCGAGGAGATTGGCCGGGTGCCCGTAGCCACGGCAGACGACCTCGATCGTGCGCTCCAGGCGGTGGATGCGGCACAGCCGGTCTGGTCGAAACGCCCGCTTGCCGACCGTGCCACGTTACTCGCACGCGTCGCACAGCTGCTGCGGGAGCGCAGTCAAGAGATCGCAGAAACGCTGACGCGGGAGCAGGGAAAGGTCCTGTCCGAGGCGCTCGGGGAGGTCGAGACGAGCGCCGCGATCTTCGGATGGTACGCAGGCGAGGTGCGTCGTGTCTACGGCCGGATCGTCCCAGCCGATTCGGAGAACGTTGAGCTACGCGTCGTCCGCGTGCCGGTAGGGCCGACCGCGATCTTCACCCCCTGGAACTTTCCCCTGGTCGAGCCGGCAGCGCACGTTGCCGCGGCGCTCGCGGCTGGCTGTTGCGTGATCCTCAAGGTTTCAGAAGAAACACCGCTCAGCGGCAGCCAGCTGCTTCAGGCGATCCACGACGCCGGCATCCCACCAGGCGTCGCCCATCTCGTGACCGGAGATCCCGTGTTCATCTCCGACCATCTTCTCCGGTCGCGTGTGATCCGAAAGATCGCGTTCACCGGCTCCGTCGCCGTCGGGAAGCAGCTGGCCGCGAAGGCCGGCGAGCTGATGAAGCCAAGCACGATGGAACTCGGCGGAAACGCGCCCGCGATCGTGTTCGAGGATGTCGAGATCGGACGCGCCGCCGCCCTGATCGCATCGGCTAAGTGCCGAAACGCTGGTCAGGTCTGCACCGTCCCGAACCGCATCTTCGTCCATGACTCGATCTTCGAGGGGTTCCTTCGCGAATACCTCTCGGTTTTGAGTCGCGTTCGGATCGGACCGGGCCGCCACCCGGAAAGTCAGATGGGGCCCCTTGCCAATGTGCGCCGGAGCGACGCGATGGACGACCTTGTCGCAGACGCACAGTCACGTGGAGCGGTCGTCGCGATTGGTGGGCGCCGACGCTCGCCAGGCTACTTCTACGAGAACACAGTTCTCGTCCGACCGCCGGAGGATGCGCGCCTCTCGACGGAGGAGATCTTCGGGCCGATCTCCCCCATCTTCACGTTCGAGGACGAGAGCGACGTGATCCGTCGGGCCAACGCCACCCCAGTCGGGCTGGCCGCGTACGTCTTCTCCGGGGATCGCGACCGGGCGCAGTACGTCGCGGCCGCACTGGAGGCCGGCAGTGTGGCCGTGAACCACACGCGCGTCCTGTTTCCCGAGGCGCCGTTCGGCGGCGTCAAGGAATCCGGCTTCGGCCGTATCTGCGGCCCCGAGGGTCTCGACGGATATCTGGTTCCGAAGCTGATCTCTGTCGAGCACGCAGCAGCACCCCCAGTTGACCGGCAAGGCGCCACGCATGGTCGTATCGGAATCGAGGGAAAGGAGCGATGCGATGGAAAGCACTGACGACGGTGACCCGCGCATCAGCCGACGTGAGCTCATCGTCGGCGGCGCCGGTCTTACCGCCGGACTGGTCCTGGCCGGCCCTGCCGGGGCGCACGCGCGCCAGGTCGCGAGCTGGCGCGGCCTCCTCACGGGCGCTGCCAGACGGGGCGGTCGGCTTCGAATCGGTCTCGAAGGGGAGGGTCAGGCCGAAACCCTCAACCCGATGAAGGTCGTCGCGGACGCCGACTTCGCGAGGGCCTGGAATCTCTTCGACAACTTTGTGCGGCCGAGACTGAATGGAGCTGCCGAGAATGCCCTGGCTGAGAGCTTCGAGCCAAACGCGGACGCGAGCGTCTGGACGATCCGTCTGCGCAGGGGGGTGGAGTGGCACGACGGCAAGCCTCTGACCGCCGACGACGCGATCTACACGCTCCGTTACGCGGCGCAGCCGACGTCGGTCGCCGCCATCGCAATGAAGCCATTCGACCTTAAGCGCCTGAAGAAGCTGGACGCCCGCACGGTCCGAGTTCCGCTCAAGACGCCGATCGCCACTCTCCCCGACTGGCTTCTCACGCTCGGGATGTCGGTGATCCAGAATGGGACGACGACCTTTGATCGACCGATCGGAACAGGTCCGTTTCGGTTCGTGTCCTGGAAGAAGGGCGTGAACAGCCTCTTTGCTCGCAACCCGCACTACTGGGATCACCCCAAGCCGTACGTCGACGAGCTCGTACTCCAATCGCTCC
Organism: Actinomycetota bacterium; assembly: GCA_046723895.1. Taxonomy (GTDB): domain Bacteria; phylum Actinomycetota; class Thermoleophilia; order Gaiellales; family Gaiellaceae; genus DATBLE01. The sequence continues at coordinate 8,660 of JBKOVL010000054.1, read as the reverse complement.
CCGATCCGACGACCCGGCTCAACGCACTCCTCTCCGGCCAGGTCGACGCGATCCATGATCTCTCGTTCGCGACCGCGCGCCAGTATCAGCACGCCTCGGCGCCGATCCGTCTCATGGCCGCGGATACCCCTGCGATGATTCCGATTACGATGGCCGTGGACGAGGCGCCGTTCAACGATGTCCGTGTCCGTCAGGCAATGCGCCTAATCGCTGACCGCAATGCCTTGGTGAAGGACGTCAACCTCTCCTTCGGAAGCGTCGGAAACGACATCTATGGGCGCGGGCTTCCGCTCTACGACAGCGAACTGCCTCAACGTCAACAGGACATTCCGCGAGCGAAAGCGCTGCTGAAGGCCGCGGGCCACGACGGGCTGACAGTGCAGATGAACACCTCGACCGCGGCGAGCGGGATGCTCGAGTCGGCCACGTTGTTTGCCCAGCACGCAGCCAAGGCGGGTGTGACCGTCCGCCTCAAGCAATACCCCGCCGACAGCTACTTCTCGCCGCCATATCTGAAGTGGGCCTTCGGCCAAGACTTCTGGCTGGCGTTTTCGATCCCGGTGGCCTATGCCTTGGGCCTGACCTCGACCGCCCCATACAACGAGACCCACTGGCGGAAGCCGTCCTTTGACAAGTTGTTCTTCGACGCGCTCGGTGAGTTGAACCCTGCGCGAGCCAAGGACAAATGGCACGCCCTGCAGAAGATTCAGTACGACCAGGGCGGTTTTCTGATCTGGGGCACAACCGCCTGGGTCGACGGGCTGTCGAAGAAGGTCGCCGGTGCTAAGCCCAACGCTTACGCGGGTTTGAGCGCGATGGGCTTCGCCGACTGGTGGCTTGTGTAGGCGAGGATGGAGGGGTTCCCGGCTTCCGGGGCACTGCGGCAGCAGCGGCAGGGGCGAGCCCGCATTCGCCTACCCCCCGCCGTGGCCTTCGTCGTCCGGCGGGCGGCGGCAGGTCTGCTGACGCTGCTGATCGTCTCGATCCTCATCTTTGCCGGCACCGACCTGCTGCCTGGGAATGCAGCTCGAGCGATTCTCGGACAGCGTGCGACGCCGCAGGCGCTGTCCGCGCTCGAAGCACAACTTCATCTCAATCGGCCGGCGCCTGCTCGCTACTGGACGTGGTTTTCTGGGTTCGTCCGGGGTGACTTCGGGTCATCGGCGGCGGGCGTTATCACCTCAGAATCCCATCCGTCCGTTTCCAGCGTGATCGCGGCGCCGCTCGGTTACAGCGCACTCCTTGCCGCGGTCACGTTCGTCGTACTCGTACCGCTCGCGCTACTGATCGGCGTTTTCGCGGCAACACGTGCAGGCCGCCCGGTCGACCACGCCATCTCGGTCGGCTCGCTCAGCGTCGTTTCGCTACCCGAGTTCGTCACCGGCTCTTTGCTGGTTGCGGTGTTCGCCGGCGCTCTCCAGTGGCTCCCCGGGGTCTCGCTGGTTCCTCCCGGCCAAAGCGTGCTCGAGACGCCCAACATCCTCGTCTTGCCTGTCCTGACCTTGCTCGCAGCCTCGCTCGCCTATACGACGCGTTTCATCCGTGCGAGCGTCCTTGAGTCGCTGCGATCGGATTACGTTGCCGCAGCGCGGCTCGGCGGCGTCGGGGCGCGGCGCGTGCTTTGGCGGTATGCGGTACGAAACGCGCTCGCGCCGACCGTCCAGGTCGTCGCCCAGACCGCGCAATGGCTGGTGGGCGGGATCGTGATCACAGAAACGGTGTTCGCCTATCCGGGAATCGGCAAGACGCTTGTCGACGCCGTCAGCGTGCGCGACGTCCCCGTCGTGCAAAGCGTCACGCTCCTGCTCGCAGCCTTCTACATCGCCTTGAACATCCTCGCCGACCTCATTGTCGTTCTGCTCGTGCCGAAGCTGAGGACGGCGCAGTGAGCCGATCTGGGTGGGCACGGACGGTCGCGATGCCTATCCCATTGCTAGGACTCGACCATCGTTCGCTTCGGTTCCTTCGTTACCGAAGCGGCGTTGTCGGGGTCATGATCGCGCTGCTCGTGCTCGCACTCGGACTGGTCGGATCGTTTTTCGCGCCGCACAACCCCAACGACACGCTTGCGATTCCCTTCACAGCGCCGAGTGGCAGCTTCCCGCTCGGGACCGATTTCCTCGGACGTGATGTTCTCAGCAGGGTCCTCGCTGGCGGCAGATCGATGATTCTGCTCTCGCTCTCGGCGACCGCAATCGCCTACGCGATCGGGTTGCCAGCAGGAATGATCGCTGGCTACACCCAGTCGGCCTACATCGACTCCCTGCTGATGCGCTCGGCCGACGTACTGCTCGCCTTCCCGCCGCTGATCTTCCTGCTCGTCGTGACGACGGGAACCGATCAGAGTCTGCCGGCCCTGGTGCTGAGCATCGGCATCATCCAGGCGCCGGGCCTTGCGCGCATCATCCGTTCGGCCGTCCTCGACGTCGGTACCCGCGGCTACGTCGAGGCCGCAGTCGTTCGCGGCGAGCCAACGCGGGCGGTGATCCGGCGGGAGATCCTGCCGAACATCGGCAACGTGATCGCCGCCGACTTCGGTCTGCGGCTCAGCTACTCCGTGCTGCTCTTCGTCTCCGTCAGCTTCCTCGGCCTCGGCGTCCAACCGCCGCAAGCCGACTGGGCGCGGATGATCAGCGAAAACCGCATCGCGTTAACGACCCAGCCGCTGCCCGTGATCGTGCCGGCCCTGCTTGTCGGCGCCCTGATCATCTCAGTCAACCTCGTCGCTGACGCGGTCGCCCGCACGTCAGGCATCTCCATTGAGCAGGTCGAGGCCAAGGCGAGCGCGCCATGACCGCCAACCAGCCGGCGCTTCGCGTCGAGAACCTGCGAGTCGCACTCCACTCGGGCGTGCCGATCATCGACGACGTCACGCTCGAACTCGAGCCGGGAACAATCCTCGGGATCGTCGGCGAATCGGGCAGCGGCAAGACAACGTTATCGGTCGCTCTACTCGGTTTCTGCCGGCCCGGAGCCCACATCGCCTCGGGCAACGTCGACATCTGCGGTGAACGCATGACCGGCCGCAACCAGTGCGAGCTCGAGCTGCTCCGCAGGCGGCTCATCTCGTACGTGCCACAGGACGCCGTCTCCTCACTCAACCCCTCGCTGCGCGTCGGAGAGCACATCATCGACCGCCTCCGCCACCGGCCTCGGGACGAGCGGCAGGTACTCGCCCGCCGTGCACTGATCCAGGCACAGCTGCCTGACTCGAGCGAGTTCCGCGCGCGCTACCCCCACCAGCTGTCCGGTGGGCAGCAGCAACGCCTCTTGATCGCGATGTCCGTCGCCGCGGACCCCCGCGTCATCGTCCTCGACGAGCCCACCACGGGGCTCGACGTTGTCGTCCAGTCGCGGATCCTGGCTGAGGTCGCGCGCCTCCGCGACCGGCTCGACGTCGCGATCGTGTACGTCTCACACGACGTTGCAGCTGTCGCGACCGTCGCCGACCGCCTCGCGGTCATGTACGCGGGACGCATAGTCGAGCAAGGCCCAGCATCCGAGGTCCTACGAACTCCGCGCCATCCCTACACCATCGGGCTCTTGGAGTCGGTGCCCGACCACAAGCGGCCGCGACAGCTTCGCGGCATTCCAGGCATCGCACTCGGCGTCGGCCAATGGCCCAGCGGCTGCGGGTTCGAGCCACGCTGCGCCCAACGAACAGCCGCATGTGCCGAGGCAGTGCCTCGCCTCGAGCGCGTCGGTCCCGACCACGATGCGAGGTGCCTGCACTGGCGGTCGACGATCTGGCGCACAGCTCAGCCCCTCTCTCGACCGGATCGAAAAAACGGCGGCGCGACCGTGCTCGGAGTGCATCACCTTTCAGCCTCGCACATGACAAGGGGAGACCAGCTCGTCGTCGCCGCCGGTGTCTCGTTCACGGTCGACGCCGGCCAATGCGTAGCCCTCGTGGGCGAATCGGGGAGTGGCAAGACGACGATCGCTCGTTGCATCGTGGGACTCCATCAGCCTGACGGCGGTGCCGTGTGCCTGCACGGGCAGGAGCTGCCGCCGCTCGCTGGAGCACGCGATCGCGAGGCGCGGCGCCGGATCCAAATCGTCTTCCAGAATCCATATGACTCCCTAAACCCCAGACGGACGGCGCTCGAGGCAATCGAGCGGCCCGCGCTTCTCCTGCGCCGACTTTCCAGACGAGATGCCAGCGCGGAGGCCCTGAGAGCACTCGAGCATGTCCGAGTGCCCGCCAGGCTTAGCAGCCGCTACCCAGCCGAACTCTCGGGTGGGGAACGTCAGCGCGTTGCGATCGCACGCGCGCTCGCAGCCCGCCCGGATCTGCTCGTCTGCGACGAGATCACTTCCTCGCTCGATGTCTCAGTGCAGGCGGCAGTAATCGATGTGCTCAGCGACCTACGGGCCGATCTTGGCTTGGGAATGCTCTTGATCACGCACAACCTCGGCCTCGTCGCGAGCATTGCTCACACAGTGCTCGTCCTCGATCGGGGCCGGATCTGCGAACGGGGAGCAACACGCTTGGTGCTGCGCCGTCCGAAGAACGACTACACGAAGACACTCGTCGCGGCGGCTCCGCATATCGAGGCGCCATATCCGCCGTCGGGTGCAACGGATGAAGAGAGGAGATCGTCGTGTCCCGAGTTCACGCGACCTCAGGAGCGATCAGCGAGCTAGTCAATCGAGGCTCGCGAGTCGAGCGACTCGCCACCGGATTCCAGTTCACAGAGGGCCCCGTTTGGCATCCACTCGAACACTTCCTTCTCTTCTCGGACTTGTCCGGAGATCTACGGCGTGTCTACTCCCCCGATCTAGGCGTCGTCGAAGTGAGAAACTTCAACTACAAGGGCAACGGAATGACGTACGACGCAGAACTCAACCTCCTCATCTGCGAACACGTCACAAGCAGCGTCGTGCGCGAATATTCAGACGGCCGACGTGAGTACATCGCGAGCGAGTTCGATGGCGAGGAGCTCAACTCACCCAACGACATCTGCGTGCGCTCAGATGGCTCAATCTACTTTACCGATCCATGGTATGGGCGCTTCCCAGACTTCGGACACCCGCGGCGACGCCGACTGGGCTGGCAAGGCGTATTCCGGATTCCACCAGCTGGCACAGCCGACCATCTTGAGCTTGTAGTTCCGCGGGACGAGTTTGAGATGCCCAACGGCCTTTGCTTCTCCCCAGATGAATCGTTGCTCTACATCAACGACTCAGTTCGCGCCCACATCAAAGTGTGGGACGTCGCCGAGAACGGATCACTCGAAAACGGACGCATCTTCACGGAAGACATCGGCACGGGAGACGAGGAGGCGGGTATACCCGACGGGATGAAATGTGACGAACAAGGCAACGTCTGGGTTACAGGGCCGAAAGGCATCTGGATCATCTCACCGAACGGTGACCACCTGGGGACAATAGAAGTACCCGAGAATGTCGGAAACCTCGCGTGGGGTGGCTCCGACTGGCATACGCTCTACATCGCCGCGACCTCATCTCTCTACTCGATCAGGACCAAGGTCGGCCCCCATCATGAACCACATATGCATCTCGCAGACCACTCTCGGCAGGCTGATACAGCCATGTAACAAGGCGTGTGGGGAGCACTGATCCAGCTCGGGTCGGCATCGGCGTCACACCGAAAAGTCAGTCGCGTGCGCTCCCTCGTACTCATCGTGGTGCTGGTCGCCGCCGCCCTGATCCTGGCTGGCGTCACGACTGCCAAGACACCCCGCTGTACAAGAACTGCACCAATCTGAACAAGCGGTATCCGCACGGGGTCGGCAGGCTCGGTGCCCGAGACAAGACTCCGGGACGGCCCGTGACCACGTTCAGGCGAAGCACTCGGATCCACCGCCTCGCCATGTCGTACAACCGAGGTTTCGACCGCGACGAGGACGGGATCGCCTGCGAGACGGCGTAGTCCGCTCCCTCTGTCTCGCCGCCTTTGTGGGCGTCGCCGCGCTCGCGCCCATCGCGTCCGCCGCGCAGCGGCCAAGCGTCTACCGGATCGATCATGTAGCGGACGGGGATACGGTGGTGCTACGCAACGGCCAGCGTGTCCGCCTCGTTCAGATCGACACGCCCGAGGTCTACTTCGGGACGGAGTGCTACGGCCCGCAGGCGCCCGCAACGACGAAGCGGCTGCTCTCACCTGGCACCCGCGTCCGCCTCTACGTGGAACCGGCGACCGACCGCGTTGACCAATACGGGCGGCTGCTCCCCTACATCGTCCGCACCGAGGACGGCATGAACGTGAACGTGCAGCTCGTCCGCGTCGGTGCTGCAGCACCGTACTTCTACGAGGGGAGGAGGGGCAAGTACGCCGCCCTGCTCGAACGGCTCGCGCTGCGTGCGAAGGCGAAGAAGCTCGGCCTCTGGGGACGATGCCCGCACACCCCGTACGCGCCGACGCGAGGCGTTAGCACCGGCCACCTGTAGTAGCTGGAGCGTGGGGGTCGAACTTCCGGCGTGCTCGGATGCTTCCCCCACGCACGCTTGCTCCGGCTTCGGTCAGCGTAGGGCTCGAACGTCACTTCGGATAGACGCTCTTGTCTTTCCTGCACCGGCAGGCCTTGCGACTTGTAAGACCTAGAGGGTTCAGGGCGATGGTCAGCCGCTCAGCAGCTCGGCTGTACGGGCCGAACGCACCCACTTGCGCAGCTCGCGTGTGTCGGGCCGCCACGTCTCGCAGGCCGAGCCGACGGCGTAGATGGCCGCCCACCGGCTCGCCCGATCGGGGTCGCAGGCGAGTAGCCGGGCGAGGTCGGCTGCGCGCGCGTTGAGATCGGTTGCCGGTGAGCGAGTCGCGGCCCAGAAACCGATGTCCGAGTGCGGATCGCCGACGTGCGGCATCGGGTCGATCGCCACCACGCGGTCGTGATGCCGGAGCAGGTTCTTGTCCATCACATCGCCGTGCAGAAGCACCTCGCGCGACGCGCTCGTCGCAAGCGAGTGTGCCGACGCGCGCGCCTGCTCGATCAGCGGCTCAAGCATCTCGCGCGCGTCGCCAGCGACCACGAGCTTCCTGACCAGGTGCCGATCAACCGCCTCGGCCAGCGACGCAAACTCCGCAGGAGGGGTCGTCGCGTCGAAGAGTCGCGAGAGAACATCGGCGACGGCGTGGAGCGCCTCGTGCTCGTCGCCCGGCGGGAGCGGTGTCCCCGGCAACGCCCGGCGCGTCAGGAGCGCCCGCTGATCGGGCGCGAACGCGAGCAGTTCGACCGCGCCCCGGCCATCCCACGCGCGCAGCGCGGCGGCTTCCTGCTCGGGCGTCCCAGCGAACTCATCCGAAGACGGCGGGTTGAGCTTCAGCACCGCAGCGTCTCCGACGCTCGTGGTGCAGGCGAAAACGTGCCCGACAAGACCACCCGACAGCGGCTCGCCGACTGCCAGGCTCCAACGCTCGGCACACGCGGCAATCGCCGTCGGGAGCTGCTCGACCCATTCGTCCTCAGTGGCTGAGCGCATCAGCACCAGGTGAGGGTAGAGGGACAGCTCATGTCGGTTGCCGAGCTGCGACGGCTCGGCTACCTCCGCTGAGCAAGCCGACTAGCCGAGCAGGTCCTGCCCGAGAACGCCGAGGCAGAGCTCGAGAACACCAAGGAGGAGGAAGGGGAGGACCGCTCGGCCATCCCGGGATCCGCCGTTCGCTGCGCGATGTCCCGCGCCACGCCCCCAAACGTTGTCACGAGCGAAAGGGCTCGTTGTCACCGCGCCGTGCCGGGCCCTTCCACTCAGAGAAAAAAGCCCCGGATTACCAGGGCTTTTCTCTGTCGGGGCGGTCGGATTTGAACCGACGGCCTCTAGTCCCCCAGACTAGCGCGCTAACCAGGCTGCGCCACGCCCCGCGACGGGCTCACCGTAGCAGCCCGGTTCGGTGCGTGTCAGATGCGCTCGGCGCCCTGGATCCGGTCGAAGAGCAGGCCGAGCACGACGTTGACGAACCAGATCACGATCGTCGCGCCGACGTAGGTCCAGAAGCCGTCGACCGAGAAGCGCGGCGCGATCCACTCGGCGAGCGCCAGCATCGCGACGTTGATCGCGAAGTAGGCGAGCCCGAACGTGATGATGATCAACGGCAGTGTCAGCAGCGCCAGGATCGGTTTCAGGATGGCGTTCCCGACCGTGAGCGCGAGGGCGCCGAGGAAATACGACCAGAAGCCCTTGATCGAGACGCTGTCGAAGATCCAGTTGACGAAGATCAGCGCGACCACGTTGATCCCCGCCGTCAGGACAAGCCAGACGAGGAAGCCTTCCCCGGCTTGCCGCGAGGGTGTCCGCGCCAAGCGCCTCAGCGCCCCCGGAGCTGCCTGTAGAGCCGATCGATCATCGCCGGCACCTGCTCGAGCCGCTCCGTGATCACCCGCAGACGATACTCGCGGAAATGCTCGGCTTCAACGCCGAGCGCGGAGGCGAGTCGCTCGATCACCTCGTTCGAGGGCACCGGCCGGTTGCCGTGGACGAGGTGGTTGAGGTAGCCCGCGGACAGGCTCGTCTTCGCCGCGAGCGCCCGGTAGGTCACCCCCGTCTCGTCCATCAGTCGTTCGATCGTCGTCCCGAACGGTTCGTCGCTGAAGCGACGCTTGCGTGGCATCAGATCGTCACCTCCTCGGCGGGTACTCGGCGCTCCTCTCCGGTCGCGCGGTCCCGCACGTCCACCGCGCCGTCCTCGAGCGTCTTCTTGC
>JBKOVL010000143.1:0-12617 GCA_046723895.1 Actinomycetota bacterium | reverse complement strand
CCTGCTGACCGCGGTGGCGATCGTGCTCGGGGTCGCCATGGTCAGCGGCACCTACGTCCTGACCGACACGATCCGCTCGGCGTTCGACCAGATCTTCGCGGGCTCGTACAAGAACACCTCGGCGGTGATCGCGGGCAAGTCGACCGTGTCGTTCGCGCAGAGCGGCTCGCAGACCGTGCCCGCCGCGGTGCTGGCCAAGGAGAGGGCGCTCCCGGACGTCGAGACCGCCGCCGGCCAGATCTTCAACTTGAACGACAGCTCCGACTACGGGAAGCTGATCGGGCGGAACGGCAAGCCGCTCGGCAAGAGCGGCAACCCGACCTTCGCCTGGGGCCTCGACCCCGGGCTGGGCAAGCTGAACCCGCTGACGCTGACCAACGGCCGGTGGGCATCGGGCCCGCGCGAGATCGTGATCGACTCGGGCAGCGCGAAGCAGGGCCACTTCAACGTCGGCGACACGATCGGCGCCGCCGTCCAGGGTCCGACCGAGCAGTACCGGATCACCGGGATCGCGAAGTTCGGCTCCGTCGACTCGCTCGGCGGGGCGACGCTTGCGATCTTCGACACCGCAACGGCCCAGCGCCTGCTTGATAAGGACGGCTACGACCTCGTCGCCGTCTCCGCCAGGCCGGGCGTCTCGCCGAGCTTCCTCGTGAACGAGATCAAGCCGTTGGTGCCTGCCAACGCCGAGGTCAAGACCGGCGCGGAGCAGGCGAAGGCGAGCACGAAGGACGTCACGGAGTTCACGAAGTTCATCCAGTACTTCCTGCTCGCATTCGGGGCGGTCGCGCTCTTCGTCGGCGCGTTCGTCATCTTCAACACGCTCTCGATCACGATCGCCCAGCGGACGCGCGAGCTGGCGACGCTGCGGACCCTCGGCGCCTCGCGGCGCCAGGTTCGCCGCTCGGTGCTGGTCGAGGGCTTCGCGATCGGCGTCCTCGCCTCCGTGCTCGGATTGGTGCTCGGACTCGCCCTGGCGAAGGGGCTCGGGGCGCTGATGGCGGCGATGAACCTCGACCTGCCCAAGGCCGGCACCGTGATCGAAGTCCGCACGGTGATCGTCTCGATGGCCCTTGGCACCCTCGTCACGCTGATCGCCAGCATCGCTCCGGCGCTGAAGGCGACGAAGGTGCCGCCGATCGCGGCCGTCCGCGAGGGCGCGACGCTCCCGCCCGGCCGGTTCGCGCCGTACCGCACGGTCGTCGCGATCTCGGTCACCGGGCTCTCGCTGGCGCTGCTCGCCTACGGGCTGTTCGTCGACGGCGTCGACACGGGGCCCCGCCTGCTGTCGATGGCGCTCGGGATGCTCGGGCTGTTCGTCGGCGTGGCTCTGACCGCGTCGAAGCTCGCCCGCCCGCTCGCCTCGGCGCTCGGCCGGCCGTTCGCGCGGTTCGGCATCTCCGGGTCGCTGGCCCGCGAGAACGCGATGCGGAACCCTGCTCGCACGGCGTCGACCGCGGCCGCGCTGATGATCGGTCTCGCCCTCGTCACGATGGTGGCGACGCTCGGCAAAGGCCTTGTCAGCTCCGACCGCGACGCCCTGCGCCACCAGGTGCAGGCCGACTACGTGGTCACCTCGAAGAACGGCCGGGATCCGCTCTCCCGTGCGGCGGGCGACGCGGCCGCAGCCGCTCCCGGCGTGACCGTGGCGTCGAGCGTCCGCAACGAGCAGGCGAAGATGAAGGGCGACGAGGTACGCGTCGACGGAATCGACCCGACGACGATCGCCGCCGTCTACCACTACGACTGGGTGCAGGGCTCCGACGCCACGCTGAGCACGCTCGGCCGCGACGGCGCCGTCGTCCGCCAGAAGTGGGCGACGAAGCACGACGTCTCGGTCGGCGACCGAATCACGGTGCTGAACCCGGCCGGCAAGACGAGCTCCTACGTCGTTCGCGGGATCTACACGCAGCCGAAGTTCGGGCAGATCGACCCGGTGCTCGGCTCGATCGCGATCTCGCAGCAGGCCTTCGACTCGGCCTTCGAGCGGCCGCAGGACGCCTACACGTTCCTGAACGTGCGCGGCGGTGCGACCACGGAGACCACGGAGGCGCTGCAGGCGGCGCTCGGCTCGTACCCGGACGCGAAGGTCGCCACCCGGGCGGACTGGGTAAAGACGAGGTCGAAGAACGTCGACAAGCTCCTGAACCTGCTGTACGTGCTACTCGCGCTGTCGGTAGTCGTCAGCCTGTTCGGGATGGTGAACACGCTCGTCCTCTCGGTCTTCGAGCGGACGCGCGAGATCGGGATGCTGCGGGCGGTCGGGATGACCCGCCGGCAGGTGAGGCGGATGATCCGCGCGGAGAGCATCGTCACCGCGCTGATGGGCGCCGCGCTGGGCCTGGCGCTCGGCGTCTTCCTCGCCTGGATGGTGACGAAGGCACTGTCGGGCCAGGGCGTCTCGTTCGTGATCCCGTCGAGGATGCTCGTCTACTTCGTCGTCGCCGCGGTCGCGGCCGGGATCCTCGCCGCGATCGTCCCGGCCCGCCGGGCTTCCCGGCTGAAGGTGCTCGAGTCGCTCCAGTACGAGTAGGGCACGGCAGTTCCAACGAGGGGACAGGCCCGCAGGGCCTGTCCCCGAATTGGAGGGCTAGACTCACCTCATGGCCAAGGCGCCTGTTCTGGCTCGCGGTTTCGAGCTTCCCCTCGAGCCGCGACTACCGCGCATCGGCTCCGTTGATGCGGTCGCGCTCGAGGGTCGCGCGGAGTCGCTCGCCAAGCGCTCGATCAAGCGCGAGGCAAAGCTGTTCGCGCTCGAGCTCGCCATCCGGATGACCGACCTGACGACGCTCGAGGGCGCGGACACTCCCGGCAAGGTGCACGCGCTCGCGACGAAGGCGGTCCGGCCCGACCCGACCGACCCGTCGATCCCATCGTGCGCCGCGCTGTGCGTCTACCCGAACCTCGTGCCGGCGGCGGTCGAGCGGCTGCGGGGCACCGGCGTCAAGGTCGCCTCGGTGGCGACCGCGTTCCCGTCTGGCCAGTCACCGCTCGACGTCAAGGTGCGCGAGACCGAGGAGGTCGTCGCGATGGGCGCGGACGAGGTCGACATGGTGATCGACCGCGGCGCCTTCCTCTCCGGCCGCTACGCGAAGGTCTACGACGAGATCGTCCAGGTGAAGCAGGCGTGCGGCGACGCTCATCTGAAGGTGATCCTCGAGGTCGCGGAACTCGGCACCTACGACAACGTTCGGCGAGCCTCGCTCCTGGCGATGGCGGCCGGGGCCGACTTCATCAAGACCTCGACGGGGAAGCTCGCGGGCGCGGCGACGCTGCCGGTCACGCTCTGCATGCTCGAGGCGATTCGCGACGTGCACGAGGAGACGGGGCGGATGGTCGGAATGAAGCCGGCTGGCGGCATCCGCCAGGCGAAGCAGGCTGTGCAGTACCTCGTGCAGCTCTACGAGACCCTCGGCGCCGACTGGTTGACGCCGGACCTCTACCGGATCGGCGCATCGACGCTGCTCAACGACGTGCTGATGCAGATCCGCAAGGAGCGCACGGGCCGCTATCAGAGCCCGGACTACTTCACCATTGACTGACCTCGAGAAAAGGAGATCGCAGGCCCCCGTTCCGTCGGGCTGGGACTACGCGCCGGCGCCGGAGGCGCGCGACATTGTCCGGATCGACGAGCGCTACGGCCACTTCATCGGCGGCGAGTGGCTGGCGCCGCGCGCGACGTACACGACGATCGCGCCCGCGACGGAGGAGCAGCTTGCCGAAGTGGGCGAGGCGACGCCGGAGGAGGTGGACGCGGCGATCGACGCCGCGCGTGCGGCGTTCGAGAACGGCTGGTCGGCGCTGCCGGGGTCCGAGCGGGCCAAGTATCTCTTCCGGATCGCGCGGATCCTGCAGGAGCGCTCACGCGAGTTCGCGGTGCTGGAGTCGCTGAACGGCGGCAAGCCGATCAAGGAGTCGCGCGACGTCGACGTGCCGTTGGCCGCGGCGCACTTCTTCTACTACGCCGGCTGGGCCGACAAGCTCGAGTACGCGTTCCCACACCGGCGGCCGCGGCCGGTCGGGGTCGCCGGGCAGATCATCCCCTGGAATTTCCCGCTGCTGATGCTCGCGTGGAAGATCGCGCCGGCTCTGGCGACGGGGAATACCGTGGTCCTGAAGCCGGCCGAGACGACGCCGCTGACAGCGCTGCTCTTCTGCGACGTCGTCCGCCAGGCGGAGCTGCCGCCGGGGGTCGTCAACATCGTCACTGGGGACGGGCGCGCAGGCGCAGAGATCGTCAAGGGCGCAGTCGACAAGGTCGCGTTCACCGGCTCGACGGAGGTGGGAAAGGCCATCCAGCGCGAGCTCGCCGGCTCGGGCAAGAAGCTGACGCTCGAGCTCGGCGGCAAGGCGGCGAACATCGTTTTCGACGACTGCGCGCTCGACCAGGCGGTCGAGGGGATCGTCAACGGGATCTACTTCAACCAGGGCCACGTCTGCTGCGCAGGCTCGCGCCTCTTCGTCCAGGAGTCGATCTACGAGGACGTCGTCAAGAAGCTGAAGCGGCGGATGGGCACCCTCCGCGTCGGTGACCCGCTCGACAAGAACACCGATGTAGGCGCGATCAACTCGCGGGCGCAGCTCGAGAAGATCAAGGAGCTCGTTGCGTCAGGGGAGGAGGAGGGCGCAGCGATCTACCAGCCGCCCTGCCGGCTCCCCGAGAAGGGTTACTGGTTCGCGCCGACTGTGTTCACCGACGTGGCGCAGAGCTACCGGATCGCGCAGGAGGAGATCTTCGGCCCCGTGCTGTCGGTGCTGACGTTTCGCACGCCGGCCGAGGCGGTCGAGAAGGCGAACAACACCCCGTACGGTCTGTCTGCCGGCGTCTGGACCGAGAAGGGCTCGCGGATCCTGTGGATGGCGGAACGGCTGCGGGCCGGTGTGGTCTGGGCGAACACATACAACCGCTTCGACCCGGCTTCGCCGTTCGGCGGCTACAAGGAGTCCGGCTTCGGCCGGGAGGGCGGCCGCCACGGGCTCGAGCCGTACCTGGAGTTCGAATGATGTCGGCGCCCTCTCGTCACGCCCGCGTCACAGACACGGCACGCGATTCGCAGTATGCTCGCAGTGGGGAGGAGGCCGGGTTCACCGCGGCCCGCCGAAGCAGCCATGTCGAGAAGGCCCACGCCGAATCAGGGCGCGACGAATGAGCCGTCTCCCGGTCAAGAAGACCTACAAGCTCTACGTCGGCGGCACCTTCCCGCGCTCGGAATCCGGGCGCACCTACCTGGCCGAAGGGCAGAACGTCGCCCGCGCGTCGCGCAAGGATCTCCGCGACGCCGTCCGTGCAGCGCGCACCGTCTTCCCGATGTGGGCAGGCGCGACCGCCTACAACCGCGGCCAGGTGCTCTACCGTCTCGCCGAGACGATGGAGTCCCGCCGCGCCGACCTCGCGCGGCACTGCTCGGGCCCAAAGGAGGTCGACACAGCGATCGACCGTGTCGTCTGGTACGCCGGCTGGGCGGACAAGCTCGCGCAGGTGCTCGGCGGGACCAACCCCGTCGCCGGGCCGTACTTCAACTTCACGATCCCGGAGCCGACGGGCGTCGTCGGGATCCTCGCCCCGGACGAGCCCGCGCTCGAGGGACTCGTCTCCCGCCTCGCCCCCGCGATCGTCGGCGGAAACGCGGCCGTCGTCGTCGCCTCCGAACTGCACCCGCTCGGCGCGATCGAGCTCGCCGAGGCGCTCGCGACCTCCGACGTCCCGGGTGGGGTGGTCAACATCCTCACCGGCCACCGCGCCGAGCTCGCACCCTGGCTGGCCGGGCACATGGACGTCAATGCGATCGACGTGACCGGCGCCGACGGCCTCGCGCTGGAGCTCGAACAGCTCGCGGCCGAGAACGTGAAGCGCGTCGTCAAGGGAACGCCGACGACCCAGAGCCCCTGGGAGATCGCCGCCTTTCTCGAGCTGAAGACGGTGTGGCACCCGATCGGCACGTGAGTCCGCCGAGTCCGCAGTACCATCCCCGCCAGTGACCGGGGCGCGGCGCCTCAGCCAGGCAATCTCGGAGGGAGACGGCATCTCGATCGTCGCGCTCGTACACGACGCTGCGGCCGCGAGGGCGGCGGAGGGAGACGGCGCCGAAGGGATCGCCGTCACCGCCACGGTCCACGGCGTCCGCGAGGCGACCGGCCTGCCGATCCTCTTCCGCGTGGACGCCCCTCCGGAGACCGCGCGTGACGCCGGCGCGGACGCCTGTCTGATCGTCGTCGAGGATCACGACGAGGAAGAGCACCTCGAGGAGCTCCATTCGCGGGCCACCGAGCTCGGGCTCGAGATCGTCGTCGACGTCCACGACGAGGACTCGCTCGCGGCGTCGCTCGAGCGGATCGAGCCGGAGATCTTCCTGCTCTCGCCGCGGGAGGCGGACGACGACGAGGACGAGATCGAGCGGATTCTCGACCTCCTTCCCGACGTCCCCGCCGGGAAGCTGGCGATTGCCGACCTGAACGCGGCGACGCGCAACGAGGTCGTCGCACTCGAGCGGGCGGGCGTGGACGCCGTCCTCGTCGGTAGCGGTTCGATCGCCGACCTCGTCGGTGGCGCGCCGCCCGGCGCTGTTTGATCGCAGCGCAACCGAGCTGAGCCCGGTTGCGCGCGGAAATCGCCGCCGGCACCGCGCCGCACTCGCCGCGATCCTGGCGCTCGCGGCGACGCTGCGCCTGGTCGGCATCGATTACGGCCTGCCGTTCGGCGGGCTGCTCAACCCAGACGAGCAGAACATCGTCCCGCGCGCGTGGGCGATGGTGCACGGAGCCGGGCCGGATCCGCACTGGTTCGACTACCCGACGCTTCTGCTCTACCTGCTCGCGCCCTTCCAGGCGTGGCAGGACGAGCCCTCGTACCTGACCGCGCGACTGATCGTCGTCGCCTTCGGCGTCGCCGCCGTCGCCGCCGCATGGTGGCTCGGACGCGCCGCGTACGGCCGCATGGCCGGCGTCGTCGCCGCCGCGGCCGTCGCGGTCGAGACCATCGGCGTCGCCTACTCGCACATGGCGGTCACCGACGTGCCGATGACGGCCCTAATCGCCACCTCGCTGGCCCTCGCCGTCACCGGAAGGCTCGAGTGGGCGGGGCTCGCCGCCGGCCTGGCCGCGAGCGCGAAGTATCCGGCCGTGTTCCTCGTCATCCCGCTCGTCGTCGCCGGCTGGGGGCGGTGGCGACGACTCGGGTACTCGCTCGCGGCCGCGGTCGCCGCGTTCCTCGCGACCAGTCCGTACGTGCTCGTCCATCCACACCAGGCGTGGGCCGATGCGACCCGCGTCCAGCGACTCGCGCGCAAGGGCTGGCTCGGCTTCGAGCACGACTCCTTCGCGCTCTTCTCCTTCACCGGCAGGCTATGGGACGGCTTCGGGCCGGCACTCGTGGTCGGAGTCGTGGGGCTCGTGCTCGCCCTGCGGCGCCACACGCGCACCGATCTGATCCTCGCCTCGTTCGTCCTCGCCTACCTCGTCGACCTGCTCACCCTCCGCGCGCACTTCGACCGGTACCTCCTGCCGCTCGTCCCGGCGCTCGCAGCGCTCGCGGGAAGACAGCGCGTGCTCGCCCCGCTCACCCTCGGGATGCTGGTGGTCCCGCTCGTCTGGGCGATCGGCGACGACGTGCGCCTGACCCGCACCGACACGCGCGCCGTCGCGCACGCCTGGATCGTCGCGCACGTCCCGCCGCGCGCGAAGATCGCGGCGGAGACGTCGACGCCCGCGCTCGAGGGTCACCCGATCGTCGGCCTCGCCCTGCCCGGTCCGGGGCGGCCGTTCGACCCGGACCGCGACGTCTCGCGGCTGCGCGCACAGGGCGTCCGCTACGCGCTCGTCACCGGGGCGATCGCAGACCGCGTGCTCGCGGCGCGCGACAGCTACCCGAGCGAGGCGCGCTTCTACGATCAACTGCGAACACGGGCGAAACGGGTCTACCATGTCGAGCCGGGGCACGGGCTCACCGGCCCCTGGGTCTCCCTCTACCGTCTATGAGAAAGACACTGCTCCTGACGCCCCTCCTGGCGCTCGTTCTCGCGGGCTCCGGCGCCGCGTCGGTCCACGCCCCGAAGGCCGCGCCGTCGTGCCCGAAGGCGTGGTTCGCCGGCTGGCAGCGGCTCGCGAACCGCATCCGCACGGATGTCTACTGCCCGAGCTGGGTACCCGACCCGCTCACCGGCCAGATCGGCGGCCGCTGGAACAACATCGACTCCGTCTCGAAGGACCGCAGCTACCTGATCGGCTTCGTCTGGCAGGAGAACAACGAGGAGATCCACATCAACCTCCGCGGCTACCCGGGCCTGACGAAGATCCCGACCTGTCGCTCCGTCGACCTGGTCGGCGGCAAGAAACGCGTGTCGTACATCCCGTGCTTCGCCGATTCGCGCGGGCAGAAGACGATCGGCGGGATTCGCCTGACCGAGTACACGGTCAACCAGGACGCCGACCAGTGGCACGTCCTCTATGCCTGGCGCCACGACGGGTCGCTATACACGCTCAGCCAGCACGTCGCGCCGCCGTACACGTTCCCCCAGATCGTGCACTACCTGGACCGGATGATGCACGCGCTCGTGCTCGTGCACCCGGCGCGCTAGCCGCATGCGCCTGACCCGGAGGCAGCTGATCGCCGGCGGCGCCGCGGCCGGGCTGGCCGCGGGCGGGATCTACGAGCTCGTCGACCGCTTCGGCGGCTCGCCGTCACGCCCGGCCTCAGGGGGCCTGACCCCGGAGCAGCATCTGCTCCAGGGCGTCCGGATCGTCGAGGACAACGGTGTCGAGGTCGTCGTCCCGCCTCTTCACCACCAGCTCGTCACCGCGCGGGTGAGGGTCGGCGCGGGGAAGCGCGAGCTCACTGAGGCGCAGGCGGCGCTCGAGGAGACGCTCGCGAACCTCGACCGCCGGTTCGAGCAGACGCCGGCCGGCCTCGGCATCGCCGTCGCGTGGGGGCTGCCGTACTTCCGCCGGTTCGTGCCGAAGCTCGCCGAGGAGCACATCCCGGTCGACCGCCGCGCCACGAAGTCGAAGGACAAGCCGGTCCGCGTCCTCCTCGACTCGATCCGCTTCCCGAGCGACCCGGAGGAGACGATCCTGGAGTCGAACGACGTCGCCGTGCTGCTCCGCAGCGACAGCCTCGACCACATCGCCGCGGGCGCCAAGGCGCTCTTCACCGACCTCGACGCGTTCGACGTGACGAGCATCCGCAAGGGGTTCGCGGGCGGCGGCTTCGACGGCGGGCAGGGCCTGCCGAAGAAGATGGCCGTCGCGGCGCAGGTCCGCGGCTCGTACCTGATCCCGGACGGCGCCGAGCTCTTCCTGGGGTTCACCTCCACGCAGAAGGCCGGGCTCGGCCCGCCGAAGATCGCAAACATCGAGGAGCTCGGATACTCGCCGGGCGGCTATTTCGCCCAGGGCACGCACCTCGCGGTCTCGCACATCAGCGAGGACCTCGAGGCGTGGTACGTCAACTTCCCGCACGAGGAGCGCGTGGCGACGGTCTTCCGGCCGGGACTCGCGGTGAAGGAGAACGTCCTGACGGTGCCGCAGGGTGCCGACGAGGTCTCCGACGCTGCGCGCGTGCAGCGCGACTTCGCGCGCACGAAGCAGATCGGCCACTCGGCGGCGCTGCAGACGGCCTCGCGCCTGGCCTCGACCGCAGTCGGGGCGAGCGGCGCGATCTACGGCCCCGGGACAGCGATCCCGCACCGCGCCGACTTCAACACGCTCGACAATCCGTTCTTCTGGAGCGCTGATCCGCTGCGCGACGGGATGAGCGACGCGCCGGCGGCCGGCGTCCACTTCGTCGTCTTCAACCCGTCGAGCGACGACTTCAACCGCGGCCGGCTGGCGATGGACGGCGTGCTCCCCGACGGGACGAAGCTGCCCTTCCACCCGCGTGACCGCGGCCAGGGCTTCAACTCGATCCTGCGCACGACGCACCGCCAGAA
Organism: Actinomycetota bacterium; assembly: GCA_046723895.1. GTDB lineage: Bacteria > Actinomycetota > Thermoleophilia > Gaiellales > Gaiellaceae > DATBLE01. The sequence continues at coordinate 2,694 of JBKOVL010000143.1, read as the reverse complement.
CTTCCTCGTCCCGCCGCGGCGGCACCGCTCGTTCCCGCTCGTCGAGCTGCTCTCTTAACAATGCCTGGCACTGTTAACGCGTGATCCGGCGCGCTCGACCGCAGGATCTCGAGGCGATCGTCCGGATCCTCCGCGAGTCGCGCGCCGAAGCGATGCCGTGGCTGCCGGTGCTGCACACTGCCGAGGACGATCTCGACCATTTCCGCGGCCGGCTCGACAGCGACGAGGTCATTCTACGAGTCCCACGGCGCCCGGTTCCTGTACGAGACCGACGGCGCGAACAACGAGGAACGGACGCCGGATGTGCGCTACGAGTGGCGGTCTAGCCCCGCAGAAGAGGAAGCGTGAGGCAGGTGGGGCCGCCTTCGCCTTTCGACAGCTCCTCCGCGCGATAGACGAGCACCTCGACGCCGGCCGCTTCCAGCCGCCGGCGGGTCACGCGGTTGTGCTCGGGGATCAGCCCCACGCGCGGCGCCAGCGCGAGCGCATTCGGGCCGAGCGTTTCGAACTCGTCTCCGGGTGCCTCGACGACCTCGACACCTCGCTGGTTCAGCAGTTGGGCGAGCCGCACGGGTAGAAGCGAGGGATACGCGACGACGAGGTCGTCAGCGAGCGGGCTGAGCAGCGAGAGCAGGTGCAGGCAGGCCGCCGGCCCGTGGTGGTGCGGCAGGTCGAAGCTCAGTGCCTCGACATCGAGGAGGCGCTCTAGCGCCCAAATCCCGTCCGAGCTCGTGCGGTACCCGCGGCCGGCGCAGAGCGTGGCTTCGTCGAGCCAGAAGAAGTCGCCGCCCTCGGCGAGGAGCGGCTCCTCCAGGCGGTGCGCCACCGGAACGCCGGCCCGCTCGAGCTCGGCGCCGAGCGCGTCGACCTCCGCCACCCGCTCCGCCTTTCCGGGCCGCAGCAGCACGACTCCGAGGTCGGCCACGAGCGCCGGGTCGTACACGTAGACAGCGTCGAGCGTCGTCGCCTCCGCGACCACCACCTCGGCGCCGGCGTCCTCCAGCACCGTGCAAAGCGCCTCGTGCTCGGCCCTGAGCCCCGCCGGATCGGGTGCGGCGCGCCAGCGGTAGTGCTCCCAGCCCGAGCAGTCGGCGGGCGGCGGCCGGACGAGGACGCGCCGGAGCGGCGCGGTCGAGCTAGCCCAAGAAGGCGCGCGCCACGTCGTACCACCCGGGCGGCACGGTCTTCAGCTCGGCGGTCGCCTCGGCGAGCGAGACGTCGACGATCGCGTCCCCGTGGAGCGCCGCCATCCGCCCGAACTTCCCCTCCTGGACGAGGTCGGCGGCCTTGAGGCCGTAGCGCGTCGCGAGCACGCGGTCGCGCGCCGTCGGCGAGCCGCCGCGCTGGACGTGGCCGAGCACGGTCACTCGCGTCTCGAAGCCTGTTCGCTGCTCGATCTCGTGCGCAAGCTGTTCCCCGACTCCGCCCAGGCGGACGTGCCCGAACTCGTCGAGCTCGGCCTCCTGCGCCACCTCGCGCTCCTCGCCCGAGTCGAAGGTGAGCCTGTAGCCTTCGCTGACAACGACGATCGAGAAGTTCTTGCCGCGCTCGTGGCGCTTGCGCAGCTCGACGCAGGCGGTCTCGACGCTGATCGGCTGCTCCGGGATCAGGATCACGTCGGCGCCGCCGGCGATCCCGCTCATCACCGCGATCCACCCCGTGTGGCGGCCCATCACCTCGACGACCATCACGCGGTTGTGCGATTCCGCGGTCGTATGCAGGCGGTCGATCGCCTCGGTCGCGATCGAGACTGCGGTGTCGAAGCCGAACGTGTAGTCCGTCGCCGAGAGATCGTTGTCGATCGTCTTCGGCACGCCGACCACCGGCAGCTCGTGCTCGGCGTAGAGCCGCGCTGCGACGCCGAGCGTGTCCTCCCCGCCGATGGCGACGAGCGCGTCGAGACCCGCCTCGGCGAAATGGCGCAACACCCCGTCGACGCCGCCATCGACCTTGTACGGGTTCGTGCGCGAGGTGCCGACGATCGTGCCGCCGCGCGGGAGGATGCCGGTCACCTCACGCGAGGTCAGCGCGCTGAGGTCGCCCTCGACGAGCCCGCGCCACCCGTAGGCGACGCCGACGACCTCGTAGCCGCGGGCGAAGCAGCGCCGGGCGACGGCGCGGATGACCGCGTTCAGGCCGGGACAGTCCCCGCCGCCGGTGAGCACGCCGACCCGTTTCATCGCGCCCTGAGTCTATGCGGGGCTCGGCGACATGCGGCGGGTGGGATTCGAACCCACACGTCCCAAAGGGACAATGGCTTTTGAGGCCATCGCGTATCGCCAATTTCGCCACCGCCGCTGGCACACGAATTGTAGACCCGGCCCCTTCGACACACCCCACTCGTAAACCGGCGTCGAGCGGTTTAAGCTTGCCCTCCCAGTGGCGACCCAGACTGCCGAAGAAGCACTGCCCGCGCTCCGCCGCCGCTACCGGCCGCAGCCGCTGCAGATCCTCGCGGTCGTGTTCGTCGGGTTGCTCGGCGTCTGGCTGCTCGTCAACCTGATCGAGAACCCGTCCCACTGGTTCGACCTCTTCCTCGTCGGGTTGACACTGGGGATGGTCTACGCGCTGATCGCGCTCGGCTACTCGCTCGTGTACGGCATCCTCGAGCTGATCAACTTCGCGCACGGCGACGTCTTCATGCTCGGCGCGATGCTGACGACGACGCTCGTCGGCAGCTTCGGGCTCGCCACC
>JBKOVL010000275.1:0-5825 GCA_046723895.1 Actinomycetota bacterium | reverse complement strand
GCCTTCGCGGAGCGCGGCGAGCGATTCGAATGGGAGCTCCACGGGCACGACCGGCCGACCGACCTCCCGCAGCGGCTGCGCGCAGCCGGGTTCGAGCCCGAGGAACTGGAGACGGTCCTGATCGCGCCGGTCGCCGAGGTCGCCGGCCCGGCGTCGCTGCCCGAGGAGGTTTCGTTGCGTGAAGTGACCGAACGGCGCGACCTCGAGCGGATCGCCGCAATGGAGGAGGAGGTCTGGCAGCTGGAGCACAGCCGGCTGCCCGAGATGATCGAGGGCGAGCGCGCCGCCGACCCTGACGCGATCGCCGTCGTCGTCGCGGAGGCCGACGGAGCGGTCGTCTGCGCCGCCTGGATCCGGTTCGCGGGCGGGACCGAGTTCGCGACGCTGTGGGGCGGCGCCACCCTGCCGGAATGGCGTCGACGCGGGATCTACCGGGCGGCGGTCGCGTACCGCGCCAATCTCGCGGCCGAACGAGGCTTCCGCTATCTCGAGGTCGACGCGTCCGCCGACAGCCGGCCGATCCTCGAGCGCCTCGGCTTCGTCGCGGTCACCACGACGACGCCGTTCGTCTGGTCACCTCCGTCGGCGGTCACCGAGCACAGTGGCCTTGTGTCAAGCTGACCCCGTGAGGCCGAGCCTGTTCGAGTACGCCGGCGGGGACGGTCCTTTTCTCGCTCTCGCCCGTGCCCACCACGCGCGTTGCCTCGCCGACCCCGTGCTGAACCACCCGTTCTCGAACGAGGACCAGCATCCGCAGCACGTCGAGCGGCTCGCGGCCTACTGGGCCGAGGTGCTGGGCGGTCCGCCCACGTACTCGCGTGAGTGCGGCGACGAGTCAGGACTCCTGCAGCTGCACGTCTGCAACGAGGACATCACCGAGTTCGGCGAGCGCTTCCTCGACTGCTTCGTCCGTGCGCTCGACGACGCCGGCCTGCCCGACGACCCGGAGTTCCGCGCTGCGATGCGCGCCTACATGAGGTGGGCGGTCGACAACATGCTCACCTACTCGGACGGGCAGACGCCCGTCCCCGGGGACGCTGCGATCCCGCGCTGGGGCTGGAACGGGGTCGAGTAGTCAGACCAGCGCCATCTCGGCTGCGCTGGACGGCTCCGGGTCGGGTAGCCGCATCATCCGGAACGCAGTGAGGAAGCCGATCGCGGCTGCGAGTAGGGGCACGATCAGCGCGATCTGGAGCGCGTCGTGCCTCGCGTCCGTGTTGATCCGGATGATCTCGTCCTGAACCCTCGGGCGCTTGCCCTTCAGCAGCTCCTCCAGCTGCGTGTTGCTGATCACCTGCGCGTCGTGCTTCAGCGTGTGCGCCACCTGCTGCTGCTGGCGCTGGGAGAGCACCGTGCTGTCCTCGGCCCGGTTCGTGAACGACCAGGACAGGGTCATCAGCAGGATCGCGCCGGCGAAGGCGAGGCCGAACGAGAGCCCGAACGAGCCGGCGGCGGAGTTGACACCGGCGGCCTCGCTGACGTGCTCCTCCTCGATCGGCGAGAGCGTGTAGTTGTTCAGCTGCGAGACGAGGAATCCCAGCCCGATCCCGGCGACGAGCAGCGGCAGCGCCAGGTGCCAGCCGTTCGTCGCCCGCGGGACGATCGGGATCAGCACGGCGACCCCGATCACGAGCAGCGCGAACCCGGCGCGGATCACGCTCGCCGGCCGGCGCCTGCCCGCCCGCTTCCCGGCGACGAGCGCGGTCGCGAACATGCCGAGCGAGAGCGGCGCGATCGTCAGGCCCGCTCCCATCGCGGTGTACTCGAACACCATCTGAAGGTAGATCGGCAACACGATCATCAGCCCGCCGAGGGCGATCTGCTGGAGCATCTGGCCGGTGATCCCGAGCCGGAAGCCCTTCGAGGTGAACAGACCAGGGTCGAGCAGTATGGCCTTGCCCTCGCGCTTGCGCCGTTTGAGCCACCACACGAGCGAGCCGAGGCCGACGACGCCGACCGCCAGGAGCGCGCCCACGGCGCCGCCGCCCTCCTGCCAGACGAGGATCCCGAGCACGATCCCGCCCATGCCGATCACCGACAGGCCCGCGCCGACCGGGTCGACCTGCCGCGGGCCCGTGTACGGGACGTCGCGGACGAGCCGGACGTTGAACAGGACGACCGCGATGATCACGAGCTCGAACCCGAACCCGACCCGCCAGGACAGGTAGGTCGTGATGAACCCGCCGAGCAGCGGCCCGACGGCCGCGGCGATCGCGGCCGCGGCGCCGACCAGCGCGTAGGCCTTCCGCTGCATCGCGCCCTCGAAGTTGCCGTGAATCAGCGACTGCATCGCCGGCAACAGCAGCGACGCTCCCAGCCCGCCGATGATCGCCCAGAAGATGATGACCGGGATCAGGCTGTCGGCGAGCGTCATCGTCAGCGCGCCGGCCGCGTAGCCGAGCAGGCCGAGGACATAGGCCCGCTTGCGCCCGATCAGGTCGCCGACCTTGCTGCCGATCAGGATGAACGCGGCCGAGACCAGCGCCTCGAGCGCGATCGTCCCCTGCACCCCGCTCGCGGTCGCGTCCAGGTCGTGGACGACGTACGAGATCGACACGTTCATCAGCGACGTGTCGACGACGAGCACGAACATCGCCATCGCGAGCACGACCGCGAGCCGGGTCGACCCCGCCGACTGAGGCGCGGCGACTGCGTTGCTCGCCGTGCCTACGTCGACAGCCCCGAGATCGCCGCCTGACCCACTCGACGAGTCTCACTGGATCGGCGAGCACGGTTCTCACCTCAAACGGGTGATCCGGCGCAGTCACCTGCCTTCACCCACTCCGGGTGACGTGTCGGTGCTCGGACGCCTCTTAGGCTCGGTTCGCCAGGCTAATGCACTTCCTCCGGTACCTACTCGCCTCCTGGGCCGCGAACGCCCTCGTGCTGGGAATCGTCGCGGCCGCATTCGACGACGTGAGGGCGGACACGTTCGGCGACCTCCTCGTCGCGGCCGCGGTGTTCGGCGTGCTCAACACGATCCTGAAGCCGATCCTGCGGCTCGTGACGCTCCCGGTCGCCGTCATCACGCTCGGCCTCGCCTGGTTCGGGATCTCGATGCTGATGCTGTGGCTCACGTCGGTGATCGTGAGCGGCTTCGACATCAGTGGCTTCTGGACGTACGTCTGGGCGACGCTGGTGGTCTGGGCCGTGAACGCCCTGCTCGAGCTCATCGAACACTTCTGGCGCCCTTCGCATGCCCACTGAAGGCATGCGCGAGCAATTCCCGCGTGATGTCCGGACGCGGGCGAGGTGCCGGGGCGGCTGCCGGCTTCGGCTGCCGCCCCGCGCAGATCCTCAGGCCCTCATGCGGGCGGCGACGTCGTACTTCGTCACCGAAGTGCGCTGGCCGGGCGTCTCGGCCGCAGGCATCGCGTTCAGTGTCTCGTCGCCCTGCCGGTAGTCCGCCTCGTTGTCGAAGAAGACGATCGCGAGCGCCTTCTCGCCCTCCGCGTCGTGGAGGACGATCACCTCGGTCGCCGGCAGGTTCTCCGGCCGCTCGCCGCTCTCGATCTCGCCCTTCAGCTCCGTGATCCGTTCCGGCGAGACACCCTCGAACGAAACGACACGCGCAAGCGCCATCCGATTCTCCTTTCTAGGTTGCCGGTGCGATGTTCAGATTCATCCGGAACAGGTTCTGCGGGTCGTACTTCTGCTTCAGCTCGACCAGCCGGTCGTAGTTCACTCCGTAGCCGGCCCGGACGAGCTCGTCCTTCTCCTCGCCGAAGCCGGGGAAGTTGAGGTAGAGCCCGCCGGTCGAGTGCTTGCCCATCGCGTTCCAGAACTCACGGCCCCACGCGATCGCCTGGTCGTTCAGGGCGGGGTCTGTCCAGCTCGTCTCGCCGGTGACGAGGAACGCCGCGTCGCGACCTCCGTAGGGGGTGTCCGTCTCTCCGACCCGGCACATCGCGCCGCCGTAGTGCCAGACCACGATGTCGGTCTGTGGCGACGGCCGTCGACCGGCGAAATCGGCGAGGTCGTCGATTGCGGCGTCGGAGAGCTCTGCCAGCGCGCGCGACTTCCAGTAGTAGAGGTTGCCCTTCGGGAACAGCGCGTCGAAGCCGCTCTGGAGCCCGAGCCAGGGCCATGGGCCGCTCGCGTCCAGCAGCGGCTCGCCGAGCTCTCTCAGCGGCTGGACGACCGGTTCCCCGTCCTCGACCGACCCGGAGTAGACCCCGGCGACGATGCACGCCGGCGCGCCGTGCAGGTCGGGCGGGAACGGCTCGCCGGCCGGAACCCTCCAGCAGAGCAAGATCGAGCTCAGCTCGTCCGGAGCGCTCGCCAGGTAGTCGCGCCATCTCGGCATCACCGTCCTGACCTGGTCGAGTGGGTAGAAGATCGCGCCGACCATCACCGTCGGGCCTACTGGGTGCGCCTGGAACTCGAACGAGGTGACGACACCGAAGTTGCTCCCCGCGCCCCTGACGGCCCAGAAGAGGTCCTCGTTCTCGGACGCGCTCGCCCGCCGCAGCCGGCCGTCGGCCGTGACGATGTCGACCGAGAGCAGGCTGTCGATCGACAGCCCGTACTTGCGGCGCAGGTGACCGGCGCCGCCGTGCAGGGTCAGCCCGGCGATGCCGGTCGTGGAGACGACGCCGCCCGGCACCGCGAGCCCGAACAGCTGTGTCTCGCGGTCGGTATCGCCCCAGGTCGCACCGCCCTGCGCGCGCACCGTCCGCGTCGCGGGATCGACGTGCACGCCGTTCATCTGCGACAGGTCGATCACGAGGCCGCCGTCGTTGACGGCGTTGCCGGCGACGTTGTGGGCGCCGCCCTTGATCGAGAGCAGCAGGTTGTGCTCCCGGGCGAAGTTGACTGCGTCGACGACGTCCGCTGCCCCCGTGCACTGGACGATCAGCGCCGGGCGGCGGTCGATCAGCCCGTTCCAGATCGCCCGTGCGTCGTCGTAGCCGTCATCGCCTGCCTGTAGAACTCGTCCGCGGACACCCGCGATGAGGGCTTGGAGCGCCTCCGGATCGAGTGCCGCCTCGGCGGGTGGAGCGCTTGCCATCGCATTCTCCTCTCAGCTGGGTTCGCTTCCCGGAGCTCGGTCCGCGAAGGAAATGGACGATTTTGAGTCGGGGGCGCGTACGTTACGCCCTTCAGGGCAGCCATTCCTCGCGGTACCGCGTCGGTCCGGTCTCCCCGAACCTGCGTGCGTAGTCGTGCGACGCGTCGGTCGTCTCCTCGTCGACGCTCGCGCCGTAGCGCCGCGCGACCTCGTCCACCGTGTAGGCGCCGCCGTGGCAGTTCTCGTCGATATGCTCGCGCGCGCCGATCGCCAGGACGGTGCAGCCCTCGCGTGCGCCGACGATCACGTGCTGCGTTCCCGGCGGGCAGTGCACGAAGTCCCACTGCCGGAGCGGCCGCTCCTCGCCCTCGATCACCAGGACGCCCTCGCCGGCGAGCACGAGGAAGTCCTCCTGGTCGTTCTCCCAGTGATACAGCCCCATCGGCTCTCCCGGCCCGAGGACGACGAGCCCGATGCCGACCTGCCGGAAGTACGTTTCGCACTCCTCGTCCGTGAACCCCGTCAACGGCAGGCTGTTGCCGCGGCCCGGGCGACGTCGCCAGCGCACCTCGCGCGCGTTGACGACGAACCAGCCGGGACCGGTGGGCGCCAGCCCGGTATCGGTCTGGTCGATCCGCGCCTCGGGAACCATCGAGCCGGACTCTAGCCCTGGGCCGAACCAGCGCGACCGAGCAGTGCCTCCCGAATCAGGTCTTGGTCGCGCTCAGGTAAGCCACCGCTGAGCGTGTGAACCCCTCGCCGCGCTCGACGAGCGGGCGCAGATGCTCTTCGAACCGTCTCGCTTCCTCGGGCG
>JBKOVL010000211.1:0-8952 GCA_046723895.1 Actinomycetota bacterium | reverse complement strand
GTTCGACCGCATCATGCACACCCACTTCTTCATCCCGCAAGGAGGGGGATACGCGCTCGGCTACCAGCACATCTTCTGGTTCTACTCGCACCCGGCGGTCTACATCATGATGCTGCCCGGCTTCGGGATCGCCTCCGAGGTGATCTCGGTCATGGCGAGGAAGCCGATCTTCGGCTATCGCCTGATGGCGCTCTCGCTGATGGCGATCCTCGTCCTCGGCTTCTCGGTCTGGGCGCACCACATGTTCGTCGCCGGGGTCGCTCCGTGGCTGCGCATACCGATGATGGTCACCTCGATGGTGATCGCGGTCCCGACCGGGATCAAGGTGTTCTCATGGCTGGCAACGATCTGGGAGGGGCGCATCCACTTTACGACGCCGATGCTGTTCGCGCTCGGCTTCGTGTCGATGTTCGTGATCGGCGGCCTCTCCGGGATCTACCTCGCGGCGGTGCCGATCGACATCCACGTCTCGGACACCTACTTCGTCGTCGCGCACATCCACTACGTGCTCTTCGGTGGGTCGCTGTTCACGATCTTTGCCGGCATCTACTACTGGTTCCCGAAGATGACCGGCCGGATGTACGACGAGCGGCTCGGGAAGCTGCACTTCTGGGCGACCTTCATCGGCTTCAACGTCACGTTCTTCCCTATGCACTGGCTCGGGACGCAGGGCATGCCGCGCCGGGTCTCCGACTACGCGCCCCGCTTCGCCGACTGGAACATGGTGATCTCGATTGCCTCCTTCTTCCTCGGCGCCTCGATCATCGTCTTCCTCTACAACATGATCACGAGCTGGGTGCGTGGCCCTCGGGCCGGGTCGAACCCATGGCGGTCGATGACCCTCGAGTGGCAGGTCTCCTCGCCGCCGCCGTACTTCAACTTCGACGAGCTGCCACAGGTGGTCGGGAACCCGTACGAGTACGGCGTTCCCGGGGCCCGACATGCCGTCTTCAACGGCGACCGGGTGGGGCTGATCGAAGAGGTCAGACATTGACGCACGTCCTCGTCGTCGCGAACGAGACCGTCGCGGGTCGGGCGCTGACGCGGCCGCTCGAGCGCCGTGGCCCCGAGCGCGAGCTGCAGGTCACGGTCGTCTGCCCGGTGAGCCCGCCGCGCGAGGGCTACGTCGTCTACGACGACACGCGGCGAGCCGCGGCGAGGCGGCGGCTCGACAAGACGCTCGAGCAGCTCCAGGCTGTCGGGATCTCCGCGGACGGCTTCGTCGTCGAGTCCGACCCCGTGGATGCCGTTCGCGACGCGCTCGCCCAGCTCGAGCCACCGGTCGACGAGATCATCGTCTCCACGCACCCGGAGTCGCGCTCCGGCTGGTTGCGCCGTCACGTGGTCGAGCGAATCCGCAAGGTCGCGGGCGACGTTCCGGTGGAGCACGTCGTCGTCGACCTCGCCCAGGAGGGCGGGCAGGCGAACGTGCTCGTGATCGCCGACGAGACGGTGCTCGGCGAGCCGCTGCTCGACGCGATCAAGGCGCGCGCCGCCCGGTCGCCGGCCAGCTTCATGTTGCTGTGCCCGCAGAGCGATCCGCAGAGAGCCGGGCACCCCGAGGCTGAGCGGCGCCTGCGCCGCGCACTCGCCGCGCTGCGCGGTGCCGGGATCGACGCCCACGGCCAGATCGCCCACCCGGACCCCTACACGGCGGCGATGAACGCGGTTCACGACGAGCGGGTCGACGAGATCATCATCTCGACGTTCCCGGGGGAGGTAGCCTCCTCCTGGCTCAGGAAGGACGTCGTCACGCGGCTGCGCGAGGCGACCAAGCTCCCGGTCGAGCACGTCGAGGTCGCGCCGGAGGCGGCGGTCGCCTGATGTCCTCCCACGCCGAAGCCGCGCACGAGCTCGGTGTTGCCGAACACCATGGCCCGCCGGCCGCGAACGTCAGCTCGGGAGTCGACGCGCGCGTGCTCGGCATGTTCCTGTTCATCGCGTCGGAGATCATGCTGTTCGGCTCCTTCTTCACTGCCTACTTCTTCGTCCGCGTCGTCAACAACCCGCCGGCGTGGCCGCCGGAGGGCTTCCACCTCCCGGTCTTCGTCGCCGGCATCAACACGGCGATCCTGGTCACCTCGAGCTTCACGATGCACTGGGCGCTGACGTCGATCAAGCGGGGCAACCACGCCGGCCTGAAGGCGGGCCTCGTGCTCACGTTCCTGTTGGGGTTCACGTTCCTCGCGACGCAGATCACCGAGTACGCGCGGATCGGATTCTCGCCCAGCGACAACGCGTTCACGACGATCTTCTTCTGCCTGACGGGTCTCCACGGCGCCCACGTCTTCATCGGCCTGTCGATCCTGCTCGCGATGACGACCCGTGCGTTCCGCGGCCACTTCTCGCCGGAGCATCACCACGGCGTCGAGATCGGCGGCATCTACTGGCACTTCGTGGACGTGATGTGGATCGTCGTCTACACGACTGTGTACTTGCTCTGAGTACGACCGTGCGCCGGAGGGAAGGAGGAAGGCGCAGATGAGGAATCCGTTCCGGAGCGAGGCCGAGGCATACCGCTTCGTGATCGGGACCGTCGGGTACTTCGCGGCGATCGTGATCGCGACGGCGGTCGGGGGGCGCTGGTGGGGCCTCGGGGTCTTCGTTGTCCTCTCGGTCCTCGTCCTGATCTGGTTCTTCCGGCGCGAAGCCCGCGAGCAGCCGGCGGCGAGCGCGCCGCGGCTCCGCAGCGCAGAGGACGAGCGTCGCATCCTCGTCATCGCGAACGAGACGGTTGCCGGCAGAGCGCTACGGGAAGCCATCGAGGCTGCCGCGGAGGGATACAGGGCGAACGTCCTCGTGGTCAGCCCGGCGTTGAACTCCCCGCTCAAGCACTGGGCCTCCGACGAGGATCAGGCGCGCGCCGCTGCGGAGGAGCGCCTCCGGCGCAGCATTGCCGAGCTCGAACGGCTCGGGATCAGCGCGCGCGGGGAGGTCGGCGATGCTGATCCCGTGCAGGCGATCGAGGATGCCCTGCGCACCTTCGGCGCGGACGTGATCGTGATCTCGACGCATCCCGAGGGTCGATCGAACTGGCTCGAGCGCGGCGTGGTCACATCGGCGCGCGAGCGATTCGCCGTGCCGATCACGCACGTGGTGGTCGATCTCGACGCCGAAGCGGCCGGCGTCTAGACCCGAGCTCGCGGCCTACTAGTGGCCGTGGCCGTTCCCGCCGCCGTTGCTGTTCCCGCCGTCGTTGCCGTTTCCGCCAGCGTTGCCGTTTCCGCCGCCGTTGCTGTTCCCGCCGTCGTTGCCGTTTCCGCCAGCGTTGCCGTTTCCGCCGCTGCCCTCGCCGCCGTTGTCGTTCCCGCCGCCGTTGCCGTTTCCGCCGGCGTTGCCGTTCCCGCCGCCGTTGCCGCTGCCGCCGGCCTGGAGGAGATTGTCACCGCCCGAGCCGTGCTCGTTCCCGCTCCCGTGGCCGTTCCCGCCGCCGTTGCCGTTCCCGGCGCCGTTGCTGCCTCCGCCGTTCCCGGAACCGTCGCTCCCGCTGTCCGAGGGCGAGGGTGAAGAGGTCGTCGGAGTGGTCGTCGCCGACGGTGGGGGCGGCTGTGTCGCCAGCAGTGGTGTCGGCGCCGGTGGTTTCGGCGGCGGCAGTGTCGGCGGCTTGGGTGTCGCCGTCTTCAAGAACGCCTTGTCGCCCTTGACGTTGGTCTTCGGGGCGACGCTCGCGCCCGTCCGCGGCGCCGGCGGCTCGGGAGGCGGGGCGGGAGTCGAGCTCGTCGTGGTGGTCGTCGGCGGCGGAGGCTTCGGGGCGCGCGGCTTCGGCGTCACGGCCGGGTGAGGGTGAGAGGGGACGGTCGCGTGCGCGGGATGGACGGCGGCCGGTCCGCCGTGCCTGGGCGCTTGCGCGGTTCCCCTGTGTGGGCGAGCGTGCCCGTGACCGTGCACGAGCACGGCGAACCCGGCCCGCGGGTGCACTGCTGGGACCGCCGGGCGCTTGACCGCGACAGGGAGTTGCGGTGCCGCACGGAGTACGGTCAGCTTCGAGGCGGGCGCTTGCGGAGCACTCGGGCCAGTGGTAGGCGGTTGGACGCCGAGCAGCCACAACGGCGCAGCGACCGAACCGGCAGCTGCGACCGCGATCGTCGCCCCTTTCAGGAGTTGGATGAAATTGGGTCTCAGGTCCCTGGCCCCCGCGCCGACAAGTACATACGAACGTGATCGGCAATCCACGTGGGTTCCTGAACCTCTCTCCCCTGCTCGCGAGCCGAGTTCGCCTGCTCGTTGCGATGTTTTTGCTCGCGCTCCCGCTCGTGGCGGGCATCTGGGTGTTCGCCGACTTTGCGGGGCGGACCGACGAGCAGCGGGCGGAGGCGCAGCTGGACACTGTCCTGCGGGCCGCGTTGCTGTCGTACAACGCCGAGCTCGGCTCGGTCGCATCGCGGGCGGCATCGACGGCGGCGCGCCGGGACGTGCAGCTTGCGCTGCTCAATGGCGATCGCGCGCAGCTCGCCCGGATCGCGCAGAGGGTTCGCGGCATCGGGTTCGTCCCCCGACGCGGGCCGGCGCTCGGCTTGACCCGCGGGCTGGTCGCGCGGCGGTCGGTCGAGGTCGTGGTCGGCAAGCAGCGGGTCGGGCGGGTCGTCGCCTCGGTCGCGCTCGACCGGGCCCTCCTCGACCGGCTCGCAGCGGGCTCGCGGCTACCCGCGGGTGATCGCCTCGCCTTCCGTCGCGACCTGCCGACGACCGTGACGCTCGGCGGGTCGAACTACCACGCCGCCGCAGCGCGGCTCCGGGACGGTGACGGCATCGCGCTCGTCGCGCTCGCCCCGTCGGACCGGGTCGAAGGGGCGGGCGCGCGGCTGCGCGACCGCGTCCTACTCGCCGGTCTCGTCACGCTCGCGTGCCTCTTCCTGCTCGTCTACCTCGTCGCGCCCGCGATCGCGCACGGACGGCTGCTGCGTCGCCAGCGCGACCAGGCCGCCCGGGTGCTCTCGCACCTCGGTGAGGGCGTTGTCCTCGTCGACGACGGTGGGATCGTCCGGCTCTGGAACGCGTCCGCGGAGGCGATCACGGGGCTCGCCGCCGCTACCGTGCGCGGCCGCCGCGCTGTGGACGCACTTCCCTTCTGGGCCGGGCTCACGGAGCGGATTCCCGTCGGCGACGACCGGCCGCGGGCGACGACCCTGTCCGTCGAGCTGCCGGACCGGACGCTCTGGCTCTCGATCTCCGGCGTGCGATTCTCGGACGGTGTCGTCTACGCGTTCCGTGACCTGACCGAGGAGCACAAGCTCGAGCAGATGCGCTCCGACTTCGTCGCCACGGTCTCCCACGAGTTGCGAACGCCGCTGGCCTCGATCCACGGTGCCGCCGTCACGCTGGCGAGCCGGGGTGGCGAGCTCGGGCCGGTCGTCCACGAGCGGCTGCTCGAAATCGTTGTCGAACAGTCCGAGCGGCTGTCGGAGCTCGTCGAGCAGATCCTGCTCGCAGCGCAGATAGACTCCGGCGGCCTGCGGCTCGACCTGGAGGGGTTCGACGCCGCCGACCTCGCGCGCCAGGTGATCTCGAGCACGCGGCCGCGCATTCCGTCGGCTGTGACGGTGGCGCTCGCGTCGCCGCCAGAGTCGCCGGTCGTGGCGCTCGGCGACCCCGAGCGGGCCCGCCACGTCCTCGGCAACCTGCTCGACAACGCGATCAAGTACTCGCCCAGGGGCGGCCGGATCGACGTGATCATCGCCCCGGAGGCGGACCGGCTGCGCTTCACCGTCCGGGACGAGGGCCTCGGAATCCCGCCGGGTGAGCAAGAGCGAATCTTCGAGAAGTTCTACCGCCTCGATGCGCCGATGAGCCGGGGCGTGGGCGGCAGTGGGCTCGGCCTCTACATCTGTCGCGAGCTCGTCGGGCGGATGGACGGTCGGATCTGGGTCTCCTCCGAGCCGGGCCGCGGGTCGAGCTTCAGCTTCGAGCTCCCCCGCGTCGCCGAGCCGCTCGCCGCCAGGCCCTCCTGAAGCCCGTGCGCGATCTTCTGGGGGAGCCAGCTGTAGATGCGCACCCCGAACGCCGGGATCGTGTCGGCGAACCGTCCTGCCTGGGCGGTGGCGGTCGCGCCGGTCGTGAGCTCGTGGACGCCCTGGTACGTCAGCCCGGGCACCTTCGGCCACCACGCCCGGGCCGCGGGGTCCCGGCCGAGGCCGACGGCGTCGCCGGAGAGGTTGACGGCGATCAGGTAGAAGCGGCCGCCGACCGAGCGGAGCCCGACCTTGATCGGGTCCTCGGGTGTGGAGACGACGTCGGCGTCGCGGTGGCCGAGGATGATCGTCGAGTAGCGCTGCAGCTCTGCGTTGGTGGTGGCGATCGTGTCGCCCATCTCCCAGGAGACGTCGAAGTCGTCCCACCAGCCCCGGGTGAAGGTGTGGGTGAACCAGAAGAGGGACTGGGCTCCGCCGGCGACGGCCGCCCAGGCTTCCGCCCGCGCCGCCGGGGAGCTGACCGGCTCAGGCCCGCAGTAGCCCTCGATCGGCCCGGTCTCGATCCACTCGCCCACGGCCTTCGAGGGCGCAAGCTTCTTCAGCTCGACCATCGCGTCGTAGACCATCGACAGGGACAGAGACCGGTCGGCGCAGCCGTGTGCGAATGGATAGACGGCGGTGAGCACGACGTCGGCGTTGGCGATGTAGGCGCGGTACTCGGCGTCACCGATGCCGTCCCATTTCGGCATCGCGCTCATGAAGTGGTTCGTGAGCGTCTGCATGATCAGCACGCCGGTCTTGCCCGCGCGTTCCGTGTACGGGACGCGCTTGCCGGCGTCCGGGTCGGCGGTCGCAGGTAACAGCCCGTTGCCGTCGGGCTCGTCGGGCAGGGAGTAGCCGATCATGTTTCGGTAGTTGGAGTGCAGATGCTTGAGCGAGTAGCCGGGTACGACCCAGCCCTTCGAGCCGACCGCCTGTGAGATCGCGAGCTGCGTTGCCCCGGGGCCGTTGTCCTGCAGGATCTCGATGCCGAGCGCGAGCGCCCGCGGGACTGCCGCCACCGTAGGCCATCCGACGCCGATCAGGAATTGCGGCACGCCTCCGATGAGCACGGTTCCGTCCCTGTCCGTGGTCGCGCGCGGAACGCGCTGCGCCTCGAGTGAGGACGTCGCAGCGACGAGTGCTACGACGAGAGCGACCGGCAGAACCGTGACCCCGCGTCGCATGCGGAAGCACAGGCTGCGGCGCACGGGTCAGTCGGGGTCTGGCTCGATGCGGACGCCGATCAGGACGTAGAACACGAGATAGGCCGCGGCGAGCAGCCCGGTGACGACGACGGTGACGCCGAGCCCCCGCGCGAGCGTGGCCGGGTCGCCGACGTGGGCCTGCAGCTCCGCGACCCTCGCGCCCGGCTTCGTGAGCGCGTCCCAGCTGTTCCAACGCTTCACGCGTCCGAGGTAGACGCCCATGCTGGCGAGGGCGAGCACACCGAGGACCACGCACCAGCCGGTCGGCGCACCGAGCCGATGGCGCAGGACCGCGTGGACGAGGTACAGCGAGACGAAGCCGAGCAGCATCCCGGTCCAGGCGAAGGCGGAGACCTCGACGCCGTCGAACCAAAGCGGCGCGCGCGAACGCGCGGAGAGGTGGACGAAGTCGGTGACGATGTACGGCGCGTTCGGGAGGAAGAGCAGCCACAGCGCGAGCGCAGGAGCGAGCCGCACGAGCGTCCCGCCGCGGCGGTAGCCGTCGTAGACGAGGAGCGCGAGGATCAGCGGCGCCCACCCGAGGACCAGGTTCCAGACGAGGAAGCGGAAGTCGGCCGCCCACCGGTACTCGCGCGCGAGCTCGAGGGCAACGCAGAGTGCGGACGCGCCCCCGAGGCCGACGAGCACGACGAGGCGCTCGTTCGCGAACCGGCGCGTTCTCAGGCCCATGCATCCAGGGTAGACGCCGGTCGCGGCGACTTGGGGTTCGAACGAGCTACTTGCCGGCGACCGTCGAGACGTAAGTCGCGACCGCGTTGATCTCCGCGTCGCTGAGCTGTCCCTTGAAGGACGGCATCGGCGGCTTGCCGTTGGTGACGCGCTCGACGGCGAGCTGCTTACTCGGCTTCCTCTCGTCGAGGTTCGGCCCGACGGTTCCGGTCGCACCTGCGTCCTTCAGCGTGTGGCAGCTCGCGCAGCCGGCCTTCTGGAAGACAGCCTTGCCCTGCGCGACGGAGCCGCCGCCGCCGGTCGTGGTCGCGGCGGCGGTTGTCGTCGCCGTGGTCGTCGTCGAGGTGGGCGATGGACTGGTGGTCGTGGTCGCGCCGCGCGCAGCCGAGACACCGGCGACGGACGCGACGTAGGCGGCAACGTCGTTGGCGTCCTCCCCCGTGACGAGGTTCTGCGGCATCCCCGGTGCCGGCTGCTGCCGCCCCCCCGGGCCTTCGACGAAGCCGGCCGGATGCTCGATCGCGTACTTGATCTGGTCGTGCACGATGTTGCGGACGGTGCTCGCCTTGAACCCCTCCTCCCGCGGGCGACTGAAGGCGTCGTCGAGGTTCGGGCCGATCTTCCCCTGCGTCCCGGCGTCGGCGAGCGTGTGGCAGCTCCCGCACTTCTCGGTGAAGAGCTGCTTGCCGTGGGCGGTGTCCGCCCTGCCCTTCGAGAGTCCGCCCGTGCCGCAGCCGGCGGCGAGCAACGCCGCTGCAGCAAGGGCAGTCGCCGCAGCGAGGCGCTTCACCTAGGCCGGCGAGCCGGAAGCGCCGATCTGCTCGAGCGCCTCGCCGCGCGTCGGGTAGATGGTGAAAACGCGGTCGAGGCCCGTGATCTCGAAGATCTTCGTGATGTTGCGGTCGCTGCACACGAGCGAGAGCTCGCCGTCGTTGGTGCGGAGGCGCTTCACCCCGCCGACGAGGACGCCCAGCGTGGTCGAGTCGATGAACGTCGTGTCCGTGAAGTCGACGATCACCTGCTTACCGCCCTTGCCGATCACGTCCAGGAGTTGCGCCTTGAACTCGGGCGCCGTGTAGAGGTCGACCTCGCCGGCCAGCGAGATC
>JBKOVL010000096.1:0-19898 GCA_046723895.1 Actinomycetota bacterium | reverse complement strand
GTTCCGGATCGTCGGCAACTCGCGACCGTCCGCCAGGCGACCCGCTAGCGGACCCGACGGAGTACGAAGGCCTGGATGATCAGCGCGCCGACGATCACGGCGCCGTAGATCACCTGCGTGAGCAGGCCCGTCCAACCGAGGGAGACGATGCCGGGCTCGATCGCACCGATCACGAACGCACCGACGAACGTCCCGAAGATCGTCCCGCGGCCGCCGAGGATCGACGTGCCGCCGAGGAATACCGCCGCGACGGTCGGCAGCATGGCGCCGCTTCCGACGGTCGGCCAGAAGTAATGGTTCTCGAGAGTCGAGGCGATGCCGGCGAACGCCGCCGCGAGCCCAACGAGCGCGAAGACCGTCACCCGGACGCGGGCGGTGCGGACGCCCATCATCCGGGAACTCTGCTCGTTGTCGCCGACCAGGTAGACGTGGGCGCCGAAGCGGTGCCGGTTCAGCACCACCCAGAGCACGATCGCGATCCCGACCATCCAGAAGAACTCGGCCGGGACACCCCTGACCCGGCCCGTGATCAGGCTCTCGACGAAGCCGTTCGCGAAGTCGGTGCCCGCGCCCTTTCCCGCAGTCCCGTAGAGGACGATCCCGCCCCAGAAGAACCACGTCCCGATCGTGGCGACGAGCGAGGGGATCCCGAAGCGGACGACGATGAGCCCGTTCAGCAGCCCGACCCCGAGGCCGGCGGCCAGGCCGGCGATTAAGCCGAGCACCGGCCGGCCGGAGACGATGAAGACCCAGGCGCCCACCGCCATCACCGAGCCGAAGGAGAGGTCGATCTCCCGGGCGATCACCACGATGGTCAGCGCGAGGGCGATGATCCCTGTCAGCGGCACGGTCGACATCAGCGCGCTGTAGATGTCGAAGTGCAGCCAGGTCTCGGGGGCGCCGACGGCGAAGACGATCCACAGCGCGAGCGCCATCGCGAAGGTGCCGAGCTGGAGCCCGTACCGCCGCACCGAGACGGCGGTGCGCAGCGCCTCCCAAGGCGTCTTCGTCGGCGCCGGCAAGCCGGTCTGCTGCGCCTCGGCGCGGCTCACGCGGCCGCCTCCTGCAGCCTGCCGGTCTCGGCCACGTGGCGCATCTGCTCGACGAGCTCGTGGACGCTCATCTCGGCCGGCCTGAACTCGCCGGCGACGCGCCCGCGGTCGATCACCACCACCCGCTCGCAGATCTCGTGCACGTTGAAGAGGTTGTGGTCGATGAAGATGCACGCCTTGCCGGCGTCCTTGATCCCGCGCACGAAATCGAGCGTCTTCCTCGTCTCGGTCACCGACAGCCCCATCGTCGGCTCGTCGAGGATCACGAGCTCGGCCTCGAAGTGGAGTGCCCGGGCGATCGCGACGCCCTGGCGCTCGCCGCCCGACATCGTTCCGACGAAGGAGTCCGGCGTGACCGCTTGCGACGTGAAGCGCAGGAACTCAAGCATCAGCTTCTCGGTCTCGGCGCGCATCCCGGGCAGGTCGAGCAGCCCGAGCCGTTTCGTCCGCTCACGGCCCATGAAGATGTTCCGCCACAGCGTCTGCTGGTCGGCGAGCGCACGCTCCTGGTAGACCGTCTCGATCCCGAGCTCGCGGGCGCGCTGCACCGACAGGTGGTGGATCTCCTCGCCCTTCCACCTGATCGTGCCGCTGTCCGGCGCGTGGAACCCGGTGACGATCTTGATCAGCGTCGACTTGCCGGCGCCGTTGTCGCCGAGCAGCCCGACGATCTCGTCGACCCCGACCGTGAGGCTGACGTCCTCGAGCGCACGCACGTGGTCGAACGACTTCGAGACGCCCTCGAGCTCGAGCAGGTTCGTCGTCGCCGTCTCCATGGCTGTGTGCGGCAGTTTCGCAGAGAGCGGCGGCGCGACATCCTGCGCCGCCGCTCTCGTCGGGAATGTCGCGTCGTAGCCTCCCGCTACCTGATCAGCCTCTTGGCCAGCGGGATGAGCGGCCCGACGTTGCTCTTGTTGATGATCCCCGATCCGGTGTCGATGTAGAGCCCGGCGAACTTGTAGACCCTCGTCAGGCAGACCTGGAGGATCGGCAGGTACCCCTGCAGCCACTCCTGCTGGTCGAGGACCAGGTCGGTCCAGCCGCCCTGGATGGCGGTGATCGTCGCGGGCGAGAGGTCGAACCCGGCGATGCCGATGTCGTTCGGGCCCTTGTGCGCCGCCTTCAGGTAGGTCTGCGCCTCGGCGGTAAGGCCGCCGTGGTCGGTGACGACCAGCTTCACGTCGGGATGAGAGCTGACATACGCGGTGAAGGTCGGCACGCCCGCCGCCGGATCGGCGTTCGTCTGCTTGTTGATCTCGATGTAGTCGACCTTCAGCCCGGCCTTCTTCAGGGCGTCGATCGCTCCCTTCGTGCGCAGGCCGCGCGTCGGCTGGGAGAGGAGCCCCCAGACCATCGCCCGGTCGCCCTTCTTCAGGTGCAGCTGAGAGACGGCCGACTGGCCGAGCAGGAGGCCCGAGTTGTAGAGGTTCTGACCGACGTACCCGAAGCCCTTCGCCTGATAGGTGTGGAAGAGCGTCGGCAGCTCGGTGTTCTGGCTCGTGACGATGATGCCCTTGGACTCGGCCCTGGTCACCCACGGCTTCAGCGCGGCGTCACCCGGATGTCCCATCACCGCGATGCCGGCCGGGCTCGTGGCGACCGCCGCCTTGAACTGGCTGACCATCGTCTCCGGATCCCAGTTCGACCAGACGTACCGGACGTTCGCGCCCAGGTCGGCGGCCGCCTGCTTGGCGCCGTTGTAGACGTTGACGGCGAACACTCCGCCCGCAGGACCTCCAGGGAAGAACACGATCTTCTGCCCGCTGCACCACTTCCCGGCAAAGGGCGACGCGCTCCCCTTGCTCGCGACACCGAGGAACAGGGCTGCGACCAGGGCGACGACCCCGGCCGCGACGGGCAAGACGGCGACTCGCAGCACTCGTTTCACCGTTGCTCCCTCCTTCTCGCCTCGCCGCTCCGCGGCGACGGCGCCCCGAACGCCTGTCCGCTGCCTTCGGGATCGAAGATGCTTGACCGAATGGCGAGGATAGTAGGTTTCGGAATAGAAAGCAACTTGCCGTCGTAGCTCAGGTCGCCGGGCTACTCTTCTTTCGCTACAGCGGTAGTATCTTTCGAAGTCAAAAGTCGATGGACGCGACGAAGGACACCCAGCCGGTGCGCCCGCCGGCGCCGGACGCCGACGGCGACACGCAGCTCGAGCCCGCGCAGCTCGCCGTCCGTGCGGACGAGCGCCGCGACCGGATGCTCGACCTGATCGATGAGCGAACGTTCGTCCGCGTCGGCGAGCTGAGCAGCCGGTTCGGGATCTCGGAGGTGACGGCCCGCAGCGACCTCGCCGTTCTCGCCGAGCGCGGACAGATCAAGCGCATCCGCGGCGGCGCGATGTCGCGCGGGGTCGCGCACGAGCTCCCGTTCGAGGAGTCGCTCTCGAGCTTTGCGGCGGAGAAGCGTGCGATCGGCAGCGCCGCCGGCGCTCTCGTCGGCTACGGCGAGTCGCTGATCATCGACGTCGGGACGACCGCGGTCGCCGCCGCCCGCGCGCTCGTTGCGCGGACCGAGCTCCGGGACGTCGTCGTCTTCACCAACGGCCTGAAGACCGCGCTCGAGCTCGAGCCGGCGATCCCGCGGATGACGGTGATCGTGCTGGGCGGGACGCTGCGGCCGCTGCAGCACTCGCTGGTCGAGCCGCTCGCGACGCACACGCTCGGGCAGATCTCCGTCAGCACGCTCCTGATGGGCTGCAACGGCATCCATCCGACCGGCGGGATCACGAACGTCAACCTGCCCGAGGCGCAGGTGAAGCGGCAGATGCTGAAGGTCGCGCGGCACCGGATCGTCCTCGCGGACGGCAGCAAGCTGGGGCGGATCGAGCTCTCGCGCCTCTGCGCGGTCGACGAGGTCGACATGGTGATCACCGGCGAGTCCGCCGACCCGGCGGTCGTCGAGGCGCTGCGCGAGCGCGGCTGCGACGTGCGGGTGGTCAGGTGAGCGAGCTGCTCCCCAGGCACGACCTCGTGCACGACGACGGACGCCGCGTGTTCGTGTACGGCCGCTTGGAAGACGGCACCTGCGTCTCGCCCGGCGCCCGCATGGGGCTAGGCGGCATCCACCGCCGCCTCGACCTCCTGACGCGTGAGTGGGTGGCCATATCGCCGGCGCGGAACGTGCGCCCGCTCGACCGGGAGGGCCAGGGGGAGGCCTGCTCGGTCTGCCCCGGAGGGCCCGAGCTCCCGTTCCCGTACGAGGCGGCCGTGTTCGAGAACCGCTTTCCACCGTTTGTCGCCGCGCCCCCTCCCCCGCCCGCCGGCGCGCTTACTGCCTCAGCCTCCGGCCGGTGCGAGGTCGTCGTCTACACCTCGCGGCACGAGACGTCGTTCGGGAGGCTCGCGCCGACGGAGCTCGGGCGGCTGCTCGCGATCTGGACCGATCGCTCGCGCGAGCTGTGGGCAGACGACCGCCACGCCTTCGTGATGATCTTCGAGAACCGTGGCGCGCAGGCGGGCGCGACGCTCGCGCACCCGCACGGCCAGATCTACGCCTTCGACCACCTGCCGCCGATCACGGCCGCCACAGTCGAGGCGCACCGGCGCCACCGCGAGGAGCAGGGCGCCTGCCTGGGCTGCAAGCTGATCGCACTCGAGGACGGCTCCCCTCGGACCGTGATCGAGAACGCGAGCTTCGTCGTCGGCGTTCCATTCGCCGCCCGCTGGCCGTACGAGGTCGCCGTCCGCGCCCGCCGGCACGGCGTCGGCGGCCTCGCCGACCTCACCCCAGGCGAGCAGCTCGACCTCGCCCGCGCGCTCCGCGACCTCGCGCTCCGGTACGACGAGCTCTTCGGCTTCGAGTGCCCGTACCTGATGGTCGCGCAGGAGGCGCCGCGCGCGCAGCCCGACTGGCACGTCGCATTCGAGTTCATGCCCTTCCAGCGCAGCCGCCGAACGACCAAGATTCGCGCCAGCGTGGAGACCGCGACGGGGCTGTTCCTGAACGACGTGCTGCCAGAAGAGGCCGCGCGCGAGCTCGCCGAGCTCGACGTCGCCGCCGACCCGCTCGACGAGCGCTGCCTCTTCGCGGTCGCACCCGAGCGTGCAGTCCCGGACCCGACAGGGGCACGATGAAGGCGCTCGACCAGCTCGAGGTCTGGTTCCTAACCGGCAGCCAGCACCTGTACGGCGAGGAGGCGCTGGGCCGGGTCGCCCGGAATTCGCGCGAGCTGGCCGCGTCGCTCGACGCGGCGGAGGCGATTCCGGTTCGCGTCGTGCACAGGCCTCCGCTGACGACGGCGGACGCGATCCACCGGCTCTGCCTCGAGGCGAACGCGGCGCCCGCCTGCGTCGGCGTCGTCGCCTGGATGCATACGTTCTCGCCCGCGCAGATGTGGATCCGCGGCCTCGCAGCGCTGCAGAAGCCGCTGCTGCACCTGCACACGCAGTTCAACCGCGACCTGCCGTGGGGCGAGATCGACATGGACTTCATGAATCTGCACCAGTCTGCGCACGGCGACCGCGAGTTCGGCTTCATGGAGACCCGGATGCGGGTGGCGCGCAAGACGGTCGTCGGGCACTGGCAGAACCCGGCTGTCGTCCAGCGGATCGGCACCTGGGCGCGCGCGGCGTGCGGCTGGAACGAGGCCCGGACGCTTGCCGTCGCCCGCTTTGGCGACAACATGCGAGACGTCGCCGTCACCGAGGGCGACAAGGTCGAGGCGCAGGTGCGGCTCGGCTTCGCCGTCAGGGGCTACGGCGTCGACGAGCTCGTCGACGCCTCCCGCAGTGTCTCGGACTCCGCGGTCGACGAACTCGTCCATGAGTACGAGCACGACTACCTGCTCGTGCCGGCGCTACGGGAGGGCGGCGAGCGCCGCGAGTCGCTTCGGGCCGCGGCGAAGATCGAAGCCGCCCTGCACACGTTCCTCGACGCCGGCGGCTTCAAGGCGTTCACGGACACGTTCGAGAGCCTCGACGGCCTCCCTCAGCTGCCCGGAATCGCCGTCCAGCGGCTGATGGCCCGCGGCTACGGCTTCGGTGCAGAGGGCGACTGGAAGACGGCGGCGCTGCTCAGGATCCTGAAGGTGATGGCCACCGGCCTCCCCGGCGGGACCTCGTTCATGGAGGACTACACGTACGACCTCGACCCGGCCGACCCGAAGGTGCTCGGCGCGCACATGCTCGAGGTCTGCCCGTCGATCGCCGGCGACCGGCCCTCGTGCGAGATCCACCCGCTCTCGATCGGGGCACGCGACGATCCGGTGCGGCTCGTCTTCACTGCCGCGCCCGGGCCCGGCCTGCTCGTCAGTCTCGTCGACGTCGGCGGGCGCTTCCGGCTGGTCGCGAACGAGATCGAGCTCGTACCGCCCGACGAGGAGCTTCCGCGGCTTCCGGTCGCGCGGGGAGTCTGGCGACCGAAGCCGAGCCTGGCGACGGCGGCCGAGGCGTGGCTGATCGCCGGCGGCTCACACCACACGGTCCTGACGACGGCGCTGCCTTCCGACGCGCTCGTCGACCTGGCGGAGATCGCGGGGGTAGAGCTGGTGCTGATCGACGAGCGCACGCGGATCCCGGAGCTCGTGAAGGAGCTCCGCTGGAACCGCGCGTACTACCACCTCGCCCGAGGGCTGTAGGGCGTGTATGCCGAGCTCCGCGAGCGCGCCCTCGAGGCCAACCTCGAGATCGTCCGCGCGGGGCTCGTCACGCTCACGTTCGGCAACGCGAGCGCCGTCGATCGCGACGCCGGTGTGCTGGCTATCAAGCCGAGCGGCGTCGGCTACGAGGACCTGACCCCGGACGCGATCGTCCTTGTCGACCTGGAGAGCGGCGAACAGGTCGACTCACGCCTCCGCCCCTCCTCGGACACGCCTACCCACCTTGTCCTCTACCGCGCGTTCGACGAGGTCGGCGGCGTCGTCCACACGCACTCGCCTTACGCAACCGCATGGGCACAGGCGGGCCGCGAGCTCCCCTGCCTCGGCACAACGCACGCCGACCACTTCCGCGGGGCAGTTCCGGTTACGCGCCCGCTCGCAGCCGATGAGATCGCGGGCAGATACGAGGCGGGGACCGGGGACGCGATCGTCGACGCCCTCGAGAGCCTCGGGCTCGGACCCCGGGAGATGCCGGCCGCGCTCGTCGCCTCGCACGGCCCCTTCGCGTGGGGCAGCGACGCGGAGCAGGCGGTCGAGAATGCGATCGCGCTCGAGACGGTCGCCGCCCTCGCCTTCCGAACCGAGTTCCTCCGCGGCACCGTCGAGCCGATCGCGGACGACCTGCTCGACCGCCACTTCGGGCGCAAGCACGGGCCGGGTGCGTACTACGGCCAACCGCGATGAGCACCCCGAAAAATGCTTCGCACTTTCCGGGGACCCCGGTATGAGGGCGCTGAGGCTGCACGCGCGGGGCGACCTCCGCCTGCACGACGAGCCCGAGCCGGTGCCTGCGGACGGCGAGGTACTGCTGCGCCCGACGGCGGTCGGCCTTTGCGGCTCCGACCGGCACTGGCTGGTCGAGGGGAGCATCGGGGACGCTGGGCTTTCGCGGCCGCTCGTCCTCGGCCACGAGTTCGCGGCGACGATCGCGTCGGGGCCGCGGGCGGGCGAGCGCGTCGCCGTCGACCCGGCCGACCCCTGCGGTCACTGCGCCGTCTGCCGCTCCGGGCTGCCCCACCTCTGCCCTCAGCTCCGCTTCGCCGGGCACGGGGCGACGGACGGCGCCCTGCGGACGCTGCTCGCGTGGCCGGAGCGGCTCGTGCATGTGCTGCCGGACTCGCTGTCGGACACCGAGGGCGCGCTGCTCGAGCCCCTCGGCGTCGCCCTCCACGCCCTCGACCTCGCGCGCGTTCGCCCCGGTGGGAGTGCAGGCGTCTTCGGCTGCGGGCCGCTCGGGCTGGTGCTGGTCCAGCTGCTCCGTGGCGTCGGCATGACCGTGGTCGCGTCGGATCCCCTCCGCCACCGGCTCGCCGCCGCCGAGCAACTGGGCGCGCGCGCGCAGGGCGACGAGGTCGATGTCGCCTTCGAAGTCGCCGGCGACGACGCCGCGCTCGCCGACGCGATCGACGCGGTGCGGCCGGGCGGCCGCGTCGTCCTCGTCGGCATCCCCGACGCGGACCGCACGAGCTTCAGTGCCTCCGCCGCCCGACGCAAGGGCCTCACGATTGCGCTCTGCCGGCGGATGGAGCCGACCGATCTGCCGCGGGCGATTCGCGTGGCGGCAGACAGACGGATCGAGCTCGCGCCGCTGGTCACCGCCCGCTACGGCCTCGCCGACTGGCAGCCGGCGTTCGACGACCTCGTCGAGCGGCGCGGGCTCAAGGTGGTGGTCGAGCCCTGACGCACAGCCGCTACGCGATCGGGATCGACTTCGGCACCGAGTCCGCCCGTGCCGTGCTGGTCGACTGCGCGGACGGGCGGGAGGTGGGTACGGCGGTGTGCGAGTACCGCCACGGCGTGATCGACGAGCACCTGCCCGCGCCCGACGAGGACGTCCGGCTCGAGCCGGACTGGGCGCTCCAGGACCCGGAGGACTACGTCCGGACGTTCCAGAAGGCGGTGCCCGCACTGCTCACGGAGACAGGCGTCTCACCGCCGGACGTGATCGGGATCGGGATCGACTTCACCGCCTGCACGATGCTGCCTACGCTCGCCGACGGGACGCCGCTGTGCCTGCTCGGGGACTATCGCCGCCTGCCGCACACGTGGGTGAAGCTCTGGAAGCACCACGCGGCGCAGCCGGAGGCGGATCGGGTGAACGACGTCGCCGCCGAGCGCGGCGAGAGCTGGCTGCGGCGCTACGGGGGCAAGATCTCCTCCGAGTGGTTCTTCCCGAAGGCCCTCCAGATCCTCGACGAGGCGCCCGGGGTCTACGAGCGCGCGGACCGGCTGATCGAGGCGGCCGACTGGGTCGTCTGGCAGCTGACAGGCGCGGAGACGAGGAACTCGTGCACCGCCGGCTACAAGGCGATGTGGTCGAAGCGCGAGGGCTTCCCGCCTCCGGAGTACTTCGCCGCCCTCGACCCGAGGTTCGAGCACGTGATCGACGAGAAGATGTCGCGGCAGATCGTGCCGATCGGCAGCCGCGCTGGTCTCCTCTGCGAGCGGGCGGCGGGTTGGACGGGCCTGCTGGCCGGGACGCCGGTCGCGGTCGCGAACGTCGACGCCCACGTCTCCGCGCCGGCGGTGACGGTGACCGAGCCGGGAACGATGGTCGCGATCATGGGCACGAGCATCTGCCACATCCTCCTCGGCGACGAGCTCGCGACGGTCGACGGCGCGTGCGGCGTCGTCGAGGACGGAGTGGTGCCCGGCCTGTTCGGCTTCGAGGCCGGCCAGTCAGCCGTCGGCGACATCTTCGCCTGGTTCGCCGAGAACGCCGTTCCGCCCGAGTACCACGAGCTCGCTCGGCGCTCGGGCACGAGCGTACACGACGTGCTCGAACGGGAGGCGGCCGGACTCCGTCCGGGCGAGAGCGGCCTGCTCGCCCTCGACTGGTGGAACGGCAACCGCTCCGTCCTCGTCGACGCCGATCTCCGCGGGCTGCTGGTCGGGATGACGCTCGCGACGAGGGCGCCGGAGATCTACCGCGCGCTGCTCGAGGCGACTGCATTCGGCACGCGCCTGATCGTCGACGCGTTCGAGTCGGAGGCAGTTGCCGTCGAAGACATCGTCGCCTGCGGCGGGCTGCCGGAGCGAAACCGGCTACTGATGCAGATCTTCGCCGACGTCACCGGCCGCGAGTTCGCGGTCGCGGCCTCCGCGCAGACGCCGGCGCTCGGATCGGCGATGTTTGGGGCGGTGGCCGCCGGACCGGCGGCGGGCGGTTACGACTCGATCGTCGAAGCTTCGCAGCACATGGCGCACCTGAGCGGCCTCCGGTATCGCCCCGACCCAGAACGGCACGCAGTCTACGATGACCTCTATCGAGAGTACGCCCGCCTCCACGACCTGTTCGGGCGAGGCGGCGACGACGTGATGAGGCACTTGAAGCGAGTGCAGCAGCGCGCCCGTGAGTCTGTTCCCGTCCCGTAACGGGCCGCCTGTCGCCCGCGAGCCATTCGGCGCAGCGCCCGACGGAACGGCAGTCGAGCGCTACACACTGTCCGGCCCGAATGGGATCGGCGTCTCCGTGATCACATACGGAGCGTGCGTTCAGGAGCTCTGGGCGCCGGATCGCAATGGCCACCAGGCGAACATCGTGCTCGGGTTCCCCACGCTCGACTACTACGTCGCCCACGCCGGCCTCTACTTCGGCGCGACTATCGGCCGCTACGCGAATCGCATCGCGGGCGCCGCCTTCGCCCTCGACGGCGTCGTTTACCGGCTGCCGGCGAATGACGGGGCCAACTCCCTCCACGGCGGCCCGGCGGGCTTCGACCGGAGAGTCTGGAAGGCGGCGGTGGGCGCCGGCGCCTCGATCGAGCTCCGGTATACGAGCGCGGACGGGGAGATGGGCTACCCGGGGACGCTTGCGGTTCAAGTCGCCTACACGCTCACCGACGACGGCGCCCTGCGTATCGACTACGCGGCGACGACCGACCGGCCAACGGTGGTCAATCTGACGAATCACACCTGCTGGAATCTGGCCGGCGAGGGCTCCGGGACGATCTGCGACCACGTGCTGACGCTCACCGCCCGGCGCTACACACCCGTCGACGCAGCGCTGATCCCGACCGGCGCGCTCGCTCCCGTCGCCGGGACACCGTTCGACTTCACGGAACCGACGCCGATTGGCGCGCGCATCCGTGACGGCCACCCGCAGCTCGTCCTCGCTCACGGTTACGACCACAACTTTGTGCTCGACCGAGGCCCGCCGGCGATGCCCGCGCTCGCCGCGCGCGTCGAGGAGCCGGTGAGCGGTCGCAGGCTCGAGGTCCTGACCACGGAGCCCGGGCTCCAGCTCTATTCCGGGAACTTCCTCGACGGCACGCTCGTCGGCACGAGCGGGCGGCCGTACCGGCAGACGGACGGCTTCGCGCTCGAGGCCCAGCATTTTCCCGACTCGCCGAACCAGCCCGGCTTCCCCTCGACGGTGCTGCGGCCGGGCGAGCTGCTCGAGTCGACCACGGTCTACAGGCTGAGCGCCGGGTGAGCTTCGCCGGCATCGCTCCCCTCTCCACATGCGGCACGGTGACCCTCGACGTTCGACCACTCCAGATCCAGCTCCTCGAGCACCTCAGCCTGACGGGAGGAGCCCCACCACGGATGCTCCCCACCCAAGACGAGCTCCGCACACCACTCGGCAAGCCTCCGCCGGAACGCATCCTCCTCACCCGCACGCCGCAAGCGCTCCGCGCCGTACAGGCGCATCGTCTCGAGCCGCGCGTACCGGCCGTGGCGGCCCTGACTCATCGCCAGGATCGAATTGTCCACCAGACGCCCCACGACGTCGACGACACGCTCACGCTCGAGCCCCTCCCCCGAGCACACCGCCCCGGCGGCGTCCAGACCGAAGCTTCCGGCAAGGACACTCAGGCGTCGCCAGAGGATCCGTTCCTCTTCGCGCAGCAGCTCGTGGCTCCACTCCACCGTGGCCGCAGGGCCGAATGACGCTCGGAACCCGGCCGTCGATCGGACGCCAGCAACCGGAATCGATCCTCCAGCCGTTCGGCAAGGTCGTCGACGCCGAGTGAACCCAGCCGCACCGCCGCCAGCTCAATCGCCAGCGGCAACCCGTCGAGGTCCCGGCAGATCTTGATCGCCCCCTCACGGTTCCCGTCCGTCAGGACGAACTCCGGAGCCACCGCTTGTGCCCGGTCGACGAGCAGCCTGAGCGCCGCGACGTCGGCGAGCGACGCGGTCGGCAGCGTTGAACCGCCGCCGGGATCTCCAGCCCAGACACGACCACTACGGCTTCCCCCTCGACCCCGAGACGCTGGCGACTCGTACCCAGAACACGCACCCCTCGCAGGCGGACGCGATCCGGCTCACCAACGCGCGGCACGCCCCTGCTAGGTGCTCGCAGTTGTCGAGCACCAGCAGCAGGTCCCGTCCCTGCAAGTGAGCGACCAGAGTCTCCTCGACCGAGAGATCGGGCTGCTCGTGCACGCTCATCGCCTGAGCGACCGCGTCCGGCACGACTTCCGGGGTATCCAACGCGGCCAGCTCCACCAACCAGACACCGTCCGAGAAATGCCGCCCGAGCTTGTGAGCAGCGTGCAGCGCGAGTCGGCTCTTGCCGATCCCACCAGGACCGGTGAGCGTGACTGTGTGCGCCACCGCCAGCAGCCTCCTGATCTCCAGCAGCTCCCGACCCCGCCCGACGAAGCTGCTGAGCTCAACCGGAGGTTTCCCGGCGTCGAGTATCTGCGCCCGCGTGCTATCGCCGGTCAACTCTAGGCAAAGAATGAGCCCGGCGTGCGCCGCAGCTCTGCAAGCCACTAATCGCCTCGCCGCCACAGGCTCGAGTCCGAGCTGAGCACGCTCAGCCTCGAGGAGATCCGGGAGGCGAGGCCGGGTCCTTCTGGCAGGCAGATTCGACGTCCGCGTGGGAAGATCGCGCCGATGGACTCCTTCCGGATCGTGGCGCAGATCGCGACGGGCCTCGAGCCGGAGGGTGTCGCGGTCGATGTGCGGCGGCGGCGGGCGTATGTGGCCTGCGCTCGCAGCGACGCAGTCACGGTGGTCGACCTGGAGCGATGCGGCGGCGTCGGCGAGGTGCCGGTCGGCCACGAGCCGATGGACATCGTCTTCGACGGCAGGACCGACCGCGTGTTCACCGCCGACCTCCTCGGACAGAGCCTGTCAGTCGTCGATGCCTCGACGCTCCGTGCCGTCGGCTCCGTCCCCGTCGGGTCGTACCCCTCCGGGCTGGCGCTCGACGAGGCCGGCCGCCGGCTCTACTGCGGGTGCGCGCTGTCTGCCACTCTGGCCGTGGTCGACGTCGACGCGCTGGGGGTCGTTCACTCGGTCGACGCAGAGCCGGGCGCGGGTGCCGTCGCAGTGGACGCGGAGCGTTCGCGTGTCTATTGCGCCAACTTCCTCGCCGGCACGGTGACCGTCCTCGACACGCGGGAGAGCAGCGTGGTGGGGCAGATCGAGGTCGGCGCGGCGCCGTGCGCGGTGGCCGTGAACCCCGGCCGGAGCGAGCTCTACGTCTCGAACTCGTTCGCCGACACCGTCACCCGCATCGACCTGGCGACCCTGTCCGTGATCGGGACGACGAAGGTCGACCGCACTCCGGTCGGCGCGGCCGTTGGGCGGTCGGGAGATCGTGTCTACATCAGCAACCGCGGCTCCGGGACGGTGAGCGTGGTCGGCGCCGCCGACGCGGCGGAGTGGGCCCGCATCCCGGTGGGTGAGGCGCCCGGCGGCTGCACCGTCGATCCGCTCACGGGCCGTCTGCTGGTCGCGAACGCCGGGGGCGCGTCCCTGACGGTAGTGGAAGATCTGCTTGCGGGCCGTCCCTCGGAGCCGCCGGAAGAGCCGCGGCACGAGCTCGTCGGCCGGCCGCTGCCGCCCTTCGAGCTCAAGGACATGCGAACCGGGCTGGTGCGCACGAGCCGCGAATGGGCGGAGCGAAAGTACATCCTCAACTTCTTCGCGAGCTGGTGAGGCCCCTGCAACGCCGAGGCGCCCTTGCTCGAGGAGCTGCGCCGACGCGAGACGGACCGGTCCGGTCTGGACGTGATCATGATCGACGTTTGGGAAGGGGGCGACGCCTTGCAGAGGGCGCAGGACTACTGCGCGCTCTGGGGCGTCGAGGCGACCGTCCTCCTGGACGAGTCGGGAGCGTACGCGGATCTGCTTGGAGTCCGTGGAGTGCCGACGAACGTCCTGGTCGACTCGACCGGCACGGTGCGAGCCGTCGGCGCCGGCAACCCTGACGAGCTCGACGCGAGAGTGGACGAGCTCCTCAGAGACCCTCGAGCTGAGGAAGGGTGAGCCGAGTCCGGGCGCTCCAGCTCACGGCCTCATGGCTCCTTCGCCGTCCTCGTCGGCTTGAATCCAGCCATGAGCGCACCGGCGGAAGACGCACGCACGAACGCTCTCGAGCGTCTGGCCGAACGGCGGTTCGATCTGCTCGTCGTCGGCGGCGGAATCGTCGGCGCGGGGGTCGCCGAGCTCGCTGCCCGCCACGGCCTCGCGGTAGCGCTCGTCGAGCGCGACGACTTCGGCTCCGGGACGTCGAGCGCCTCGTCCAAGCTCGTCCACGGTGGCCTCCGTTACCTGCGGACGGGGCAGTTCGGCCTCGTCCGTGAGGCGCTCCGTGAGGTGCGTACGCTCAGCCGCATCGTGGCGCCGCACCTGGTGCGTCCGCTGAGGTTCGTCCTGCCGATCTACCGCGGCGGGCCGTACGGCCGGGCTCCGATCCAGGGCGCACTGTGGTCGTACGCGGGGCTGACCGGCGCGATCTCCGAGCGCGGCCGGACGATCGCGCCGGTGGCGGCCGCCGGTCTCGTCCCGGCACTGCGCACGGAAGGGCTGCGTGCGGCGGGGCTGTACGCGGACGCGCAGACGGATGACGCGCGGCTGTGCTTGACCGTGGTACGTGGAGCGGCCGCGGCAGGCGCGGTCGTGATGAACCGTGCCGAGCTGGTCGGGCTCGAGCGGGGGCCGGTCGCGCACGTGCGCGATGTCGCGGACGGCGTGTCCGCGGCGGTCGCGGCCCGCACGGTCGTCAACGCGGCCGGCCCGTGGGTCGACGGCGTCCGACGCCTCGAGGACCCGGCCGCGGGCGCCTCCGCGACGCTGAGCAAGGGCGTGCACCTCGTGCTCGAGCCGCTCGGGGACTGGCACGCCGCGCTGACGATCCCCGTCGACCGGACACGGGTCGCGTTCGCGGTGCCCTGGGCGGGAACGCTGCTGCTCGGGACGACGGATACGCCGTTCGAGGGCGATGCGCGCGAGCTCCTACCGAGCGAGGATGACGAACGGCAGATCCTCGCGGAGGCCGGGCTGGCGATCGACGGCGACGTGCTCGCAGGCGCGACGATCCACTCGCGCTTCGCGGGTGTCCGCGTCCTGCCGGCCGGCGCGCGCGAGACAGCGCGGGCGCCGCGCGAGACGGTGTTCTCCCGCGGCCGCCTCGGGATGCTGTCGGTCGCCGGCGGCAAGCTGACGACGTATCGCCGGATCGCGCTCGCCGCGCTGCACGCCCTCCGTCCGGAGCTCGCGCTGCACCGGATCGATCGTGCGCCGCGCCCGCTGCCGGGCGCAGCCGACCCGGAGGTCGTCGCGGATGCGCTCGTCCGCCAGATGCCGGACCTCGACACCGCAACCGCCGCGCACCTGGCCAGGACCTACGGGTCGCTCGCGTTCGAGGTCGTCGCCTGCGGGCCGCTCGAGCCGCTCGCCGCCGGCGGTCCCGAGGTGGAGGCGGAAGTTGTGTATGCACGTGACCGGGAGTGGGCGCTAACCGTCGACGACGTCCTTCGTCGGCGGACGACGATCACACTCTCCGGCCGGGCGAGCGCGGCGGTGCGGGCGCGGGTCGAGGAGCTGCTGCGGTCGTGATCCTAGCCGTCGACCAGGGGACGACCGGGACGACCTGCCTCGTCGTCGATGCCGGGCTGGAGGTGCGCGGCCGCGGCTACCGGGAGCTGTCGCAGCACTTCCCGCAGCCGGGCTGGGTCGAGCACGACCCGGAGGAGATCTGGTCGAGCGTGCTCGCCGCCGCCGAGGCGGCGGTGCGGGACGCGGGGATCCCGCCGGCCGACCTCCGCGCGGTCGCGATCGCGAACCAGCGCGAGACGACGGTGCTCTGGGAGCGGGCGACGGGGAGGCCGACCGCTCCCGCGGTCGTCTGGCAGGACCGGCGCACCGCCGAGCGCTGCCGCTCGCTGCCCGCGGAGCTGATCCGGGAGCGAACCGGGCTCGTGCCGGATCCGTACTTCTCGGCGACAAAGCTCGAGTGGCTGCTCGAACGGGCGGACCTGCCGCAGCGCGAACTCGCCTTCGGCACCGTCGACGCCTGGCTCGTCTGGAAGCTCACGGGCGGGCGTGTGCACGCGACCGACCTGACGAACGCGTCCCGGACGATGCTGCTCGGCCTCGAACGACTCGAGTGGGACGCGGAGCTGCTCGACCTGTTCGGCATCGATCCGGTGCTGCTGCCGCGCCTCGTCCGTTCATCGGAGCCGGTCGGCGAGGGCGAGCTCCTCGGCGTGACCCTCCCGATCGCGGGGATCGCCGGCGACCAGCAGGCCGCGCTCGTCGGCCACGCGTGCTTCGCGCGCGGCGAGGCGAAGGCGACCTACGGCACCGGCAGCTTCGTGCTCGTGCACGCGGGCGCCGCCCGCGAGCCGGCGCCGAAGGGCTTGCTCGAGACGGTCGCCGTCGGCGGGTACGCACTCGAAGGCGCCATCCTCGTCAGCGGGGCAGCGATTCAGTGGCTGCGGGACGGGCTTGGCCTCCTCGACGACGCCGCCGAGAGCGAGGCGCTGGCACAGCGGCTGGACTCGAACGGCGGCGTGTACTTCGTTCCGGCGCTGACCGGCCTCGGCTCACCGCACTGGGACCCCCAGGCCAGGGGACTCGTGACCGGCATTACGCGCGGAACGACGAAGGCCCATCTGATCCGCGCTGCGCTCGAGGCGATCGCGTTCCAGGTTGCCGACCTGATCGACGCCTTCCCGAGCCCGGTCGAGGTGCTCCGGGCCGACGGCGGCGCGAGCGCGAACGGTTTCCTGATGCAGTTCCAGGCCGACCTGCTCGGGTGCCCGATCGAGGTCGCGGCCCAGCACGAGACGACTGCGCTCGGCGCGGCGGCGCTGGCCGGCCTCGCGATCGGGACGTGGCCCGACCAGGATGCCGTCCGGGCGCTGATCCCGCGCGGCGCGACCTACGAGCCGAGGGCCGATCCGGCCGAGGTCGAGCGACTCCGGGCCGGCTGGCGGCTCGCGCTCCGCCGCACCTTGCTCGCCTGAGCCCGCCTCAACCACTGCCGAAGTCAGCGACGCGAGCAGCTCGTGGGCGCCGAACGCATCGCTCAGCTGTCGCTGAGTGCGTCGTGCACGAGCAACTGGAAGTGTTGGATCAACTTTTCGCTATTGAGCAGGAGACGGCCGTGGTCGATCATTCCCGAGCGGAGGCCGCGGTGGGCGGACTCGACGAGCTCGCGGTCCTCCTTGCCGACCTCCGCACCGAAGTCGGTGATTTCCTGGATGATGCTGTCCGGCGTGTCGGGCGCCCAGAACCCGTCGACAAAGGATGCCGTCCGCTCCGGCCCTAACGGCTGAAAGACGAGCACGCGCACGTGCGGACGGCCGGGCAAGACGTTCAGCGTCCAGTTGGGCCAGACGAAGTGGAACTGGCTTACGCGGATCTCTCCAGTCGGATCGTAGGGCAGGTCGCCCCCCTGGCGCACGGTCCCGTACTGGCTCGAGGTCCAGGCAGCGGTCTTGAGCGTATAGGCGTCAGGATCGACGTCGATCAGCTTGCTGAAGCTCTTGTGCGCAACCGGGCAGTGGTAGCACTCGAGGAAGTTCTCGACGACGATCTTCCAGTTGGCGTCGATGAACTGCTCGCGCGAGCGACCGCGATAATCGAAGTGCGTCGGATCGAGCCCGCGCGCCGCCGCCTCGCGCGGCAACTCGCCGAGGATGCTGCCAAGTGGCCGTGCGTCGAGATCGGGGTTCACGAGCACGAGCGGCCCCCACGTGTCCACGAGAGCGGGACGCAGGCCGAGCTCCGAGGGATCGAAAAAGGGTTCGCGCTCGGAGCGGGGAGCGGCCCGCAGTGACCCGTCGAGGTCGTACGTCCACGCGTGGTAGGGGCACTGGAGAGTCTCGCGGTGTCCCCATCCTTTGGCGATCTCGTGGCCGCGATGGCGACAGACGTTGATGAAAGCCCGCAGCTCGCCCTCTCGATCGCGCACGACGACGATGGGCGCTGCTCCGGCTCGGCAGGTCAAGAACGAGCCGGGGTCGCTCACCCGGTCGAGGGGGCCGGCGTACTGCCACGAGCGGCTGAAGATGCGCTCCTCCTCGAGCCGCAGGATCTGCGGGTCCGAGTACCACGAGGCGGGGAGTGTGGCGCCCTCGAGCAGCTGGCTGCGCAAGGTCGGCGGCACCGCAACGGTCATCCACAGACCGTACACCGCCAGGGTCGAGTCGACCAGCTAGCCGATCAGCGCTCTGATGTCGTCTGCCGCACGAGCGGTCTTGACGCCGACCTCGTGCAGGCGATCGACCGTGAAGCGCCGACTCGGGCCCCAGGTGTTGACGATCGCGAGCGGCCGCTGCCGCTGGTCGAGCACAGGAGCGGAAACGCCGTACAGCGTTTCCTCGAGCTCCCCCAGGCACGCGCTGTAGCCCCTGCGGCGATCTGCGGCGAGCTCGCGCTCCAGTCGGCGGCGCCCGGTGACAGTCGTGGCGGTGTAACGCTCGAGTCGGCCGGTCAGCAGCGCGTCGCGCTCCTCCTTGGGCAGCCAGGCCAGGAAGGCCTTCCCACCCGAGGTTGCATGCAGGGGTAGCGATCGTCCGAGCCAGTTCGGCGACAGCGCACGGGGCTCGTCGATCTGGTCGATGTAGACGAGGTTGAAGCGCTTGGCGACGGCAAGGCTGACCGTCGCGCGCGTGGTCCGCGCGAGCCGCTCGAGTACAGGGTGCGCTCGCCGGACGAGGGAGTCGTGGTCGTCGCCGGCGGCGATCTGGAAGATGGAGAACCCGACGCGGTAGCGCTGGCTGATCGGGTCACGCTCGACGAGTCCCTGCCCCTCGAGCGTGGCGAGTAGCCGCCAGGCCGTGCTCCGGTTCAGCCCGCATGCACGGGCGAGCTCCGGGACAGTCGCCGGCCGCGGGGCGCTCGCCACCGCCTTGAGAAGTGCGGCGGCCCGTTCCACTGCTTGCACTGCGCCTGGGGCTGCACGTTCGTCGGTTCTGTTCACCATATGAACCAGCATCGCACAATGCGACCTTGACTTGCAGGGTCGAGGGTGGTTCAGTTGTTGGATCAACTCGACCGATCTCGTCGCGGCAGCCACGCAGGGCGGAGAGCCCGAAGCGGTGGAGTGCCGGAACAGGGCGCCCGGAGCCTGCAGACAAAGCCCGGTGCGCCGAGAGCGCAGGTGACGTCGTAAGGAGGCGAAACGGGATGAGTGACCACCGGGGACCCATCAACCTGGAGGAGCCGGGGCGTGGTCTCACGCGCGATGAGCTGCTCCGTCGTGCCGCCGCCGGCGGTGCAGTGCTTCTCACGGGCGGCGGGCTGACCTCTCTGGCCAACGCCGGGATAGGGGCCGCCGCTCCGAAGCGCGGTGGGACATTCAGGATCGGCGTGTCGGGCGGATCGGCCAAGGACTTCATCGACGGCCAGAACATCGTCACCCGTCCCGACCAGGCGCGGATCACGACGGCCTGGGAGCAGCTCGTCGAGTTCGACCCCAACTACCGGCTCAAGTTCACCGGCCTGGCAGAGGAGATCACGCCGAAGTCGGCGAGCGTGTGGACGATCAGGGTGCGGAACGGGATCGAGTTCTCGAACGGGAAGACGCTCGGGGCCGACGACGTGATCTTCTCGATCAGGCGCTTGATCAACCCGAAGCTCGGCCTCTTCGGCGGAGCTGCGCTCTCCTCGGTCGACCCGAGGAGGATAAGGAAGCTGGACAAGCGCACCGTACGCCTCACGCTGAAGCGGCCGGACGCGACGATCCTCGATGCCCTCGGCCAGTACATCGCGAACATCGTTCCCGTCGGCTACAGCCCGAATGCTGTCGGCAAGGCGAATCCCAACATCGGCACGGGGCCCTACGTGCTCAAGAGCTTTACGCCCGGCCAGCAGAGCGTCCACGTCCGGAACCCGAACTACTGGCGGAGCGGGCAGCCGTACTTCGACCAGGTCGTGATCATCGACTTCCCCGACGACACCGCCCGCGTGAACGCGCTCCTGGGTGGCCAGATCGATGCGATGACGGACGTGCCGCCGGCGCAGGTAGCGGTCGTGAACGGACACTCGGGCAC
>JBKOVL010000047.1:0-19789 GCA_046723895.1 Actinomycetota bacterium | reverse complement strand
ACGGGCGGAGCGCTCATCGGCCGGTCTCCGGCCGATGAGCGGGGAGGGGTCCGAGCGAGCCGAAGGCGAGTCGACTCATGTTGCTTTCAGGTGGATACAGCACACTTGCACGGTGCGCATTCTCGTCGTGGACGACGAACGAGCGGTTCGGGAGGCGCTCGAGCGGGCGTTGCGGCTCGAGGGCTACGAGGTCGACCTGGTCGCCGACGGCCAGGAGGCGCTCTTCTCGCTCGCGCGCCGGAGCGCCGATGCGATCGTGCTCGACGTCCTGATGCCGGTGATGGACGGCCTCGAGACCTGCCGGAGGCTACGCCGGCAGGGGAACACGACGCCGGTGCTGATGCTCACGGCCCGGCACGACGTCAGCGATCGCGTCGCCGGGCTCGACGCAGGCGCGGACGACTACCTCGTGAAGCCGTTTGCGCTCGAGGAGCTGCTCGCGAGGCTGCGTGCGCTCCTGCGCCGCGTCAACGGGGGCGACGAGACTCTCTCGTTCGCCGACCTGACCCTCGACCCGGGAACGCGCGACGTCCGCCGTGGCAACCGGCCGATCGAGCTGACCCGCACCGAGTTCCTCCTGCTCGAGCTGTTCCTGCGCAACCCGCGCCAGGTGCTGACGCGCGACGTGATCTTCGACCGCGTCTGGGGCTACGACTTCGGCCCGGCGTCGAACTCGCTCGAGGTCTACGTCGGCTATCTGCGCCGGAAGACCGAGGCCGGCGGCGAGCCGCGACTGATCCACACCGTGCGCGGCGTCGGGTATGCGTTGCGCGAGGAGTAGCAGATGAGCTTCCGCCTGCGCGTCGCGCTGCTCGCGGGCGCCGCGGTCGCGATCGCGGTCGTCGCCGCGTCGGGCGTGGTCTACGTGGTCGTCCGCCATCAGCTCCTCGGCGAGGTCGACACCAGCCTCGTCAACCGGGCGCGCGACTTCGTCGAGCGCCCCGGGCCGGGGCGGGAGTTCGGAATCGTCCCGCTCGGGCCGCGCGCGAACCTCGGCGGCCCGCCGACCTACCTGCAGGCGATCGGGGCGAACGGCGAGGGGGCCGATGTGCGGCTGCCCGGGCTCGATCGCGCGGAGCAGATCGCGGCCGAGGGTGGGCAGCCCTTCTTCTCCGAGGGCCACGTCAACGCCGTCCACGTCCGCGTCTATTCGGCGCAGGTCGGGAACGGAATCGCCGTTCAGGTCGCCCGCCCGCTCGACGAGGTCGACCACACGCTCCATCGGATCGGCCTCTACCTGCTCTTCATCGGGCTCGCCGGGATCGGGATCGCGAGCGCGCTCGGGCTGCTCGTCGCTCAGGCGACGCTGCGTCCCGTCGGGCAGCTGACCTCCGTGGCCGAGGAGGTGACCGAGACCCGCGATCTCTCGCGGCGGATCACGACAGGCTCACGCGACGAGCTCGGCCGGCTCGCCTCGGCCTTCAACGCGATGCTCGAGGCGCTCGACGCATCGCTCCGCTCTCAGCGCCAGCTCGTCGCCGACGCCTCGCACGAGCTCCGCACGCCGCTCGCCAGCCTGCGCACGAACATCGAGGTGCTGGCGAGCGGCAAACCGCTGCCGCCCGAGGAGAGACAGAAGCTGCTCCGGGACGTGATCGGGCAGGTCGAGGAGCTCTCGGCGCTCGTCGCCGCCCTCGTCGAGCTCGACCCGGACGCACCGCCCGAGCTCGAGGACGTCCGGCTCGACGAGCTCGTCGCCGCCACGGTCCAGCGGGCGCGCCTGCACACGCCGAACGTCGAGTTCCACGCCCACCTGACAGAGTCCGTCGTTCGCGCGTCGCCGGTGCAGGTAGACCGCGCGGTCTCGAACCTGCTCGACAACGCCGCGAAGTGGAGCGACTCGGTCGACGTCAGCGTCAACGGGCAGACGGTCACGGTGCGCGACCATGGCCCCGGGATCGCGCCCGAGGACCTCCCCTACGTCTTCGACCGCTTCTACCGCGCCGCGGCCGCACGCAAGCTCCCCGGCTCGGGCCTCGGGCTCGCGATCGTCAAGCAGGTGGCGACCTCGCACGGGGGTAACGTCACCGCCGAGAACGCCCCTGACGGCGGCGCCGTGTTTCGCCTTCGCCTGGGCGATCACGACGGCGCCATCCCGAGCTCGCGGTAGGTCGCGTCTGCCCGGTCGAGAAGCTCCCTCGCCCGCCTGCGCGCCCCTGCGCCGCCGCCCGCCAGCAGCATGCGGCCGTAGTCGCGTTCCGTGTGGGCGAGCCACGGCAGCGCGCCCATGCGCTCGTTCATTGCCAGCGCCTCGTCGAAGTGCGCCGCCGCGTCGTCCCACCGCTCGAACATCGCGGCAAGCATGCCGAGGTACCGCGAGACGGAGCCCCTGAAGCCCTCCGGATGGTCGACGGTGTTGAGCTCGGCCCACGGCACGAGCGAGCGGTACAGGGTCTCGGCCGAATCGAGGTCCTCGACCGTCCAGGCTGCCTCGGCGAGCAGGCTCGTCGCATACAGCCACTCCTGGTCGAAGGGGAGCGTCGCAAGGCCGTCCCTGGTCATCTCCGCAAGGCCCGCTCGCGCCTCGTCCGTCCGACCGAGCTGGGCCTCTAACCGAACTACCGCGCAGCTGAGCACCCGGCGGGTCGGATAGCGCTCGACGAGATCCCGTAGTCCGGCCTCGACCTCGTCCATGCCCCCGTGCAGGTCGTGCAGGGCGTAGCGCTGGAGCCGGTAGATCGGAATCGCCATGTCCGGTTGCGCCCGCTCGCCGTACTCGTGCGCACGGACGACGACCTGCCCGGCCGCAGGCTGCCCCCGCGCGAGCAGGAGCAGCGCTTGCGCCGCGGTCGCCTGCCAGAGGTGGATCTGCTGGCCGAGGTCGCCCGCCGTCCTGGATACGACCTCCAGGTCGGCGTCCGCGGCGCGTGCCTCGCCGACGAGGAC
Source organism: Actinomycetota bacterium (assembly GCA_046723895.1). GTDB lineage: Bacteria > Actinomycetota > Thermoleophilia > Gaiellales > Gaiellaceae > DATBLE01. The sequence continues at coordinate 16,903 of JBKOVL010000047.1, read as the reverse complement.
CTCGGCGATGAAGCGGTCGAGGTGGCCGTGGATGATGCGCTCGGGGTCGCCGATCTCCCGTCCGACCTCGCACAGCTCCTCCGCGAGCGCGCGGAACTCCGCAACCGTGTCGGGCGCGAGGATCGCCGGACCTCGACCCGTGAGCGCATAGGCAAGCGCGATCGGGTTCTCCGTCCGCCGCGCGAGCTCGACGGCCTCCGTGCTCAGGCGCTCGCGACGCTCGCGCGTGAACTCGTCGCGGAGCGCGCCCGCGAGCCGCGCGAGCAGACGCGCGCGGAGCTCGACCTCGTCGTCCGGCAGGGCTTCGAGGGCCTCCTCGAGCAGCGGGACGAGCAGGTGATCCGACCCCGCGCGCTCCCACGGGATCCGGCCGCCGTAGCCGACGGCCGCGCGCGCGAGCTCGTGTAGAAGGCCGAGCCGCCGCGCGATCTCCGCGGCGTCCAGGAACGTCTGCTTCGCGGAGTCGCGGTCTCCCGTGCTCTGTGCCTCCCCGAGCGACAGCAGCAGCTCACAGCGCGTTGCCGGGTCGGCCGGACCGGTGAGCTCGAGCGCCTCGAGGGCGGCGTCGTACCAGCGGGCAGCTTCTTCGTAGGCGAGGAGGTCGAATGCACGGTCTCCGGCGCGCCGCGCGTAGAGGAGGCCTCGCTCGAAGTCGCTGCCGGCGATCGCGTGGTGCGCGAGCTCCGCGAGGTGAGGGCCGGCCTCGTCGCCGTACAGCCCTTCCAGCGCCCCGACGACGAGGCGGTGCCGGCGCACGCGGCGCGCTGTCGTCAGGTCGTCGTAGAGGGTGTCGCGGATGAGAACGTGCGCGAACCGCAGGCGGCCGGGCGCGCCTGGGACCCCGAGGACGACGCGTGCGAGCATCGCCTCGTCCAGGGTGTCGAGCAGCTCCTCGACCGAGAGCTCGGCCGTTCGCGCGAGCGCGTCGAGCGCGAACTCGCGTCCGAGCACGGCGGCGAGCACGAGCAGGCGGTTGCATTCCTCGCTGAGGTGGTCGAGCCTGCGCCTGATCACCTCGCGCACGCTCTCGGGGATCGCCGGCGCGGCTCCGGGGCCCTCGAGCGCGAGCAAGCGGACGGTCTCCGCCAGGAAGAGCGGGTTCCCCTCGGTCTGCTCGTGGAGCGCAGCCGCGAGCTCCGGAGACGCGAGCTCCGCGGCGGCCTCGTCGATGTAGTCCGCGACGTCCCGCTCGGTCAGCCCGCCGAGCGCGAGCCGGCGCGTGACCGGCTCGCGGCTCACGTCGGCGAGCATCTCGCTCAATGGGCGACCGGGGATCGGATCGACGTCCCGAACAGCACCGACGAGGAGGATCCGCGTGCCGGCAAGCTCTCGCGCCACGAAGCGCAGGAGCAGCAACGACGGCATGTCCGCGGCGTGGAGGTCGTCCAGGACGAGCACGATCGGCCGCCTCGCGGCTGCGTTGCGGAGGAACGTCGCCGTCGCGTCGAAGAGGCGGAAGCGCGCGGCCTCGGAGTCGAGCGCGGCGGGCTCCGCCAGCCCTGGGAGCAGCTCTCGGAGCTCAGGCAGGATCTGGGCGAGCTCGGCTCCGCCGGCGCCGACGTCCGCACGCAGCACGTCGGGCTCGGACTCGCGCACGTAGGTGCGGAGCGACTGGACCCAGGGCCAGTAGGCTGGCGCGCCGCCTGCCTCCCAGCACCGCCCGACGAGGACGCTCGTACCACGGATCCGCGCTCGGCGCATCATCTCCTCGGCGAGGCGGCTCTTGCCGATCCCGGGCTCCCCGACGAGCAGGAAGAGGCGGCCGCGGCCCTCGATTACGTCGTCCAGCGCGCCGACGAGCTCGGCCAGCTCATGGTCGCGCCCGACAAAAGCGCTTCGCTCCGCGTCCTCGTCGCCGGCTTGCTCCTCCGAGACGAGATCGAGCGACGGGTCCTGCTGCAGGATCGCCCTCTCGAGCTCTCGCAGCGCACGGCCCGGCTCGATGCCGAGCTCGTCGACGAGCAGGCGCCTCCCCTCCTGGTAGGTCTCGAGCGCCTCGGCCTGACGGCCGGAGCGGTAGAGCGCGAGCATCAGCTGCACGCGGAGCCGCTCGCGCAGGGGATGGTCGACGACGAGCGCCTCGAGCTCGCCGACGATCTCGGCATGCGCTCCGAGCTCGAGCTCGGCGTCTATTCGCGCCTCCAGCGCCGACAGCCTCAGCTCCTCGAGCCGACCGATCTCCGCCTGGGCAAACGAGGCATAGGCGAATTCGGCAAGCGGTGGCCCGCGCCACAGCAACAGCGCTTCCCGGAGCTTCGCGGCGGCGGCGGCCGCGTCTCCATGCCGTGCCTCGGCGACCAGGCGCTCGAACCGCTCCAGGTCGAGCTCGCCGTCGCCGGTGACCAGCACATAGCCCGGGGAGCGAGTCTCGATCACTCCGCCTCCGAGGAGCTTGCGGAGCTGAGAGACGTAGACGTGCACGCTCCGCAGGCCGCTCGCGGGCTGCTCGTCGCCCCAGACCTCGTCGAGCAGCCGGTCGGCGGCAACGACGGTGTTCGCGCGCAGAAGGAGAGCGGCGAGCAGGGCGCGTTGCCGGATCCCACCGAGCGGAAGCGAACGACCCTCCTCGATCACCTCCAGCGGCCCCAGGATCCGGAATTCCATGCCTGCGCGCGGAACGTACCACGCTGCCGTTTCGGGTTCAGGCGGACCGAAGAAGGCATCCCGTTCTCATGCTGCTCTCAGGAACAGCTGCGACGATCCACTCGTGAGCAAGACCGTGCTCTGGATCGTGATCGGAGTCGCATCCTTCGTCGTCGTCTTGCTGGCCGTCCTGACGCCGACCGTGATCGAGGGCAACAACGACGATCAGGCCCGGAGCGTGCGGGTCGTGGCGCCGGTCCCGGCCCCGGCCCCGGGCCCGGAGCCGGCGCCCTTCCCGTTCCGGCGTGACCTTCCGCCGGACCGTCGCGCCTGCCACCAGCGCCAGGGCTTCGGCTTCGGCGCCCCCGGCCGCCTCACGCTGCCGGGCCTGGGCAAGCTCCGCGGTGCGCTCGAGGACTGCGCGGGTCAGCTGCCCTTCGACGGTCAGCTGCCCTTCGACGGCTGAGAAACGGAGACGGGGGCAGGATGAATCCTGTCCCCGACGCTGTGGTTAACGTGTCGGCCCATGGCCGACGTCGTCACGATGGACAAGATCGTCTCGCTGGCGCGGCGGCGCGGGTTCGTCTTCCCGTCGTCTGAGATCTACGGCGGCCTCGGCTCGGCCTACGACTACGGCCACTACGGCGTCCTGCTCAAGAACAACGTCAAGGCGCGCTGGCTGGAGGCGATGGTCCAGGAGCGTGACGACATCGTCGCCCTCGACTCCGCGATCATTCTCAACGCGCGGGTGTGGGAGGCCTCGGGCCACCTCGAGGGCTTCAGCGACCCGCTCGTCGACTGCCGCACCTGCAAGCTCCGTTTCCGCGCCGACAACCTCGAGGACGCGCAGTGCGGTCGCCGGCCGAGCAAGCATCCGGGCGAGACACCGGACTGCGACCTGACCGAGGCGCGTCAGTTCCACCTCATGCTGGAGACGCGGATCGGCGCCGTCGAGGAGACCGGGTCGACCGCGTACCTGCGCCCGGAGACCGCGCAGGGCATCTTCCTCAACTTCAAGAACGTCCTCCAGCTCGCCCGAAGGCGGCCGCCCTTCGGGATCGCGCAGATCGGCAAGTCGTTCCGCAACGAGATCACGCCTGGCAACTTCCTCTTCCGCACGCGCGAGTTCGAGCAGATGGAGATGGAGTTCTTCGTGCCGCCGGCGGAGGCCGACGAGTGGTTCCGGTACTGGATCGACGCGCGCGTCGGCTGGTACCGGCAGTACGGCCTGCGCGAGAGCCACCTGCGCGTCAGGCCACACGGCGAGGAGGAGCTCTCGCACTACTCGCGCGCGACGAGCGACATCGAGTACCTCTTCCCGATTGGCTGGTCCGAGCTCGAGGGGATCGCGAACCGCGGCGACTACGACCTGACCGCCCACTCCGAGGCGTCGGGGACGAAGCTCGAGTACGTCGGCCCCGACGGCGACGAGCGCTACGTCCCGCACGTGATCGAGCCGGCCGGCGGCGTCGACCGCGCGCTGCTCGCGTTCCTGATCGACGGCTACGACGAGGAGGTCGTCGCCGACCGCGGGCGGACGGTCTTGCGGCTCCACCCGCAGCTCGCCCCGGTGAAGGCGGCCGTGCTGCCGTTGATCGCGAAGGACGAGGGCATGGTCGGCAAGGCGCGCGCGCTGTACGAGGAGCTGCGCACGGACTTCATGGTCGAGTACGACGAGGGCGGCGCGATCGGCCGCCGCTACCGCCGCCAGGACGAGATCGGCACCCCGTTCGCCTTCACGATCGACGAGCAGACGCTCGCGGACGACACGGTGACGATCCGCGAGCGCGACTCGCTCGCACAGGAGCGGGTCGCGATCGGCCGGGTCGGGGCGAGGCTCTCCGACGAGCTCCGCAGGCCCTGGAAGACCCCGAAGCCCGACTAGCGGCAGCTGTGGAGAAAGAGTCACGCTCTTGGCACACCTCCAGTGCCAGGCACTGGTTGTGGAAAAGCTTCCCCCCTGCACGGGACGGTGAGGTGCCGCTCCTCCACGCCACCGCTACTCGGTGACGTCGAGGAAGAAGTCGAGCGGCGCGCCGACGATGACCTCGAGGATGTGGCCGATCACGTAGCCCGCGAGTCCGCGATCCTCGGTGTCCTTGGCCGCCTGCTGGAAGCCGGCCCTGAGCGCCGCGTCGATCGTCGGGCGATCCCAGCGGACCGCCCTCGTTCCCGCCGCGGGCACGAACGAGAGGACGAGCTCCTCGCGGGTCGTGTGCAGCCGGCACGCGGCGCCGTTCAGGCCGCTGAGCGCGAAGCGCTGCACCTCGCCGTCGAGGCCGCCGCCCTTGAACGCCGGCTTGTCGGTGCACGGGTCGGCAAGCTTCGGCTTCCCGAACCCGATCGCGCCGGTCGCGAGCTCGACCACGATCAGCACGGCGGCCGCGGCCAGCAGGACGGCGACCCGCCTCACGCCGCCCTCCGCAGCAGCCAGAGCGGGACCGCCGCGAGCAGCGCGAACAGAGCTGCGAGCGCGAAGGACGACCGGAACCCGCGCGTCAGCGTCGACTCGAGCGTCGTGACCAGGTCGTCCCGCGCCGCCCGCACGTCGGTGTTCGTCCGAGCGCCTGCGTCGTCGAACGGCTTGGCGAGGTCCGGAACCTCGCCCTTCTGCGCGTTCGCGAGCGCGTCGCGGAGCGCGAGCGCGATCGGCACCTTCTTCCGGATCGGGATGTTCGCGTCGAGAATCGTCTTCGTCCCGCCGAGCAACGCCCGTTCGCCGGCGCGGTCGAGCGCCCCCGTCAACAGCGGTGCGACGAGCGCCAGCCCGAGGACGAGACCGGCGTGCCTGGCGGCAACGGTGATCGCACCGCTGCGCACGATTCCAGCCTCGGCGTCGAGCGACGCCCGCGTCAGCACCGGCACGGCAAGCCCGCGCCCTGTTCCGCAGAAGGCGAGCGACAGGGCGACGAGCGCGTTCGACACGCGCGGCAGGAGCGCCAGCGCGACGAGACCTGCGGCCAGCAGCGCCGCGCCACCGCCGACGGCCGCGCGCGGCGAGAGCCCCTGCCCGACCCATCGTGCCGTCAGGGTCGTCGCCGGCAACGTGCTGACGACGAGCGCGCCGGTGATCGGCTCGAGCCCCCAGACGGTGATCACCAGCAGGACGGCCAGGAAGAGCGCCCCGACGAGCGCCGCGAAGACGAGCGCGAGCGCCGCGTCGGCCGCGAGCGCCCCGCGCGACCGCCGCCGCGGCGCCTCGTCCGCGAGGACGACCGCCCCTCGGGTGGCGAAGAGCGCCGCGGCCGCGACCGGCGCCTGGACGACGAAGATCGCGCGCCAGTCGAAGAGCTGGGTCAGGACGCCGCCGAGCACCGGCCCGAGCGCGGCGCCGAACACGGCGACGGTCGTCCAGAGAGCGGTTCCCCGCGCCCGGGAGCCGCGGAGACCGCCGAGCAGCGCGAGCGACGTGGCGAGCAGGAGCGCCGCTCCGAGCGCCTGCACGCAGCGGAACGCGATCAGCGCGGGCAGGTCCCAGGCGGCAGCGCAACCGACCGAGGCCAGCGTGAAGAGCGCCAGACCGACCTGTGCGCCGCGGCGCGGGTCGAGGCCGCGGCCGAGCAGCGCCAGCGCGGCTGCGACCAGGGCGACGTCGAGGTTGTAGGAGGTGATCACCCACGAGACCCCGACGATCGAGGTGTTGAAGTCGCCGTAGAGGTCGGGCAGCGCGAGAACGACGATCGAGGAATCCGCGAAGGCGACTGCGACCGAGGCCGCCACCGCCGCCGTCAGCAGCGCGCGCCGGTCAGCCAGCGCGCCGCTCCAGCACGCGCTCGCTGGGCTCCTCGAAGCCGAAGCGGCGATAGAGCTCGTGGGCATCGCGGGTGTGCAGGATCCACTTTACGTCGGCGAGCGGCCCGTTCTCGACGATCTCCCGCACGAGCTCGCCGCCCAGCCCGCGACTGCGGTGCTCGGGGAGGACGTAGACGTCGGCCAGGTACGCGAGCGCGACGCCGTCGGAGAAGGCGCGCGCGAACCCGACCTGTCGGCCGTCCGCGTACACGCCCACCACGCGCGTCGCCTCGCGCAGGAGCCGCTCGACCGTCTCGCGCGGACGCCCCTGCGCCCAGTACGAGTGGTTGGCGAGGTAGTCGTGGACCGCGTCGACGTCGACGCGTGCGGGGTCGTCGTCGAGCTCGTAGCCGCCCTCGAGTCTCCGGATCATCTCAGGCGCTGAGCGTGCGCAGCCGGAAGCCGCCGTGCTCCTCGTAGGAGGCGGTGATCACGGCGAGCACGTCGCGCGCGCCCCGCTCGGTCGGGCCGATCGCACGTGCGTCGGCGAGCGGGCTGCGGAGGAGCGCGTCCATCCCGGCGAGCCCGTCCGGCGAGAGGGCGAGCGCGCCCGCGCTGCACGCCTCGCACACGGTCCCGCCAGCCCGTGCCGAGTAACCCGCGAGCGGGCCCTCGGCTCCGCACTCGGCGCAGCTGACGAGGTGCGGGAGGTAGCCCGACAGCCAGAGGAGCTTGAGCTGGAACGACAGGCCCAGCGGGTCGAGGTCGGGCCGCGGGCCGGACGGCGCCTCGTCGAGCAGGTCGAGGAAGCGCGTGAGCGCGAGGAACGCGCGCTCGTTCCCCTCCTGCTCGGTGAAGAGGCGCAGCATCGCCTCGGCGCCGACGAGGCCGACTGCGAGCCTCCCAGGATCCTCGCGGGTCTCGTGGTGCGAGCGGATGAGCGTGACGCCGGTCACGGTGTGCAGCTCCCCGCTTCCCTGGTGGAGCATGAGCTCGACGTGCCCGAGCGGCTCGAGTCGGCCGCCGAAGCGGGAGCTCGTCCGCCGCACGCCCTTCGCAATCGCCCCGATCCGGCCGCGGTCGGCGGTGTACAGGTGCAGGATCCGGTCGGCCTCCGCGTACCTGATCGAGCGAAGGACAACTGCCTCGGTCTTGTAGGGGCGCCCCACGGGGCCAAGTCTAGTTTCGGGCCAGGTCAGGAACGGGCAATCCTGGCCAATGCATTGCCAGCAGTAACTCCACGCCGAAAGCGGCCGGGGACGCGGATCACACCTGGCAGCGTGGGCAATACCAGGTCCCGCGGCCGCCGGCGCGGGTCCTCTCGATCGGTGTTCCGCACCGGTCGCACGGCTCGCCGGCGCGACCGTAGACGCGGAATTCACGCTGCATTCGCCCGCCCGCGTAGGTTCCGTCGCCGAGATCGGCCCCTTGGCGCCGAATTCCGCGCCGCAATGCGCTGCGAATCCCGTTCCGGAGCGCCGCGATCTCCTCGCCCGTGATGCTGCCCGCCGGGCGCAGGGGATGGATACGGGCGTGCCAGAGCGCCTCGTCCGCGTAGATGTTGCCAAGGCCAGCGACTGTGCGCTGGTCGAGGATCGCCGCCTTCACGGGCGCACGTCGCCCGTCGAGGCGACGCGCGAGGAACGCGGCGGTGAAGCCCCGCGCAAGCGGCTCGGGCCCGACCCGGATCGCGAGGTACTCCTCGGCCTCGTCCGGCTCGAGCAAAGTCCACGTCCCGAACCGGCGCAGGTCCCGGTAGGCGATCCGAGTCCCGTCGTCGAGCTCGAGCACCGCGCGCTCGTGACTCGCGGGCTCGTAGCGGAAGCTGCCGGTCATGCGCAGGTGGACGACCAGCACCTCTCCGCTCTCCAGCCGGACCAGGAGGTACTTCCCGCGCCGCTCGACGGCGGCGACGCGTTCGCCGGCCAGCCTGGCCGCAACCCACGCAGGATCCTCCGGCCGGGTCAGCCGCTCGTCGTCGATTCGCGCCGAGCCGATCGTCCGGCCGGCGATGCGCGCTGCGAGACGGCCGCGTTCGGTCTCGACCTCGGGAAGCTCGGGCACTTCTTAACAGTGCCAGGCACTGTTAAGAGATCACGTCGAGGACGATCTCGCGTTCGCGCGGCCGCTCGTCCCCGAGCTCGTACGCGGCGAGGACCGCCGCCCCGGCCTCGGCCGCCGAGCTCTCGTCGCGCGCGTGGACCTCGGCCAGCACGCCGCCCGCCGCGACCTCGTCACCGCGCTTCTTCAGGCAGAGAACCCCGACCGCATGGTCGATCTCGTCCTCCTTCGTCTGCCGGCCCGCGCCGAGGTGCAGCGCGGCGACGCCGATCTGGATCGCGCCGAGGCGCTCGACCACGCCGGCGGCAGGCGATTTTACCTCGCGGATGATCGCAGCACTCGGCAGCGCCGCCTCGTCCGGATCGCCGCCCTGGGCCCGGATCCACCGCTCGTACGCCGCCACGGCAGAGCCGTCCGCCACGGCCTGCTCGGCCCGGCGCCGGCCCTCCGCCTCGTCGACCCCAAGGTCGGAGAGCGCGAGCAGATGCGCGACCGACGAGAGCACGAGCTCCTGGAAGTCGGGCGGCCCCCCTCCGCGCAGGGTCGTCACTGCCTCGCGGAGCTCGAGCGCGTTGCCGACAGCGTGACCGAGCGGCTGGTCCATGTCGGTGAGCATGCACACGACCTCGCGGCCCGCGCGGCGGCCGAGCTCGATCATCGCCTCGGCCAGCGCCCGCGCGTCGTCGAACGTCTTCATGAACGCCCCGTCCCCGACCTTGACGTCGAGCACGATCGCGTCCGCACCGCCGGCGAGCTTCTTGGACATGATGCTGGCGGCGATCAGCGAGACGTTGTCGACGGTCGCGGTGACGTCGCGGAGCGCGTAGAGCCGCTTGTCCGCCGGAACGAGGTTCGCGCTCTGGCCGATGATCGCGAGCCCGATCTCCCGAACCTGGGCGACGAATTCCTCCGTCGTCAGCTCGATCCGGTAGCCCGGGATCGCCTCGAGCTTGTCCAGTGTCCCGCCGGTGTGCCCCAGGCCGCGGCCGCTCATCTTCCCGAACGGCACGCCGCAGGCCGCGACGATCGGGCCGACGGCGATCGAGGTCTTGTCTCCAACGCCTCCGGTCGAGTGCTTGTCGACACACCGCCGCCCGAGCGCCGCACCGAGCTCGATCGTCTCGCCGCTCGCGACCATGGCGTCGGTGAGCGCGAACGTCTCCCTGCTCGACAGCCCTCGGAAGTAGACGGCCATCAGGAAGGCGGCCATCTGGTAGTCCGGGACCTCGTCGCGCGTGTAGCCGAGCACGAGCTCGCGCAGCTCGGCGGCGGGAAGCTCCGCCCCGTCACGCTTGCGCTCGATCAGCTCGGCGGGACGGATCACCGTCACGGCTCTGCGACGAAGACGACGACGTGGCGGGAGGCGACGAGCGGCCCGTCGAAGAACGGCAGCCGGTCGGCGAGGTGAGCCCACCTCGGAGAGGCGGAGACGTAGCGGTGTGCGGCTTCCCGGTCGGCGAAGTTGACCATCCCACGGACGTCGCGGCGCTCGACGATGGTGAAGTGACGAAGGAGCGACCACTCCGCGCTCTCCGCGCTGAAGCCGTCCGCCCGTGGGCCGGCCTCGCTGAGCAGGTCCCAGAGCTCGGGCATCGTGTTCGAGCTGTTCGTGACGGCGACGAGCCTCCCTCCGTATCGCAGCACGCGGCGGAGCTCGAGCAGGGCGCGGTCGAGGTCTGGAACGTGGTAGAGCATCCAGGCGGCGACCGCGCAGTCGAAGACGCCGTCGCGGAAGGGAAGGTCCTGCACGTCACCGACGAACGCCTCCACAGCGCGCGCACGGGTGAGCTCGACCATCCGCTCCGACTGGTCGACGGCGACGACCCGCGCGCGGACCTCGCTCTGGATCCGCTCTGCGAGCTCGCCGCGGCCGGGGCCAACCTCGAGCACCCAGCGCGGCTCACACTGGGCGACCGCATCGAGCGCCACCTGCCGGGGGTCAGGGCCCGTCGCCGACCGCTGCGCGGCGATGCGGGCGGACAGTCCTGTCTCGTCGGCGTACTCGCGCCGGACGAGCTCGGGATCGTTCAGCCTCACCGCTCGACGATGGGCTGGCCGGGGAGCCTGCGGCCGGGCGGCTTACCGCCGAGCCACGCGTTCACCGTGGCGCCGACGTCGGCGAACTCGCCGTCGTGGCGCCGACCGCTGGCGTTCTTGCCGTGCACGTAGGCGAGCAGCAACGCGTGCTCGCGCGTGTGGTCGGTCCCCGGCGTCGTCGGGTCGCAGCCGTGGTCGGAGGTGATCACGAGCAGGTCGCCGGGCCGCAGGGCCTCGAGCAGGTCGGGCAGCCGCCGGTCGAAATCCTGCAGGCAGCGGTGGAAGTTGATCGGGTCGTTGCGGTGGCCCCAGAGCATGTCCGTCTCGACGAGGTTGACGAAGACGAAGCCCTCGTCGATCGTCTGGAGCAGCTCCTCGGTCTTCGTGATCCCCTCGACGTTCGACTTCGTCGGCTGGCTCTCGTCGATGTCCCGGCCGGCGAAGATATCGCCGATCTTGCCGATCGCGTGCACCTCGACGCCCGCCTCGCGAAGCAGCGTCAGGTAGTTCGGCGTGCGCGGCTCGAGCGAGAAGTCGTGCCGGTTCGGCGTCCGTTCGTAGTTGCCCGGCTCCCCGGTGAACGGCCGGGCGATCACGCGGCCGACAGCGTGCTTGCCGGTCAGGATCTCCCGCGCGATCCGGCTCGCGTCGTAGAGCTCATCGAGCGGGATCGTCTCATCGTGCGCAGCGATCTGGAAGACCGAGTCGGCGGACGTGTAGACGATCCACTTCCCCGTCTGTTGGTGCTCCTCGCCGAGCTCCTGGATGATCTCCGTGCCCGAGGCGGGCTTGTTGCCGAGCACTCCGCGCGCGGTGCGGTGCATGAACGGGTCGATCACGTCGTGCGGGAAGCCGTGCGGGTAGGTCGGGAGCGGCTGCGGGGTGACGATCCCCATCAGCTCCCAGTGGCCGAGCGTCGTGTCCTTGCCCTTCGAGCGCTCGATCAGCCGGCCCGCGACGGCCGGTGCGCCGGCCTGCGGCGGGCAGCCCTCGAGCTCCTCGACGTTGCCGAGCCCGAACGCCTCCAGATTCGGGAGGTCGAGGCCGCCGACCGCGCGCGCGACGTTCCCGAGCGTGTCGGCGCCCTCGTCGCCGAACTCGTGAGCGTCCGGCAGCGCTCCGGCGCCGACGGCATCGAGCACGATCACGCACGCTCTTGGCATCGGGCTATTCTAGGAGTCGGTGCAAACGTTCCTGGAGCTCCTCGGACTGCTCGTCTTCATCGTGATCGTGATCGTCCTCGCGGCCGGTGTGACCGCGTTGGTCGTGAAGATCTCACCGACGCGCGACAAGCCCGCGGGCGAGCAGGCGGCCTCCTAGACCAGGACGCCCTCCAGCGGGACGTACTCGAGGTCGTGCGCCTCGGCGACCGCCTCGTAGGTGACCTTGCCCTCGAGCACGTTGACGCCCTTGGCGAGCGCCGGATCGCGGGCGACCGCCTCGACGAGCCCGTGCTCGGCGATCTCCTCGACATACGGCAGCGTCGCGTTCGTCAGCGCTTTCGTCGAGGTGATCGGCACGGCGCCCGGCATGTTCGCGACGCAGTAGTGAGTGACCCCCTCGACGACGTAGACCGGGTCGGTGTGCGTCGTCGGCCTCGAGGTCTCGGCGCATCCGCCCTGGTCGATCGCGACATCGCACAGCACGGAACCGTTCTTCATCGTCGTCAGCATCTCGCGCGTGATCAGCTTCGGCGCCCGCGCGCCGGGGATCAGCACGGCGCCGATCACCACGTCCGCCCCGCGCACCGACTCCTCGATCTGCAGCGTCGAGGACATCACCAGGCTGACGCGGCCGGAGAGGATCTCGTCGAGATGGCGCATCCGATCGATCGAGCGCTCGAGGATCGTCACGTTCGCACCGAGGCCGATCGCGATCACCGCGGCGTTGTAGCCGACGATCCCGCCGCCGATGATCAGGATGCGCCCCGGCGCCACTCCAGCGACGCCGCCGAGCAGGAGCCCGCGCCCTCCGAGCGGCTTCTCGAGGAAGTACGCGCCGGCCTGGGCCGAGAGCCGACCGGCGATCTCGCTCATCGGCGCCAGCAGCGGAAGTGCGCCGTTCGCAGTCTCGACGGTCTCGTATGCCACGCAGGCAGCGCCGCTCTCGACGAGCGCCTGGGTGAGCTCTGCGCTCGCGGCGAGGTGCAGGTAGGTGAAGAGGACCTGCCTCTCGTGCAGGAGGCCGTACTCGCTCGGCAGCGGCTCCTTGACCTTGAGCAGGAGCTCCGATTCGCCCCAGACCTGTTCGGCCGTGGCGATGCCGGCGCCCACCGCGGTGTAGGCCTCGTCGGGGAACGCGCTCCCCTCCCCCGCGCCCGACCCGACGAGCACGTCGTGGCCGCGACCGACGAGCTCGCGCGCGCCCGCGGGAGTGAGCGCGACCCGGTACTCGTCGGACTTGATCTCCTTGACGACACCGATCTTCATTGGAGCCGCTGCACCCTATCTCGTTGGTAGAGGAGCAGCCCGGCCAGGGACTTCGCGTCCTCGATCTCGCCCATCCGTGCCTCGATCTCCGCCACCGGCCAGTGCACGAGCTCGAGCTCCTCGTCCGGTGCCGGCCGCGCGGCGCCCGGCTCGACGCCCTCGGCGAAGAAGAGGCTCATCAGCTCCCGGCAGAAGCCGGGCGCCGTGTAGAAGCGGGTCACCTCGCGCCACTCGCCGCCGGTCAGGCCGGTCTCCTCCTCGAGCTCGCGCCTCGCGGTCGCGAGCGGCTCCTCGCCGGGCTCGAGCGTCCCGGCCGGGAGCTCGAGCAGCTCCTTCCTCGTCGCCTCGCGTACCTGGCGGACGAGAGCGACCCTGTCCTCGCGGTCGACCGCCACGATCGTGACCGCGCCTGGGTGCTCGACGATCTCGCGCTCGTGGTCGCCCCACCGCTCGAGCGTGACCGCGAGCAGCTTCCCCCGCCACGCGGTGCGCGAGGAGTCGGGCTTCATCCGAGCAGTCTCCGAGCCGCGACGCCGGCGGCGTACGCGGAGGCGAAGAACGCCCGGTCCTCCTCCACGCCACGGCCCATGTGCGAGAGCGGCAGCCCGGCGCACGCTTCCTCCCAGCCCTCGGCGTCTGCGTCGTCGGCGACGACCACGTCGCCGAGGCAGAGGTCGAGGACGGCACGCGTGTGGTGGGAGACGCCATGGTGGCGCTCGCGATCGTCTGCCTCCGAGATGCGCGCCGCCACCACCGCCCGGCCGCCGAGCCCGATCGTCGCGTTCGCGGCGGTCGCGGCCGCGAGACCGCCGTGGCCGAGCCGGGAGCCGGTGCCGACGATCCCCGGCCCGACCGAGCACACCGCGACGTCGTGGTCGGCCGCCTTCGCCCACGCGAGCGCCGACCACGGGCTCACGCATTCGACATCGCCGCCGAAGCAGGCCCCGACGGAGGCCGTCGCGGCGACGAGCCCGCGTTCCCTGAGCGCACGGACCGAGTCGGAGAGCGCAAGCGGGAGCGCCCCGCCCTCCAGCTGGACGTACGCCACCCGCCGCCCGGCAAGCGCCGCGCACACGGGCGCGACTTGACTGTGCACCGAGCAGCAGACGACCGGCATGCCGTCCAGGCGGAAGCCTGCAGGTCCCGACTCCTCTGCGTGCGGGAGCGCAACCTGTGCAGGCGTGTACGGAAGCTTCACGACGTGGGCGGCGGGCTCCGGCGCGAGGCCGAGGCCGCGGGTGAGGTTCAGGTAGAGGACGTCGAAGCCGCCGGAGCCGAGGCCGAGGGTGCGCGCCTGCGTGTTGACGACGACCTCGTCACCGAGGGCGACCGGGCCGGTCAGCGTCGGGTAGGCGATGCAGGGCTCGCCGTCCACCTCGATCCGCGCCAGCCCTTCGTGACGCTCGAGGACCGCGGTGACGGCGCCTCGCCGAAGACTAAGCGGCACGCGCCTCCTCGAGCAGCGCGAGCGTGACATCGACCATCGCCTCCAGGTCGGCGACGGCGATGTGCTCGTCCGGGCTGTGGATCTCGGCCATTCCGTTCGCGAGGTTCACGCAGGCGAGGCCGCGCATGTTGAAGACGTTCGCGTCGGCGCCGCCCCCGGAGAGCGAGTAGGTCGGCTCGTGGCCGGTGCGCTCGAGCGCGCCCCGCGCGAGGCGGACCGCCTCGTCCTCTCGACGGAACCGATACCCCCGGAACCCCGGTTCGACCTTGGTCTCCAGCTCGCAGCCCGTGAGCGAGGCGGCGAAGGTGCAGGCCTCGAGCATCTCCTGAACGACCTCCGCGAGCTTACGCTCGTCATGGGAGCGCGCCTCCCCGGTGAACGAACATCGCTCGGGGACGATGTTGCGCGCGACCCCGCCCTGGATCGTGCCGACGTTCGCGGTCGTCTCCTCGTCGAGGCGGCCGAGACGCATGTCCGCGATCGCGCGTCCGGCCGCCGCGATCGCCGAGCGGCCGTCCTCGGGCGCCATGCCCGCGTGTGCCGCCCGGCCGACGAAGGTGACCGCGACGATCGACGAGTACGGGGCGCCGAGGACCACCTCCCCGATCGGCCCGGCCTGGTCGTAGACGTAGCCCACCCGCGCGGCGAGCCGCCCGCAGTCGAACGCCTGCGCGCCGCGCAGCCCCACCTCCTCCTTGGCGGTGAAGACGAGCTCGAGCCCGGCGTGCGGCCGGCGCTCCTGAACGAGGCGGCGCGCGGCCTCGACCATCGCAGCAACCGCGGACTTGTTGTCGGCGCCGAGGATCGTCCCGGCGGCGTTGCGGACGACCCCGTCGTCGACGACCGGCTCGATCGCCGCGGTCGGGGGCACCGTGTCCATGTGCGAGCAGAGGAAGAGCGGGGTCCCCTCCGCACTCGGCTCGAGCCGGCAGTAGAGGTTGCCTGCGGTCGCGCGGATCGCCCGCCCGGCGTCGTCCTCGTCGACCTGGAGGCCGAGGCCGCGCAGCTCGGCGGCGACCCGGTCGGCGACGGCGCGCTCCTCGCCCGGCGGCGACGGCATTGCAGCGAGGTCGAGAAAGAGGTCGAGAACGCCGCCCATCGCGCCCGATCCTACGAGGGACAGCCTTCTGGCTGTCCCGACGAAGCGACGCGTGGTCTAGGACGCAGCGGCGGGGACAGCGGCTCGCCGTGCGCGAGCGCGATCGTGGGCAGCGCCGACGAACTCCCGGAAGAGCGGGGCCGGCCGCGTCGGGCGCGACTTGAACTCGGGGTGGAACTGGCTCGCAACGAACCACGGGTGATCCGGCAGCTCGATGATCTCGACGAGCCGCCCCTGCTGGAACGTCCCGGAGACGACGAGCCCGGCGTCGACGAGCTGTTGGCGGTAGTGGTTGTTCACCTCGTAGCGATGCCGGTGCCGCTCGTGGATCACCGGCTCGCCGTAGGTCTCGCGGGTGCGCGTGCCCTCGGCGATCTCGACCGCCTGGGCGCCGAGGCGCATCGTCCCGCCGAGGTCCTCGACCTCCTTCTGCTCCGGCAGCAGGTCGATCACGGGGTACGGCGTCTCGGGATCCATCTCGGTCGAGTTCGCGCCTTCGAGGCCGACGACGTGACGGGCGAACTCGGAGACGGCGACGTGCATCCCGAGACAGATCCCGAGATAGGGGATCTGCCGCTCGCGGGCGACGCGACAGGCGAGAACCTTCCCCTCCCACCCGCGCGAGCCGAAGCCGCCGGGGACGAGCACTCCGTCGACCTGCTCGAGCTCGCGCTGGGCCTCCTCGAGCGACATCCCCTCTGCGTCGACCCAGCGGACGCGCACGTGGCAGCCGTGGTGGATGCCGGCGTGCTTCAGCGCCTCGTGCACCGAGAGGTAGGCGTCGTGCAGTTTCACGTACTTGCCGACGAGCGCGATCTCGACCGTGCCCTCGCGCAGGCGGATGCGCTCGGTCAGCTCGTGCCACTCGCCGAGCTCGGCCTCGCCTGCCGGCAGCCCGAGCTTCTCGCAGACGAGGTCGTCCAGGCCCTGCTCCTGGAGCGCAGCGGGGACGAGATAGACGTCGGAGACGTCCTCGTTCGCGATCACCTCGCGCGGCTGGACGTCGGCGAAGAGCGCGATCTTCTCGCGGACGTCGGTGGAGATCGCGTCGCGCGAGCGGCAGACGATGAGGTCGGGGTGGATACCGATACGCCGCAGCTCGTTGACGGAGTGCTGCGTCGGCTTCGTCTTCAGCTCTCCCGCCGACTCCACGAATGGCACGAGCGTGACGTGCAGGTAGAGGACGTTCTCGGGCCCCGCCTCGCGGCGGAACTGGCGGATCGCCTCGAGGAACGGCAGAGACTCGATGTCGCCGACGGTGCCGCCGATCTCGGAGAGGACGATGTCGCAGTCGGTCGCCTCGGCGGCGCGGCGGATGCGTTCCTTGATCTCGTTCGTGATGTGCGGGATCACCTGCACGGTCGAGCCGAGGTATTCGCCGCGGCGTTCCTTGCGCAGCACCGAGTACCAGATCCCGCCGGCGGTGTGGTTGGCGTTCCGCGAGAGGTTCTCGTCGACGAAGCGCTCGTAATGACCGATGTCGAGGTCGGTCTCGGCGCCGTCCTCGGTGACGAA
>JBKOVL010000268.1:0-5131 GCA_046723895.1 Actinomycetota bacterium | reverse complement strand
GGCCGAGTTCACGCGGCCGGGCTGATCACATCCCCATGGCGTGATACCCGGCGTCGACGTAGAGCGTCGTCGCTGTCACGTTGCGCGCCTCGTCCGAGAGGAGGTAGCCGGCGGCGGCGCCCACGTCGTCCGCGTCGACCTTGTAAGTCCGGAACCGTTGCAGCGATTTTGTCACGACGCGCCGGGCAGCGCCTTGATTTTCACCTCAGGAGGGGGTCGAGGCTCGCTTCAGAGGGCTTTAGAAAGTCTTACGCACCCGTCCACAGCGGTTAACCACGCTTCATAGCCCCATCGAGTGATATCCGGAGTCGACGTAGAGCGTCGCCGCGGTGACGTTCTTCGCGTCGTCCGAGAGCAGGTAGGCCGCGGCGGCGCCGACGTCGTCGGCGTCGATGTGCCGGTGGAGCGGCGCGCGCTCCTCCACGATCGCCTCCATCGTCGGGAAGCCGGCGATCGAGCGCGCGGCAAGGGTGCGCACCGGCCCGGCCGAGATTGCGTTCACGCGGATGTTCTTCTGGCCGAGGTCCCACGCGAGGTAGCGCACCGAGGCGTCGAGCGCCGCCTTTGCCACGCCCATCACGTTGTAGTTCGGGACCGCCCGTACGCCCCCGAGGTAGGTCATCGTCAGGATCGAGCCGCCGCCGGCAGCCTCCATCAGCGGCTCCGCCGAGCGGGCGCAGCTGACGAGCGAGTAGGCGCTGACGTCGAGCGCCAGCCAGAATCGGTCGCGCGGCGTGTCGGTGAATCGCCCCTCCAGGTCCTCGGCGGCCGCGTAGGCGACCGAGTGGACGAGGATGTCGAGGCCACCGTCGAAGGTGTCGGCGACCTCGGCGAAGACGCGCGCGATGTCCTCGTCCGACTGCACGTCGCAGGCGGTCACGAGCGGGCTGTCGACCGTGCCGGCGAGCTCGCGGACGCTCGACTCGAGGCGCTCGCCCTGGTACGTGAACGCGAGCCGGGCTCCGCCCTCGGCGAGGCGACGTGCGATCCCCCACGCGATCGACCGCTTGTTGGCGACACCGAGCACGATCGCGCGCTTGCCGGCAAACTTGTCCGTGGCCACGGCAGGCGAGTCTAACCCCCGTCAGATACCCTGGCCCACTTGCGTCGTCCCCTCGGACTCGTTGCGCTCGCGGCGGCGTTCCTTCCGGTCGCCGTCGCCTCATTCGCGCTCGAGCCGGTCCGGCGCAGCTTCGAAGACGTGCAGGCTCCGCGGGTGCGCGCGGCGCGGCCGAAGTAGCGGTGGACGACCGGATCGCAGTGATCACCGGCGGCTCGAGCGGGATCGGAGCCGCGCTGGCGCGCGACCTCACGCGTGAGGGCTGGCGTTGCGTGCTCGTCGCCCGCGGCGAGGAGCGGCTGCAGGCCCTCGCCGAGGAGCTCGGCGCCGAGGCGGAGGTCTGCGACGTCGGCGATCGGGCCGCCGTGGAGGCGCTCGGCACGCGCGTGACGGAGCGCCATCCACGGATCAAGCTGCTGGTCAACAGCGCCGGCATCCCCGCGCGCGCGGACTTCCTCTCCGGCGACGCCGACCGGATCGAGGCGGTGACACGGATCAACTACCTCGGCGGCGTCTGGTGCCTGCGCGCGTTCCTGCCCGCGCTCGAGGCTGCCGCGCCGTCGGACGTCGTCAACGTCGTCTCGGTCGCCGGGGCGGTGACGATGCCGCCCTCCGGGCCGTACTCGGCGGCCAAGAGCGCCCAGCTCGCGTTCTCGCGCGCGACCGCCGCACAGCTCCGCGGCCGCCGCGTCCGCGTGCACACGGTGCTACCTGGTTTCGCCGAGACGGAGGGCTTCCCCCAGCGCGGCGTGATCCCGAAGCAGCTCGAGTGGACGATCATCGGCCCCGAGCGGATCGCCAGGTCGATCCTCGCCGCGATCCGGCGCGACCGCCGGGAGAGCTACGTGCCGTGGTGGTACCGCCCCGTTGCGATCCTCCAGGGCCTCTTTCCCTCGCTCCTCGCGCGCGTGCTCGCACGCGGCCGGTACGGCCGACCCGGCGCCGTGTAACCCGGGCTTGCCGCGGGCGAGCTGGTGCACCGTCGATGAGCCGTACGGGCACGTGCCGGGCGCTGCTCGACTCCTCGCGAAGTCGGCATTCCCCTCTCGGTCGCGGGAAGTGGACGGCGACCGTCCTACATCTGCCAGGTGCCGTCGACGAGCACCGGCGTTCGGTCGCCGCTCCTGAGACCGGTAACGGTCACGTCCGGGCCGCCGATCATGAAGTCGATGTGGATCGAGCTGCGATTGCAGCGCTCGCGGTCCTCCTCGGAGAGACTCCCGTCGAAGCCGTCGCCGAGGGCAATGTGGCTGGCGGCGTTCTCGTCGAGCAGCGTGTCGTAGAAGACGGTGCCGAGCGTGCCGATGCGTCCCGCGCCGTCGACGAGCGCGACCTCGCCGAGCCGCGCCGCACCCTCGTCGGAGGCGGCCCGCCCTCGCATCACGCCGGCGCCCTGGTCGGCCTCGATCTGGACCGCCCGACCGCCCTCGAAGCGGATCTGCAGCCCGCGGATGATCGTCCCGTCGGTGAGCACGAGCGGCTTCGTCGACCGCACGCGACCCTCTGCTCGCTGCGGGTCGGGGGTCGCGTAGACCTCCTCGGTCGGCAGGTTCTGGAGGTGGACGATGCCGTCGATCGTCTCCTCGCGCGCCGCGCGGAACTTCGAGCTCGGAAGCAGACCAAGCGTCAGGTCCGTCCCCGGCCCCTCGAAGTGCAGCGCGTCGAAGCGTTGTGCGTTGAGGCGGTCTGCCGCGTCCGTCAGCGCGGCGGCCCGCTCGTTCCAGGCCGCGACCGGATCGGGCTCGTCGAGCCGGCAGACGTGCGCGACCTGCTCCCAGAGCCGGTCGAGCGCCCCCTCGGGCGGGAGGTCGGGGAACACGAGCCTCGCCCAGAGCTCGGTCGGGCACGGGACGACCGTCCAGTTCGTCGTTCGGTCGCCGATCACGGTCAGGATCTCCTTCGTGAACGGGAGCTGGTCACGCCCGGCCCGTCCAGGGTCGAGATCGTCGAGCAGGCCCGTCGTCGTCGGGCCGGACAGCGAGATCCTTGCCGCCCGCTGCTCGCCGATCGCCAGCATCCGCTGCGAGATCCAGGAGGGCACGAACTCCAGCGTGTCGTCGGCCGCATGGGCGATCCGAGCACGCTTGACGTAGGGGTCGAAGTACTGGACGTCGACGAACTTCGCCCCGCGGGTGTAGGCGCTCTCGGCGATCGCCCGGGCCAGCTCGTACTGCGCGTGGTCGGCTCCGACGGTGACGATCTGTCCGGCCTGGACGTTGGCGGCGAACGAGACCGCGAGGTCGGCGAGCCGGTTCGTCAGGTCGGCACGGTCCACGGCGGCGAAGCTTAGGCTCGGGGTCTCGGCTTGGTCGCGAGGTACCACCCCACGAGCACGGCGTAGTCGTCCGGCGCGAGCGCGGCCGCGCGCTCGCGCGCCTCGCCCTCGCAGGCGGCCAGGTCGAGGTAGCGATCGAGGTCCCGCTGCTCCTCGTGGAACTCCGTCCGGACGACGACCAGTCCGTTTGCCTCGAGGAACGACCGCACGTCGACGTCTGGAAGCAGCCGCGTATGTGTCGGGTCGCGCGCCCGTTCGAAGCGGTCGAGCGCGACGCCGAGCAGGGGGTCCATCGGCGCGATCTGGTCGATCACGAGCACAAGCCCGCCGAACCGGGTGACCCTGGCGAGCTCGGCGATGGCGAGCTCCGGCCGCCGGACATGGTGGAGCGTGCGCGCGCAGCCGGCGAGGTCGAAGGTCCCGCTCGCGAGGTCGAGCCGCGTGATGTCTCCCTCCGCGATCGTGACGTTCGGAAAGGCGACCGCGTGGCGGCGCGCCTCGTCGAGCAGGGCCGGCTCGCGGTCGACGGCCAGGACCTCGGCCACGTGCGGGGCGAGCGCGAAGGCCAGCGCGCCGGTGCCCGCACCGGCGTCGAGCGCGCGCTCGTCGCCGGAGGGTTGGACGAAGCGGCGGACCCGTTCCGTGAGCTCCGCGCGGCGGTTCTCCTCGAACTCCGCCATCCGGCCGGCGGTCTCAGCCCAGCGATTTGCGGACAAGCTCCAGCGCCTCCTCTCTCGTCGAGATCGTGCCCGCAGCGCGCTCCTCGGCGACGAGCTCGAGCAACCGGCCGACCTCCGGCCCCGGCGGCACGCCCAGCTCGTTCCCGCGCAGGAGGGGGTCGGCGGGCTCCGACTCGCGCGCCGCGCGAACGGCGTCGGCATACTCTCCGGCGCCGAGGAACGCGAGCGCCTCGAGCGCCCACGGCTCGGTCGCCCGGCGGAAACGGTGGATCGCGCGCGGTGAGCCGTCGGCCGGGGCCTCTGCCCGCAGCAGCGTGTCGGTGAACCGCCGGAGCTCATTCGAGATCGGCAGCCGCCGAAGCCGACAGCCGAAGGTTACGGCGAGCCGGAACCACGGCGTGTCGACGGCCCGCAGCCGCGGCGACAGCCTCCCGCCGAGCGGCTCCAGCAGGCCGAGCTCCGCGAGGCGCTCGAAACCGTCTGCGGAGAGGCGGCGCAGCTCGTCGAGGAGCCGCTCGCCGGCCGGCCGCGGCGCGAGCGACACCCGCTCGCGGACGAGGGTCTCCGTCTCGGGATCGAGCCGGAAGCCGAGCTCGTCCTCGAGCCGAACCGCCCGGACGAGCCGGAGCGGATCGTCGTCGAAGACCCGCGGGGAGATCGCCTTCAGGACGCCGCGCCCGAGGTCGCCGCGCCCGTCGTAAGGGTCGATCGGGTTCCCGCCCGCGAGCGGGACGGCAATTGCGTTGACCGTGAAGTCGCGCGTGCCGAGGTCGGCCTCGATCGTCTCGCCCTGGAGCGGCGTGAAGTCGACGGTGCGCCCTCCGTCGACCGCCACCCGCCAGCCGCCGTGCGCGGCCGAGAGCGGGAAGACCGCGCCACCACGGCGCCTCGCATAGGCGCGCGCGGCGCGCTCGGGCTCGCGGCAGGCGATGTCGAGATCGAGCACGGGCCTCTCGAGCAGCTCGTCCCGCACCGCACCACCGACGACCCATGCCTCCTCGCCGGCGAGAATCTCCTCCGCGGTCTGCAGGGCGTCCGTCATCGCTGGCGGAGTTCTCGGTCGTCAGCGGCCCGCCAGGCTAGGACGCAGGGAGCGCCCGTATTGACCAATACGGG
>JBKOVL010000174.1:0-16443 GCA_046723895.1 Actinomycetota bacterium | reverse complement strand
GAGCGACGAGTTCTACGGCCGAGCGATGCCCGGGCCGGTGCCCGAGGACCAGTTCGTCGCCGCCGCACAGCTCTACGGGCGCTTCGCCCGCCGGGTAAACGACCTCGGCGAGGAGTTCTTCCCGGGAGAGCCGTCCTGGTCGGAGAACGACCTCGCACAGGCGATCGCCGCCCAACCCGGAGGCCGGGCCTGGTACGAGCTCGACGCGGAAGCGCTCAGCCGTCCCGAAGTCGTCGCGAAGCTGCCGTTCGCGCAGCAGACCGAGCCGCTCCCCGGCGGTGGCCTGCGCGTCCGGGTCCACTCCGCAGTCACGCACACATACGGCGGCGTGAAGATCGACGAGCGGGCACGCGCGGCCGACGGGACCTGGGTCGCCGGCGTCGACGCGGGCGGGTTCTCCAACGGCGGCTACGCGAGCGGGCTCGCGCAGGCGCTCGTCCTCGGGCTCGTCGCTGCGGAGGACGCCGCCGCTAGTGCTGGGGCGTGACCGTCGGCGGCCGGGTCGGCCGGTCGGCGGGTAGCTCGGGCAGCCGCTGGAGCCAGTGGGGCAGATACCAGTTCCGCTCGCCGAGCAGCTTCATCGTCGAGGGCAACAGCACCGCGCGGATCACCGTTGCGTCGATCAGGATCGCGAGTGCGAGGCCGACGCCCATCTGCTTAACGTCGATCTCGCGCAAGGCCGCGAACATTCCGAACACGGCCACCATCACGATCGCCGCCGCAGTCACCGTTCCGGCCGTCCCGCGGATCCCGCGCTCGACTGCCTCCTCGGTCGCGAGGCCGCGGTCGTGCAGTTCCTTGATCCGGCTGATGATGAAGACGTGGTAGTCCATCGAAAGGCCGAAGAGGATCACGAACAGGAACAGCGGCAGCCAGGCGGTGATCGCGTGGTTCGAGCGGAATCCGAGCACTCCCTCGAGGTGGCCCCACTGGAAGGTCATGATCAGGGTGCCGTAGGCCGCGCCGACCGAGAGCAGGTTGAGGACGATCGCAGTCAGCGGCACGACGACCGAGCGGAACGTGATCAGCAGCAGCAGGAAGGCAAGGCCGAGCACGAAGCCGATCACGACGGGCGCCCGCGCCTTCATCATCTCGTTGAAGTCGAACGTGCCCGCGGTCTGGCCGGTGACCGCGATCGTCGTCCCCGCCGGCAGCCTCGGCTCGAGCGGCGCGATCACGTCCTGGCGCAGCGCCTTGAGCGCGCGGTACGACGTCCCGTCCTCGCCGCTGCCGGCGACGGAGAGCTCGATCCGGGCGACCGTCCTGTCCGGGTTGACGAACACGTGGAACGGCTGGAAGAGGAGGCCGGTCGCGAGGGCTTTCCGCTTGGCCTGCTCATACACGCGCCGGTACACCGGCGCCGTGACGTCGGCGCCCCTGACGACGACCTCCGCCGGCATCTGCGAGCCCGGGAACGCCTGGACGATGTCTTCGTAGCTGCGGACGATCGGCAGGCTGCTCGGCAGGTCGGTGTAGCTCGGCATCTTCGTGTGCATCCCGAGCACTGGCACGGCAGCCGCGGCCAGGGCGCCGCCCGCGAGGATCACCGCGGCGCCCGGGTGCCGTAGCACCGGCTTGAGGATCGCCCCCCAGAATCGCGAGTCGCCCGCCGGCCGACTCATCCGGCCGAGGAACGGGATGCGCCCCCTCTCGATCTTGTCACCGAGCCGGTGCAGCAGGGCCGGCAGGACGCTCAGCGAGCCGACCATCGCGACAAAGACGACGAGCATCGTTCCGATGGCGATCGACGTGAAGACCCCGTTGCCGGCCAGGAACATTCCCGCCATCGCGATCAGCACCGTCCCGCCGGAGATCAGCACGGCGCGGCCGGAGGTCGCCGCCGCGCGCGCAAGAGCGGCGTCGGGTTCGGCGCCCTTCGTCCGCTCCTCCCGCTCGCGACGCAGGTAGAAGAGCGAGTAGTCCACGCCGACCGCCATCCCGACGAGGAGGATGATGTACTTCGAGAAGTCGGCGGCCGGGATCAGCTGGCTGATCAGCTCGTTGAGGCCGATCGCCGCGAGCACCGCCGAGAAGGCGAGCAGCACCGGGATCCCGGCCGCGACGAGCGAGCCGAACGCGAGCAGCAGCACGAGGAGCGTCAGGGGCATGGAGAGCTTCTCGGCCCGACTGAAGTCCTCGTCGTAGACCTTCTCGAGCTCGTGGTTCGCGCTCGCGTAGCCGAACTGCTCGATCCGGAAGCTCGGGTTCCCCTGGGCGACGGCCCTGACCATGTCCATCGTCGCCTCGACCTTGCGCTTGGCGTGGTCACGGGCGCCCTTGATGTCGAACTGGACGAGTGCCGAATGCCCGTCGCGCGACGTCTGGGTCGCGGGAGAGAGGAGCGGGTTACGGACGTTCGTCACGTCGGACAGCATGGAGACCATTTGCGCGACGCCGCCGATCGCGGAGACGAACGCCGGGTCGTCGATCGTCGCGGTCCGGCTCTGTACGAGCACGCTCTCGGTCGCCGGCAGCTTGAAGCCGGCCCGGTCGAGGATGTGCGCCGCGCGCCCGGCCTCGCCCGACGCCTGGTCGGCGTCGGAGAGCGGCTTCAGCCCGACCCACATCCCGAGCAGGACGGCGGCGGCGACGAACACGAGCCAGCCGAAGAAGGCGCGCTTCCAGTGGCGCGCGCTCCAGCCGCCCGCGCGCGCCGCGAGGTTCCGGCTCGACGGCGTCTCCATCGGTGTGTCTCGACGCTAGTGCGGTCGGTCTCGACCGCATGACTCAAATCGACTATCGGCTAGTAGCGGTCGAGCTCGACGAGCCGCTCGTCGCTGATTCCGAAGTGGTGTGCGATCTCATGGACGACCACGCGGCGTATCTCGTTCCGAAGCCGGTCGGGGTCTCCGGCGGCGCGGCGTTCCAGCGGGCCGCGGTAGATCGTGATCTTGTCGGGAGGCACGCCCGCGTAGGCGCTCGTGCGCTGCGTCAGCGGCACGCCCTGGTAGAGCCCGAGCAGCGGCAGCCCGGGAGGCGGCTCCTCGTCGACGATGATCGCGACGTTCGACATGAACGCGCGCAGGCCGTCCGGCAGCGAGTCGATCGCATCCTCGACGAGCAGCTCGAACTCGTCCATGACCACCAGCGTAGACAAGCGGGATACAGTTTCCCAGTGGGCCGCGGCTCGAGGGCGATCAGGCGCTGGAAGAACGACCGCCAGCGCAAGAAGAAGGCGCGCGAGAAGCGCGGTGCCCCGGCGTCGGCACCGAGGCGCCGCTAGACCGGGTGGACATACGCGCAGCGGCGGGTGTCACCCGGGAGCGGCGAGCTGACGACCTTGACGACCGTCATCCGGCCTCCGTTCTCGTCGACGACGTCGCCGACGGACGGCGGATCACCCTCGCGCTCGACGAGCTCGTAGCCGCTCGGCCGCCAGAGGAACACCAGGTAGGTCATCCGAGAAGGGAGGTCACCCGAGAAGAGCCTAGCCGCGGATCACGTAGGCGGGCAGGACGACACTGACCGTCGTCCCGCTGCCGGTGTGGTCGACCTCCACGCGTCCGCTGAGCGGCCGCACACGCCCCTCGAACGCCTCCGCGCTGCCGCCTCTCCGCTCGAGGACTCCGTCGTCCGCGACCCTGAGCTCCGCGCCGCCGTCCGGCAGGTCGGCAAGGCTCACCGAGATCGTCCTCGGCCGCCGGCCGACCGCCTGGCTCAGCGCCTCGCGGATCAGCTGGTAAAGGGCAACGCGCGCCCGCTCGACGAACTCCTCGCCTGCGGCGACGTCGACGTCGACCTGCACCGACTCGTCGAGGCCGAGCCGGTCGGCGAGCGCCCGAACCGCCGGCACGAAGCCCTGGTCGCGCAGCACGATCGGCTCGAGGTTGAACGAGAGGTCGCGCAGCGACCGGATCGTCTGCCGCTGCCTCTCGAGCGCGCTCGCGAGCACTTGCTGCGCGTCCACGTAGCGGCCCTCTTCGATGGCGTGACCCACTGCGTCGAGCATCAACGCGATCCCCGAGAGCGACTGCACCGCGCCGTCGTGGAGGAAGAGCGCGAGGCGCCGCCGCTCGTCCTGCTCGGCGGCGACGAGCTGCTCGAAGAGGCGGATCCGCTCGCGTTCCTCACGGCGCCGCTCGCCCTGGCGCCGCTCGGAATGCGGCGTGTCAGGCTCAGTCAATGATCGACTCGCGAAGCGCGATCGCGACCGCGTGCGTCCGTGTGTCCGCCTCGAGCTTCGCGAGGATGTGGCGAACGTGGCTCTTGACCGTCTCCTGGCTGATGAAGAGCCTCGAAGCCACGTCGGCGTTTGACATGCCGTCCGCGAGCAGCTGGAGGATCTCCCGCTCGCGCGCCGTCAGCAGGTCCGCCTGGTCCTTGCCGGAAAGGAAGGCGGGCATCAGCGCCGGGTCGACGTAGCCCTCGCCCCTGGCGATCTTCTCGATCGCGCGCAGGAGCGTCTCGTGCGGAGCCTCCTTGAGGATGTATCCCTTCGCGCCGGACTCGAGACCGCGCGCGAGCAGCGAGCGCTCGCTGAAGGCGGTGAACATCAGCACGGCCGCGTCGGGTGTCTGCCTCATGATCTCCTTCGTCGCCTCGAGCCCGTCCATGCCCGGCATTCGCACGTCCATGATCACGACGTCGGGCCTGCGACGCTCGACGAGCGCGATCGCGCTCTTGCCGCTGCTGGCTTCCCCGATCACGCGGATGTGAGGAGCCCGGGAGAGCGAGAGCCGAAGCCCCTCGCGGACGACCTCGTGGTCATCGACGATCAGGACGGTGATCTCGTCGGCCTGCGCCCCTTCAGCCATTGGCGCGATCATAGAACGGTCATCCGCCGTCCCCTAGTCAGGGATGAGCGCCAGCTGCTCGGCTCGGGGCGCGGGGCGCAGCTCGAGCCGCCGCCGGTCGCGAATGCCGTGCCTCGTCCGCAGCTCCGCGACGAGGGCTCGAACGGGCTCGGCGAGCATCTTCGGCAGGTAGGCACGGTCGCCGTACAGCCGCTCGTAGCGCTCGAGCTCCTCCGGCCAGTCGCGCGCCAGGGCCTCGAGAAAGTGCTCGCGTGTCCCGGCCTTGAGGTAGAGCAGGTTCGCCCAGACACTGGTCGCGCCGGCTTCGCGCGCGGCTCGGACGACGCGTTCGAGCTGGTCGGGGCGGTCGGAGATCCCCGGCAGGATCGGGGCCATCCCGACTCCCGCCTTGATTCCGGCATCGACGAGCCGCTTCAGGGCCTCCAGCCGTCGTTGCGGCGGCGGCGTCCCGGGCTCGGTGCGACGCCAGACCTCCTCGTCGAGCGTCGGCACCGAGAAGACGACCCCGACCTCGGCTTGCCGCGCCGCACCGACGAGCACGTCGAGGTCGCGGACGATCATCGGGCTGCGGGTGATCAGGCTGAAGGGGTTCGACGCGTCGCGCAGGGCCTCGAGGCACCCGCGGGTCAGCCGGTAGCGGCCCTCGGCGGGCTGATACGGGTCGGTCGCCGCGCCGATCGCGACGGTCTCGCCGCTCCACGAGGGTCGCGCGAGCTCGGCGCGCAGCACCTCTGCCACGTTGACCTTGACCCGGATGGAGCGGCCGTAGCGCTCGCCTGAGGGACGGTCTGCACGCAGCTCGAACGCGCGGACGTAACAGAACGTGCAGCGATGGGCGCAGCCCATGTACGGGTTGAGCGACCATTGGAAGGCCATGCCCTTGACGCGGTTGAGCGCGGTCCGGCACGGCTCTTCGCGATATTCGACCCCCACGCGGTAACTATAGAACATATGTTCGCCGGGATCCACCGCGTGTTGTCTTGCGGTGCCGACCTCGCCCGGCCACGTAGCATCTCGTCGTCCTCGGCCGCGCCGCACGCATCGATGTCGACGGACGCGTGGCCTATACTCACCGCTAGTTCCTTTGGAGAACGACCTCCCGCCTAGTACCGGCGCCCCGATGACGGGGCGCGCGATTCCGGTTTTTACGCGCCCGTGACCGGCGCGCGCTGGATCAGCTTCGGCGCGGCTGCAATCGGCGCGCGGGGTGCATGACCCTCTTCCTCGAGCTCCTCGCGGTCGCCGTTCTCATCCTGCTGAACGGCTACTTCGTCGCGGCGGAGTACGCGCTCGTGACCGTCCGCCGGACGCGCATGCACGAGCTCGAGCACGAAGGCAACCGCCGCGCCCGGGTCGTGCTCGGGATCACGGCCGAGCCGCCGCGGTTCATCGCCGCGATGCAGCTCGGCGTCACGGTCACCTCGCTGGCAATCGGTGCTCTCGGCGAGCACGCCCTGGTCCGGCTCTTCGACCCGGTGATGGCAACGGCGGCCGCCGTGATCATCGCGCTGCTCGTGCTGACGTTCTTCCACGTCGTCGTCGGCGAGCTCGTCCCGAAGGGGATCTCGCTCGGGCACTCGGAGCAGACGGCGCTCCTCGTCGCGATCCCCGTGCGCGCGTTCTTCTTCGTCTTCAATCCCCTGATCTGGTTCCTGCAGCGCTCCAGCGAGCTCACCCTGCGCGCACTCGGGCTGGAGCCGCCCGGTGCAGAGGGCGCCGTCTACTCGGAGGCCGAGCTCAAGATGCTGCTCGAGCGCTCCACCGTCGAGGGCGAGCTCGAGGAGGAAGAGCAGGAGATGCTCTACAAGGTCTTCGACTTCGCCGACAAGGAGGCCAGCGGCGTGATGCGGCCGCGGCCCGAGGTCGTCGCGCTGTCGGCCGACATGCCGCCTGAGGAGGCGCTCCGGGGGGTGATCGAGTCTCCCTACACGCGCTACCCCGTCTACCGCGAGGAGCCGGAACACATCATCGGCGTGCTCCATCTGCGCGACCTGCTGAAAGCGATGATCGACCGCGGGATCGCCGAGGTCGATCTCGAGTCGATTCTCCGGCCGCCGTACATCGTCCCGGAGACCAAGGACATCGCCGCGCTCCTCACCGAGTTCCGGCGGACGAACCAGCACATGGCGATCGTCGTCGACGAGTACGGCGACATGGAGGGGATCGTCACGCTCGAGGACGTGCTCGAGGAGATCGTCGGCGACATCGCGGACGAGTTCGACCTCCCGGACGAGGCGGTCGAGCAGGTGAACGAGCGCACCATCCGGATCAGCGGCACGTTCCCGATCGACGACTTCAACGAGCAGTTCCAGATGTCGCTGCCGATCCAGGACTACCACACCATGGGAGGCTACGTCTTCGGGCTCCTCGGCCGTGCGCCTCAACCCGACGACGAGCTCGAGGACGGCGGGCTGCGCTTCAAGGTGCTCGAGGTCGAGGGAACGCGGATCGAGCGGCTGGAGGTCGAGTTCCGGCCGATGCTCGAGGCCGAGCGGCACGGCGAGGCGGAGTCGGCCGCCGCCGCCGAGGGCTGAGTCCGCCTCCGCCGCTCCCCGCAGCGCCCGGCATAGACTTGAGCCGTGAAAGCGGTCGTGATCGAGCGCCCGCACGAGGCTTCCTTCCGCGAGGTCGAGACTCCGGGCTGTGGGCCGGGGGACCTGCTCGTCCGTAGTCGGCCGGCCGGCGTCCTGGCGAGGGTCTCGTTCGATGACGGGGTGCTGAGCGGCGTTGTCGGCCGGATCCAGCTCGAGCACGCATGACCGATCGCGCAGCATTCCTTCGCCGCGCGGGAGCCGGGGCGGCGGGCGTCTCGCTGGCCCAGTTGCTCGGCCCGGCCGCAGCGCTCGCGGCCGGCGGCGGCGACTTCCCCGACCACCCTCGCTGGCGCTTCCTCTTCGTCAGCCACAACACGCTCGACCCGCTCTTCATCGCCACGCAGTTCGGAGCGCAGGATGCGGCCGCTCTGGTGCTGTGCTCGGTTCAGTGGACCGGATCGCCCCGAAGCTCGGCCGACGAGACGGCCCACGCGCTCAGCTCGGCCGTGTCGCGCAAGGCAGACGGAATCGCCGTGTCGATCGTCGACGACCGCGCGCTCGCGCCCGGGATCGAGGCGGCGAGACGGGCCAGGATCCCGCTCGTCGCCTTCAACGTCGGTTACGCCAACGGTAAGCGGGTGCAGTACACGGGCGAAGATCCGTACGCCGCCGGCGCGCGCGCCGGCGCAGAGCTGACGCGCCTCGTCCCCTCCGGCCAGGTACTGCTCCTCGCGCCGGAGGACTCGCGCAGGTGGACCTTGCAACGTCAGTTCGGCGTCGAGGCCGGGCTCGCGCGGGCGAAGGGGCCCTCGTCGATCCTGGTTCGCCTCCCGGGTGACCCACGCCGACAGGAACACAAGGTCGAGGCCGTGCTGGCCGAGCATCCCACCGCCCGCGCTGCGGTGGCGCTCGATGGGGCCGGAACCGTCGCCCTCGGCACGGTGCTCGCGCGCAGCACTCGACGGATCCACGGCGGCGGCTTCGACCTGCTTCCCGACGACCTGAAGCTCGTCGCGGACGGCCATCTCGACTTCGTCGTCGACCAACAGCCGTACGTGCAGGGTTTTTCCCCGGTGGTGCAACTCTTCCTCGCGCGCATCTCCCAGGGCACGGTGAGCCCGTGGAACACCGAGACCTCGATCCTGTTGCGGAAGGCCGACGTCAAGGCCTTCGTCGACACGAAGAGCCGTTTCGAGGGCAGCTCCAGCCGCCACGAGTACCCGCTCCGGCGGGCCTAGGCTCGCGTGCGCCGCTGGTCGGTCCTGTCGGCCGGCACGTTCGTGCTGGCCTCCCAGGCGGCCGCGAACTTTGGGCTGGCGGTCCTCGCCCCGGTCCTGCGCGACCGCTACGACCTCAGCCTCAGCCAGATCGGCCTGCTACTCGGCGGCTCCAGCGTGGGCGCGCTGCTCACCCTGCTGCCCTGGGGGCTTGCCGCCGACCGGATCGGCGAGCGGACGACTGCGACGATCGGCATGGTCGGTGCGGCGGGGGCGCTCGCGGCCGCCGCGTACGCACCGGGCTTCGGGGCGTTGCTCGCCTGGCTGTTCGTGATGGCGGCGTTCGCGGCGAGCACGAACACGGCGACCGGCCGCGCGGTGACGAGCTGGTTCGCGCGAAGCGAGCGCGGCTTCGCGCTCGGCGTCCGGCAGACAGCCATCCCGCTCGGCGGGTTCGCCGCCGCCTTCGCCGTTCCCGCCGTCGTCGACCATTGGGGCCTCCGCGCCTCCCTGCTCGCCCTCGGCGGGCTCCTCTTCGTAGCCGCGGCCGTGGCGGCCGCTTTCATGGTCGAGGGGCCGATCCGCGAGGTCGAGGACGAGACAGACGTGCTCCGGCATCCGCTCCGCGACCGGCGGATCTGGCGAATCTCGAGCGCGAGCTCGCTGCTGATCGTGACGCAGATGGCGGTGACCGGATTCGTCGTCCTCTTCCTGGAGACGCAGCGCGGGTTCTCGCACCTGCAGGCCGGCGCCGTGCTCGGAGGGATCAACGTGGTCGGCGCCGCGGGTCGCCTCGGCGGCGGGCGGCTCTCGGACCGCGTTGGAACCAGAATCGGCCTGATCCGCTGGATCTCGGCTGCCACGGCAGTCGGCGTGGCCACGGCCGCGTTCCTCGTCGGGGGGCCCGACTGGCTGCTCTGCACCGCGCTCGTCCTCGGCGGCGGGCTCTCGATGAGCTGGAACGGCCTGGCGGTCGCCGCGACTGTCGAGACGATCGGACCGGGTCGGGCCGGCGCGGCGCTGGGGCTCCAGCAGACCATGCTCCAGGCGGCGGTCGTGGTCGCGCCGCTCGCGTTCGCGTCCTTCGTCGCAGCGACCTCCTGGGGCGCAGGCTTCGCGGTCGCGGCGGTGTTCCCGCTCGCAGCGGCCTCCGTGCTGCAGCGGCTCGGGCGCTGAGCGATAAGACCTCCGGGTTCCCGCCGCTCGCGCCGGATATCGAGGCAGCGGGCGGCACCTACGTCGAGGGCCCCGACGTCGTCGACGGGAACATGGTCTCGTGCACCGGCTGGCCAGATCTCGCCGAGCGGTCGAAGGCGTACGTCGCGCTGCTCGAGCGCGCGGCGGTTCGGGCACGGCTCAGCGCCGCCGCATCGGTGGGATGAGTGCCGGCACCTGGCGCCGATACCGCTCGTAGTCGTCCGGGAAGACGTCGCTCAGGAGGCGTTCCTCGGCCCGCACCCTGACGAGCACGAGCGCTCCGCCGCCGATGAGCGCGAGCGTCCAGCGCCCGAAGCCGTCGAGCATAGCGCTGCCGAGAAGCATGCCGAGAATGCCGGCATAGATTGGGTGGCGGACGATGCCGTAGGGGCCTTCGGTGCGCAGCTCATGCCCTTCTCTGGCCACGACGGTCGAGGACCACATCGTCCCGAGGCTGAGGCGCGACCAGATCGTGAACATGGTCGCGGCCATCAGGACCGCAAGGCCGGGCCAGCGGATCCAGAAGGCATGAACTGACAGCCGGTCCCAGTCCGACCCCGGGACGAGCCGCAGCGCTACCCACACGATCACAGCGCCGAGCAGCCACTGCACCTTTCCAATTCTTCGCGTTCTGACCGCCGGCGCGTGCCGCGCGTTGTACACGGCGCCGACGAGCCAGACGAGCACGAACGTGCCCCAGCAGACGCTGATCCCTACATCGGCGATGGTGTGCCAGGTGGACGTGGACATCGCGCTCGCCTGCGATCCAGTATGCCCGCGTGGTGCTGCCTGACGGGGTCAGGCCGAGAACGCCCGCTCGAGTGCCTCGTCGCCGTCCTCGAGTACCGGCTCGCCGTGCGTGACGAGCATTCGCTCGACCGGGAACTCGAGCAGCGGCCGCAACGCGGCGATCGTCGCGTCGTAGCGTTCCTCGAGCCACGCTCGCGGCACCTCGACCCCGTGCGCGCGGCCGATGATCAGGTCGCCGGCAACGAGCGCGCGATGCTCCGGGAGCCAGAACACGAACTCGTCCGCGGCTTCGGCTGCGATCGACACCCCGAGGGGCAGCTCGGGGCGCTCGGGCGGCAGTGGTGGAGCGGACCCGCCGTAACGCTCAGCGAGCTCCGCTGCGCTGCGACGGTGCGCGTCGACCGTCAGCAGGAACCGCACCGGCAGGCCCGTCCGCTCGACGTCCCTGTCCAGCGCCTCGAAGAACCGGTCGCGGTCCTCCATCGGGACGAGCGGGTCGAAGAGGCAGATCGCGTCCGGCCCCTCGTAGAAGTAGCAGCCGACCTCCTGGTCCCAGCCGTCCGGGCCGCCGTCCCCGGGCGTCCACGCGGGATGACGCCCGGTCCAGTACCAGAGCCCCCTTGCAAGCTCACGCACTTGCATGGCGCCTCTATCCTGGCAAGGACGGGAAACACCCGGAAGGAGATGCATTGCTTCGCTTTCGCACGCTCGTCGTCGCGGGCGTGCCGACGGCGCTCGCGTTCGCGCTGACCGCCTCGTCGGGCGCCGCAGTACCCAGGCTCACCGGCACCGTCGGCCCCGGTTTCACGATCGCGCTCAAGCAGGGTTCCCGCGCCGTCCGGCTGCTGAGGCCGGGACGGTACTCGATCGTCGTCGCGGACAAGTCGAACATCCACAACTTCCACCTCAAGGGGCCGGGGCTGAACAAGGTGATCACGAACGTCGACTTCGTCGGCACGAAGACCATCCTCGTGGCGCTGAGGAAGGGCACCTACACGTTCGTCTGCGACCCGCATCTCACCACGATGAAGGGGTCGTTCAGGGTCAGCTGACAAAACCGCTTCGGCCGTCGCTGCGTATGTGCTGGCATGAGAGTCATGTCTGCAGC
This sequence comes from Actinomycetota bacterium, assembly GCA_046723895.1. Taxonomy (GTDB): domain Bacteria; phylum Actinomycetota; class Thermoleophilia; order Gaiellales; family Gaiellaceae; genus DATBLE01. The sequence continues at coordinate 4,883 of JBKOVL010000174.1, read as the reverse complement.
ACTCGCCGCCGCGGTCCTCGCATTCGCAGTCACGCTCAGTGCCGGCGCGTCGCCGACGGCACTACCCAAGCTTGTCGGGACCGTCGGCCCAGGCTTCACGATCACGCTGAAGCAGGGCACGCGGCCCGCTCGGACGCTGAAGGCGGGCATGTACACCCTCGTCGTCAACGACAAGGCCCCGATCCACAACTTCCAGATCGAGGGCCCAGGCCTCGACCGTCGAGTCACCACCGTCGGCTTCGTCGGCACGAAGACGGTCACGATCAGGCTCCGCCGCGGCACCTACAAGTTCTACTGCATGCCGCATGAGGCCATGATGTTCGGCCACCTCCGCGTCACCTGAGCGGACCCAGGATCACCCTCGAGCACGCGGCCGGGCCTTGCCCGGCTGCGTTGCTAAGAAGTCAGCGGGAGCGGCTCGACCGCTCCCTCTCGGATCGTCCACGCGGCGAGCTCCCCGGTCGCGCGTGAGAGGATCAGGTAGGGCCGGTTCACCCAGAGTCCGATGTTCGCGAGGTCTGTCCGGGAGGGCCTGGCCGAGTCGGTTGGGTGCGAGTGGAAGACCGCCAGCTCGCGACCCTGCTCCTCGAGCTCGAAGATCAACTCCGGATCGGGGACCCGAAGATCGAACCGGTAGGGGCTGGCCGCGACGTTGACGCACGGGATGTAGCGCTCCGCGACTCCGTCGCAAAGCGCTACCAGCCCACACGCTTCGTTCGGAGCCTCCGCCTCGGCATGCTCCTCTAGTGCCCGGCGCAACGCGTCGGGCACTACCACCAGTGGCCGGTTTCCATCGCCGCCGCCGCGTCCTCAGCTTCCCAGAAGTCTGCGGAGAGGTACTTCCAGCCGCCGTCCGCGAGGATGCAGACGACGACCGCCTCGTCGAGCTCGGCGGCGAGCCGGGCGGCGACGTGCACGACGGCGCCGGAGGAGAGCCCGGCGAAGATGCCCTCGTGGTGGACGAGTGCACGCACGCCGGCAAGCGACTCGGCGTTCGAGACGAGCAGCTTCCGGTCGAGCTTCGCGACGTCCAGGATCGGCGGGACGTAGCCGTCCTCGAGCGAGCGCAGGCCCATGACCGGGTCGCCCGGCAGCGGCTCGGCGGCGGAGACGACGACGTCCGGGAAGCTCTCGCGCAGCCGGTCGCCCACGCCCATCAGTGTCCCGCCGGTGCCGAGGCCGGCAACGAGGACGTCGACCCGGTCGAGCGCCTCGGCGATCTCGGCGCCCGTGCCCTCGTAGTGCGCGCGCGGGTTGGCGGCGTTCGCGTACTGGAATGGCATGAACAGGCGGGGGTCGCGCTCCGCGAGCTCGAGCGCGAGGCGGACTGCGCCGTTCGAGCCCTCGGCCGCCGGCGAGTCGACGATCTCGGCCCCGTAGATCCGGAGCAGCCGCCGACGCTCCTCGGTCGCGTTCTCGGGCATCACACACGTCAGCGGATAGCCCTTCAGCTTCGCGACCATCGCCAGCGAGATCCCGGTGTTTCCGCTCGTCGGTTCGAGCAGCGCACGGCCAGGTTCGAGCTCGCCGGTCGTCTCGGCCGCTTCGATCATCGCGAGCGCGATGCGGTCCTTGATCGAGCCGGTCGGGTTCGCGCCTTCGAGCTTCGCGTACAGCCGGACCTCGGGCTTCGGCGACACGCGCGGCAGCTCGACCAGCGGCGTGTTGCCGATCAGGTCGAGAATGCTCGGTGCCAGGCGGCTAGCCACCCGCCATAGCGGGCAGCAAGATGACTGTGGCGCCCTCGCGGACCGGCGTCTCCAGCTCGTCGAGCGTGCGGATGTCCTCCCCGTCGACGTAGACGTTCGCGAACTGGAGCTGCCCTTCGAGAGCCGGATAGCGCAGCGTCAGATCGTCGAGGAGCTCGCCGACCGTTTCGCCTCGGCCGGGCACCTCGCGCTCACCGCCGGTTGCGGCGCGGAGCGTGGGGGGGATTCGAACCTTCACGCGTGTGCCCTCCTTGCTGTGCTTGTTGGACCACCTGTGCAGAATTCGACGTAGTCGATGTACTCGGTGATCGTCGGCGAGTCACCGCAGACCGGGCAGGACGGGTCGCGGCGGAGCGAGACCTCGCTGAACGACGCGGCAAGCGCGTCGAAGAGGAGCAGCCGGCCGACAAGCGGGTCGCCGATCCCGAGCGCGAGTTTCAGCGCCTCGGTCGCCTGGATCGAGCCGACGACGCCCGGTAGCACGCCGAGCACGCCGCCTTCCGCGCAGCTCGGCGCGAGCTCCGGCGGCGGCGGCTGAGGGAACAGGCAGCGGTAGCACGGGCCTTCTCTCCCCGGCGCGAACACCGTCACCTGACCCTCGAAGCGGTAGATCGAGCCGTGGACGAGCGGAATGCCGTGCCAGACGGACGCGTCGTTCAGGAGGTACCGCGTAGGGAAGTTGTCGGCCCCGTCGACGATCACGTCCCAGCCCTCGCCGAGGATCCGGTCGACGTTCTCCGAGGTGAGGCGCTCCTGGAAGGTCTTGACCGTCACGTCGGGGTTGAGCGCCTCGACCGTCCGCTTCGCCGATTCCGCCTTCGACTCGCCGAGGCGCTCGGTCGAGTGGACGATCTGACGCTGCAGGTTCGTCGCGTCGACCGCATCGTCGTCGACGATTCCGAGGGTCCCGACGCCGGCTGCGGCGAGGTAGAGGGAAGCGGGCGAGCCGAGACCGCCGGCTCCGATCAGGAGCATGCGGGAGTCGAGCAGCCGGAGCTGGCCCTCCTCGCCGACCTCGGGGATCAGCAGGTGGCGGCTGTAGCGCTGGCGCTGCTCCTCGCCCAGGCTGCGCGGGAGCTCGGTCCGGAAGCCGTTGCGCTTCCAGTCAGTGAAGCCGCCGGCGAGGTTGACGACGTTCTCGTACCCGAGCTCCTCGAGGGTCTTGGTCGCGAACGCGGAGCGCGAGCCGCCCGCGCAGTAGACGACGATCGGGTGGTCACGGTCGGGGAGGAGGCCCTCGACGCGCTGCTCGATGTAGCCGCGCGGGATGTGCAGGGCGCCCGGGATGATTCCCTGGTCCCACTCGTCCTGCTCGCGGACGTCGAGGAAGAGCGGTGCGTCGTCCGAGTCGAGCAGGCGGGCGCCTTCGGCCGCGTCGATCTCGTCGATCTCGTCCTTGACCTGACTCAGGAGCTCGCGGTAGGTCGTCATTGCTTCACAAAGGATAGCGAGTAGAGCCGGGGATCCGAAAGAGGCCGGGCTACGCTCGCGGCGATGCGCCGCTACCTGATCACGGCCGCCGTCGCGCTCGCCGCGGCGGGACTCACCGTCGGCCTGACGCTCGCGACGAGAACGACTCCGCCGCACCCGCACAGGCAGTCAGGGCTGCCGCCGCTCGTCCTCGACCTCGGAGTTCGCACCGATCCGGAGGCCGTCGCGCTCCGCCGGGCCGCCGATCTCTACGACGCGGGCAAGCCCGACCGGGCTGCCCCGCTCTTTCGCCGGTACCGCTCGCTCGAAGCCGAGGTCGGCTCGGCGCTCGCGGCCTGGCCTCAGGGCTTCGGCGATCTCGTAGGGCTTGCGCGTGGGAACCCGCGTAGCTCGCTCGTCCAGCTCGCGTACGGTCTCGCGCTCTTCTGGCGCGGCGACCAGACCGGGGCCACCTCGGCCTGGCAGGCGGCGAGACGTGCCCAGCCGGACACTTCCTACGCGCTCCGGGCCGAGGATCTCCTCCACCCGAACTTTCCGCGGGGGCTACCGAGCTTCGTCCCGAGCTTCCCCGCGCCGCCTGCGCTCGGGCGGCTCTCGCCGCCGAGCCAGCTCGCCTACCTCGAGCGCCGAGCCCGGTCGGGTGGCGTCCGCGACAAGCTCCTCTACGGCGTCGCGCTCCAACGCCTCGGCCACCAGCTGTCCGCGCTCCGCGAGTTCGAGGCGGCGGCCGCGCTCGCTCCGGCCGATCCAGAGCCGAAGGTCGCGGTCGCGGTCGGCCGCTTCGACAAGGCGAACCCCTCGCGAACGTTCTCGCGTCTCGGGCCGCTCGCACGGCGATACCCGCGGAACCAGAGCGTGCGCTTCCATCTCGGCGTCTCGCTGCTCTGGCTCGGGAGCGTACGGCAGGCGAAGCGCGAGCTGCGCCTCGCCCGTGCCGCCGGCCCGGGGACGATGCTCGGGGTCGAGGCGCAGCGCTTCCTGGAACAGCTCGCCCCAGTGCCGTCCCCTCGATGATTCGGACCTGTCCTCGCGAGGCCCGCCCGAGCTTTGCCCGGTTGGCCTATGGCGAACAAAGATGGGCCGAAGGACCTATGGCGTCCGTCCGTCGCGTCTGCAAGAGTGGCCGCCTCTTGACGGGGCGTTTGACGTCACATCGGCCGACGGTTAGCTTTCCGGCCTGGACGGGAGGGGTACAGGCATGAGCGGGACGGAGACGGTCGTCGAGGGAAGAGTGGCGGTGCTCGAGACCGAGGAGGCGAGGACGCTCCTCGAGGCCGGCCGCGAGTCCGGATCGCTGACCGCAGACGAGATCGCGCTCACGCTCGACGAGCTCGACCTCGACGCGGGCCAGATCGACGACTTCTACCTGGCGCTCGACGAGCTCCAGATCGAGGTCGTCCCTGCCGAGGAAGAGGAGGACGTCGCGGAGGAGATCGAGGCGCAAGAGGTCTCAACCGACGCGCTCCAGCTCTTCCTCAAGGACGTCGGCCGCGTCGACCTGCTCACTGCCCCGCAGGAGGTCGAGCTCGCGAAGCGGATCGAGCGCGGCGACCATCGTGCGAAGCAGGAGATGGTCGAGGCGAACCTCCGCCTCGTCGTCTCGATCGCGAAGCGCTATCGCAACCAGGGGTTGCCGTTCCTCGATCTGATCCAGGAGGGGACGATCGGCCTCGTCCGCGCCGCGGAGAAGTTCGACTACCGCAAGGGCTTCAAGTTCTCGACCTACGCGACCTGGTGGATCCG
>JBKOVL010000254.1:0-3157 GCA_046723895.1 Actinomycetota bacterium | reverse complement strand
TCTCGGGGCACGATCAGATCTCGGACCTGATCGGAGCGGTGCAGGAACAGGCTCCGGGCCACGTGTTCAGGCTGCTCGACAACTCGGTCGATGCTCACCACAACGTCGTGCGCTTCACCTGGGAGCTCGTGCCCGCCTCCGGGGGCGAGTCGATCGCGATCGGCTTCGACGTCGCCGTGACGGAGGACGACGGACGCATCGGGAGCGTGCTCGGCTTCCTCGACAAGGCGCCCGGAGTCTGAGCGCGATCGGCTCGCGGTTTCTGTCGCCGGGGTCGCTACTCCGGCGGCGACCCCGGCCGTGAGTGAGTGCGCATACTTCGCGGTGAGGTGGGTTTGACCGAGAGCCTCGCACGCTCGTCGAGCCGCCATCCCTGGCGCACCTTCGGGGCCTGGATCGGTGCGCTCGTGGTCGCGCTGGCGCTGACGAGCACCTTCCTGCCCGGAAACCTGACGACCAACGGGCACGTGACCGGGACGCCGGAGTCCAGGCAGGCAGAGGATCTCTTCGCCCAGCGGTTCCCGCCCGACAAGAACGGCGTGGACGAGCTGATCGTCGTCCGCTCGGCGACAAGGACCGTCGACGACCCGGCGTTCCGGGCGTTCGTCGGGAAACTCGTGGCGCGGGGCGATGCGACGGGCGTCGTCTACCACGCTTCGGTCTACTACGACACGCACGATCCGAGGCTGGTTTCGAAGGATCGTCACGCGACGCTGATCGGCATCCAGCGCCAGCGGGACGTCGACCGGCTGCTGAGCGTGGTCAAGCAGGATGACGGGCGTCAGGGCTTCCACGTCGTGATGACCGGCGAGGGCACGCTCGACCACGACTTCAACGACCTCTCGCAGCACGACCTCAAGTCGGGAGAGCTGCGGGTCGGGTTGCCCGCCGCGCTCGTCGTGCTGATCCTCGTCTTCGGGGCCGTGGTCGCCGGCCTCGTCCCGCTGCTGATGGCGATCGTCTCGATCGTGGTCGCGCTCGGGCTGTGCGCGGTCGTGGCGGAGGCGTTCACGCTCTCGGTCTTCGTCGTGAACATGCTCACCGGGATGGGTCTGGCGCTCGGGATCGACTACTCGTTGTTCGTCGTCTCGCGTTACCGCGAGGAGCGCGGCCGGCGGCGTCCCGAGCTCGACGCGATCGCGGTCGCCGGTGCGACCGCGAGCCGCGCGGTTCTGTTCAGCGGCTCGGTGTTCGTAATCGCGTTGACCGGGATGCTGCTCGTGCCCTCGAATGTGATGAAGAGTCTCGCCGTCGGAGCGATCTCCGTCGGCATCGTCTCGGTGCTCGCCGCGCTGACCCTGCTGCCGGCGCTGCTCGGGAAGGTCGGTGACGGCGTCAACAGGCTGCGCGTGCCGTGGCTCGGGCGGAACATCGGAGAAGCGTCGGCGCAGGAAGGGCGTTTCTGGGGCGCCGTCGTGCGGGCGGTGATGCGCCGGCCGACCCTGTACCTCGTCACCTTCGTGGCGCTCCTGATCGCTGCGGCGATCCCGAGCTTCGGGCTCAACCTCGGCGCGAGCGGAGTCAGCACGTTGCCCGACCGACTCGAGGCCAAGCAGGGCTTCGAGGCGCTCGCACGCGACTTCCCGCAGGCGAGCTCGAGCCCCGCGCTGATCGCGGTGGTCGGGGATGTGCGCACGCCGCGCGTGCGGGCGGCAATCGCCCGGCTGCGGACGGAGCTTGCCGCCGACCCGGTCTTCGGCCGTAGTGACCTGCGCGTCGCGTCGGCCGGCGACCTGGCCGCGATCGGCGTCGAGGTCGGCGGCGACAAGACCGGGCCGCGCGCGCTGGATGCCGTACGACACCTGCGGTCGGTCGAGCTCCCGCGAGCGTTCCGAGGCACCGACGTGCACGTGCTCGTCGGCGGCGACACCGCCGACAACGTCGACTTCATCGACGCGATGAACTCGTGGCTACCGATCGTGTTCGCGTTCGTGCTCGGGCTGAGCTTTGCGCTCCTGACGATCGTCTTCCGCTCGATCGTGATCGCCGCGACGTCGATCGCGCTCAACCTGCTCTCGGTCGGAGCCGCCTACGGGCTCGTGATGCTCGTCTTCCGGCACGGGATCGGCAGCGGGCTGCTCGGCTTCCAGCGCGTCGACGCGATCGAGGCGTGGGTTCCGCTGTTCCTGTTCTCCGTCCTCTTCGGCCTCTCGATGGACTACCAGGTGTTCCTGCTCAGCAGGATCAAGGAGCGCTACGACCAGACGGGCTCGACGACGGAGGCGGTCACCCACGGCGTCTCGTCGACCGCACGTCTGATCACGGGGGCGGCGCTGATCATCGTCGCCGTCTTCCTCGGTTTCGCGATGGGCGACCTCGTCATGTTCCAGCAGATGGGCTTCGGCGTCGCGGTCGCGCTCCTGATCGATGCGACCATCATCCGCTCCGTGCTCCTGCCGGCGGCGATGCGCCTGCTCGGCAGATGGAACTGGTACCTGCCGGTGTGGCTGGAGTGGCTGCCGCGGATCCAGATCGAGGGCGAGACCGCCGAACGGCCGGTCGCCTCTCCGGTCTAGAACGCGGGCCGGTCAAACCGGGGATTTCGGCCGCGGCCAATAGGAAATCTCCCGGGCGGGGCCACCGCGAGCGGCCTGGTCACCTCGAGCCGTGAGCGCATTGGCCCCTGGCGCCGAGTCGAAGAATCACGCCGCTGGAACTTCGACGGCGACGTCGAGCTTCGTGTAGTACGACGCGACATTGCGCGCGCCGTATTTCGAGCGAAAGCTCTCGACGACCTCGTCCACCTTGGCAGGATCCGTGACGGGCTTCGCTCGCGCGCTGTATTCGGCCCCGCCGGCGGCCAGGCGGATAGCGGGCGTCTTGACCACGTTCTTGTACCAGGGGCTGTCCGAGCCGTGGATCGGGAGCAGGTACAGGTACTCACTCTCGCGCACGAACCACACCGGCCGGGCGCTCTCGCGCCCAGAAATTCGACCGGAGGTCGTGAGCTCGATCTGATTCGTGTCGCTCAGCGCATTCTCGAAATCGGCGAATGCCATTTGAACCTCCTCTGGCAGTGGGACGTAAAGCGGACTACCGCGTCGTGAGGAACCACGCGCACCCGAGCGACCATGCTAGTCACGCTGCGGCCGTGACGACCCCACCCAGCTCGAGCCACGATGCCAGGTCCTCCAGCTCGGACTGCACGGCCCTGCTC
>JBKOVL010000076.1:0-10280 GCA_046723895.1 Actinomycetota bacterium | reverse complement strand
CATCTACGTCTACGGCTGGGACCGGCTCTCTCCCCGGTTGCACCTTCTGTCCGGTATCCCCGTGGCGATCGCCGGCGTCGCCGGATCGCTGTTCGTCATCTCCGCGAACGGGTGGATGAACAATCCCGGTGGCTTCCGGGTGGAGGACGGCAAGGCCGTGGACGTGCACCCTTGGTCGGCGCTGTTCGGCAACCCGTACTTCTGGCACGAATTCGTGGATATGTACGTCGCCGGTTACATCGTCTCCGGATTCCTCGTCGCCGCCGTCTACGCGTGGGGCTATCTGCGCGGGACGCTGGAGCCGGTACCACCGGACAGCGCTCACGATCGCGCTGTCTGCGGCGGCGATCGCAGCGCCGATCCAGATCGTTATCGGCGACTGGGCCGCTCGCGACGTCGCCGAGCACCAGCCGGTGAAGCTGGCGGCGATGGAGGGCCTCGCCCAGACGACGAAGGGCGCGCCCGTGCACCTGCTCGGCTGGTACAACGGCCACGAGGTCGTCGGCGGGATCGAGATCCCGAACCTCCTCTCGCTGCTCGCTTACCACGATCCGACCGCGACCCTCACCGGGCTGGACAGCGTCCCCGCCTCCGACCAGCCGCCGGTGAACGTCGTCCGCTTTGCCTTCCAGACGATGGTCGGCATCGGCATCCTGCTCACGCTGCTCGGGGTCGTCTACCTCTACGTGCGCTTCCGCCGCAGGCGACTCCCGACATCGCGCTGGTTCTACCGTGCTCTCGTCCTCGCGGGGCCGCTCTCGGTCGTCGCGCTGATCGCCGGTTGGATCACCACCGAGGTGGGCCGACAGCCGTGGGTCGTGTACGACGTGATGCGTACCTCGGAGGCGGTGACGGGTGCAAACGCCATCCCGGTCGGCTACGTCAGCCTGGTCCTGGTCTACCTCGGCCTCGCCGGAATCGTTGCCTGGCTGCTTCGCCGCTTCAGCCGCGTGCCCCTTCAGACGGACGAGACCGAGGTTGCTCCACCCGCAGGGGAGGCGACTCGTGCTTAGCGACGTTCCCGCCGTTCTGATGCTCGTCGGGCTCACCGCCTACGCGGTCCTTGCCGGGGCGGACTTCGGCGCCGGTTTCTGGACGGTCGCACCGGGCGGGACTCGCGGCGGCGCCGACGCGACGCGCGCGCATGCTCGACACGCTATCGGGCCGGTCTGAGAGGCGAATCACGTCTGGCTCATCTTCGTGCTCGTCGTCTGCTGGACGTGCTACCCGGTGGCGTTCGGTTCGATCACCTCCACCCTGTGCGTGCCCCTGCTGATCGCGGCGGTCGGGATCATCTTCCGAGGAAGCACCTACGCGCTTCGCGGCCAACTCGACGACACGCCCGGCCGACGATGGGTAGAGATCCTGTTCGCGGCCTCCTCGATCTTGACGCCGTTCGCGCTCGGCACCGTCATCGGCGCCATCGCCTCCGGCCGCGTCCCCGTCGGCAACGCCAGGGGCGACCTCGTCACCAGTTGGCTCAACCCGACCTCGATCACGATCGGCGCCCTGGCCGTCGTCACCGGCATCTATCTCGCCGCCGTCTACCTCGCCGCCGACGCGCGGCGGCTCGCCGAGCCAGCCCTGGAGCGCGATTTCCGCACCCGCGCGCTGCTCGCCGGGGTCGTCGCGGGCGCGGTTGCTCTCGCAGCGCTCCCGGTTATCCGGAGCGACGCCCGTCCGATCTGGGACGGCCTCACCCACGGCGCAGGCCTCGCCACGATCTTCGTTTCCGCCGCGGCGGGCATCACGACGCTCGCCCTCGTCGCGCGGTCCCGCTTCGGCCCCGCCCGTGTCGGCGCGGCCCTCGCCGTCGCAGCGATCATCGCCGGGTGGGCGGTAGCCCAGGAACCGACCTTCCTCCCCGGCCTCACGATCGACCAGGCCGCAGCCGGACGCACAACCCTGGTCGCGACCTTGATCGCGGTTGCCGCCGGATCGATCGTCCTCGTTCCCTCACTCGCTCTACTCTTTGCGCTCTTTCTCCACGGACGCTTTGACCCGCGTGCGTCTGCCCCACCAACAGCGACCGGCCCGATCTCGCGCGCACCAACGGGCCGCGCTGCAACCGCCGCCGTCGCCCTCATCGGCGGCGCGGCCGGAACCGGCTTCCTCGTCTTCGGCGATAACGCCTGGGCCAAAGCACTCGGCGTCGCCTGTCTCACCGCCTGCGCTGTGTCGACATTCATCCTCGCCAGCGCTCCCCCAGGGGAGTCCGCGCCGCACGACCACTAGACGGATTGAAGGCGAGGACGGCTACCGTCTGAGCGTGGAAAGCGGCTCGAACACGGCCCTCCTCCATCGGCATGGAAACCGGACCCATCGGCATCCCCATGCGCGGCCTCATCGGCATCTCACGCATCTGCGCCGGTCAGACCCAGTCGAGCACACGCATGACCACGGTCACGGACCCTCGCACTCGCACGGCCTGGTCGATCGCTCGGTCGTCAGGTCGCGCGAGGGCGTACGCGCCGTTTCGCTGAGCCTTGCCGTCCTTGCCCTTACGGCGGGCCTCCAGGTCGCGGTGTTCGTCCTTTCCGGCTCGGTCGCACTGCTTGCGGACTTGATCCACAACTTCGGCGATGCGCTCACTGCCGTCCCGCTCGGGATCGCCTTCTTCCTGCGCTCTTACAGAGGCGAGAAGCTCGCAGGCGTCGCGGTAGTCCTGGCCATCTTCGTCTCGGCGTGTGTCGCGCTCTACGAAACGATCGAGCGGTTCGTTCACCCGCAGGATCTCTCGCACGTGTGGGTGCTTGCTGCCGCAGGAGCCGTGGGCTTCGTCGGTAACGAGATCGCGGCCCAGGTACGACTGCGCGCAGGGCGGCGGCTTGCCAGTCCGGCTCTGGTGGCAGACGGCAACCACGCCCGGATCGACGGCTTCGTCTCCCTCGGCGTCATCGCCAGCGCGGTTGTGGTCGCACTCGGCGCGACGATCGGCGACCCGATCATCGGCCTGGTCATCACCGTCGTGATCATCAAGATCACCTGGGACTCCTGGCGAACGGTCAGGACGAACCAGCCCCACGGTCATTAGCCGGCTGAAGCGGTGACGAAGCGCAGTCGGACAGTGCGTTAGGCCCTCGGCGCCCCGCGTAGCTACATAAGTTGTAGCTACTATCTATTGGACATTAACTCAGGAGCGTGAAGTTACCGTGGAGAAGTACCTGCTCATCCCCCTGGACGAGACCGTCGTCTTTCCGAACATGACAGTCACCCTGCCGCTCGACACAGCCGGCGAGACGCACGTCTTGCTCGTGCCCCGGCACGACGGCCTGTACGCGAAGGTCGGGACGCTCGCGGAGGTCGTCGAGAGCGGCCGCCTGCCGGGCGGCGCGCCGGTCGTGACGTTGACGGGCCTGCGGCGGGCGCTGCTCGGCGCGGCCGAGACGGGCGCCGACGGCCGCCTCTACGTCGAGGTCGAGGAGCGGCCAGACGAGACGCCGCCGCCGGTCAGGACGCGCCAGCTCGAGACCGAGTACCGCGCCGTCGTCGGAGAGATCCTCGAGCTGCGCGAGGCCGATTCGCGGATCGGCGAGTTCCTGCGCTCGGTCGTAGAGCCGGGCGCGCTCGCGGACACCTGCGCCTATTCTCCCGACCTGACGTTCGCGCAGCGCGTGGAGCTGCTGGAGACACTCGACGTGGTCGAGCGGCTCGAGCTCGCTCTCCGGCTGCAGCGCGAGCGGCTCGCGGAGCTGCAGGTGCGGCGGCGGATCCGTGAGGACGTCGAGTCCGGTGCCCAGAAGCAGCAGCGCGAGTACTTCCTGCGCAAGCAGCTCGAGTCCATCCGCAAGGAGCTCGGCGAGGACGATGCGTCGATCGTCGACGAGTACCGGCGAAAGATCGACGAGGGTTCGATGCCCGACGCGGTGCGCGAGCAGGCGGAGCGCGAGCTCGGCCGGCTCGAGCGAATGGGCGACGCCACCGGCGAGGCGTCGATGATCCGCACCTACCTCGACTGGCTGCTCGCGGTGCCGTGGGGCAAGACCTCAGAGGAGCGGCTCGACCCACGACTGGCACGGGAGATCCTCGACGCCGACCACGCCGGCCTCGAGGACGTGAAGGAGCGGATCGTCGAGTACCTCGCAGTGCGCAAGCTCCGCCAGGAGCGCGGCATCGCCGAGGACAAGCGCTCCGGCGCGATCCTGACCCTGATCGGGCCGCCCGGCACGGGCAAGACCTCGGTCGGCGAGTCGATCGCGCGCGCGCTCAACCGCGAGTTCGTGCGCATGTCGCTCGGCGGCGTGCGGGACGAGGCCGAGATCCGCGGCCACCGGCGCACCTACATCGGCGCGCTGCCGGGTCGGCTCGTCCGGGCGCTGCGCGACGCCGGGACGATGAACCCGGTGATCATGCTCGACGAGGTCGACAAGGTCGGGGCCGACTGGCGCGGCGATCCCTCGGCAGCGCTGCTCGAGGTGCTCGACCCGGCACAGAACCATTCGTTCCGCGACCACTACCTCGACGTCGAGCTCGATCTCTCCCAGGTCGTCTTCATCGCGACCGCCAACGTCACGGAGACGATTCCCGGTCCGCTGCTCGACCGGATGGAGGTGATCCGCTTCGACGGCTACACGGTCGACGAGAAGGTCGCGATCGCGCGCGGCTACCTCTGGCCGCGCCAGCGCGAGCGCAACGGGTTGCACGAGGACGAGGTCGAGATCTCCGAGGACCTGATCGCAACCATAGTCACCGAGTACACGCGCGAGGCGGGCGTCCGCCAGCTCGAGCGCGAGCTCGGCAAGCTTCTCCGCAAGACGGCGACACGGATCGCCGCCGGCGATGCCGAGCCGCCGATCGTGATCGACCTCGCGCAGGTGCGCGACGCGCTCGGCCGGCAGCGCTTCTGGCAGGAGTCGGCCGAGCGGACGGCCGTGCCCGGCGTCGCGACCGGCCTGGCCGTCACCGGCACCGGTGGCGACGTCCTCTTCGTCGAGGCAACGCGAATGGAGGGCGACGGCGGCCTCGTCCTGACGGGACAGCTCGGCGACGTGATGAAGGAGTCGGCGCAGATCGCGCTCTCCTGGGTGCGCGCGCATGCGGACGAGCTGGAGATCTCGCGCGACGACCTGCACGGGCAGACGTTCCACGTGCACGTGCCCGCCGGCGCCATTCCCAAGGACGGCCCGAGCGCCGGGATCACGATGACGACGGCGCTCGCGTCGCTGCTGACCAAGCGGCCGGTGAAGCACACCGTCGGCATGACCGGCGAGGTGACGCTGCAGGGCCGCGTGCTGCCGATCGGCGGCCTGAAGCAGAAGGTTCTGGCAGCACACGCCGCCGGGCTGACCGAGGTGATCATCCCGGAGCGAAATCGCGCCGACCTCGACGACGTTCCCGAGGACGTGCGCGACGCGATCACGTTCCACCCGGTGCTCGGCGTCGACGAGGTGCTCGAGCTCGCGCTCGAGCCTGCGCCCGACCGTGCGTTGCAGGCGGCGTGATCCGGTTCCCGAGGAGGTCCGCCGCGCCGCGGACCTCCTCGAGCGGCGCTGGACGCTTTCGATCCTCTACGCCTCGATCGAGGGCGCAGCCCGCTTCAACGAGTTCCGCGACGCGCTCGGGCGCGTCCCGCCGACGACGCTGACCGCGCGCCTGACGGAGCTCGTCGACGCCGGCCTGCTCGAGCGGCGCGTGCTCGACACGCGTCCCCCCGCAGTCGAGTACCTACTGACTGCGCAGGGCAAGCGCTTCGAGCCGCTCCTCCGGGAGCTCGCCCGCTGCGCGAGCCGCTGAGATACGTCAGAGCCTCGATGGCCCCCCTTCGCCGGGCCCCGCGCCGGCGACGGCGCGGACTCGGAACGGTTTGGGCTCCAGACCGGTGACTCGGCGGTAGCGCTCGCAGGCGTCGGCGCTGACGCGGCCGGCTTCCTCCGCCAGGGCGAGTGCGACGACGCAGCCGCCGAAGCCGGCGCCGGTCAGTCGCGCACCGAGCGCACCGGCGGCGGTTAGGGCCTCGACGAGCGCATCGAGCTCCGGTGTCGAGACGTCGAAGTCGTCGCGGAGGCTCGCGTGCGACTCGGAGAGGAGCCGACCTAGGGCGTGGACGTCGCCGTCGCGGAGGGCGACCGCCGCTGCGAGCACACGCTCGTTCTCGGAGACGACGTGGCGGGCCCGCGGGTCGTCCGCGACCTGATCCGCGTTCGCGTCCCTCAGCGCGCGGACGCCGAGCCCTGCGGCGGCAGCCTCGCAGGCGGCCCGCCGCTCCGCGTACGCGCTCTCGGCAAGCGCGCGCGACAGGCCCGAGTGGACGACGAGCACCGCGAGGGAGGGCGGCAGCGGCACGGGCTCGACCGAGAGGTTGCGGCAGTCGATCAGCAGCGCCGCGCCGTCGCGACCGGCAATCGCGGCCAGCTGGTCCATGATCCCGCAGGGGACGCCCGTGGCCAGGTGCTCGGCCTCCTGGCAGGCCAGCGCCAGCTCGACGGGCGGCAGCTCGAAGCCGGCCGCGGAGGAAGCCGCAAGCGCGATCGCCACCTCGAGCGCGGCACTCGAGGAGAGGCCCGCTCCGATCGGGATCGACGAGCAGACCGAGGCGTCGAAGCCGATCCGCGGCCGGCCGCGCTCCGCCAAGGCCTGCAGCACCCCGGCCGCGTAGCGGCCCCAGCCCGGTCCGGGCTCCCCGCTCCCGTCGGCGCCGAGCACGACCTCGCCCTCCCTCTCGCGCGAGCGCACACGGACAGCGTCGCCGCCGGGCCGAGAGGCGATCCTGCACTCGAGGTCGACCGCGATCGGCAGAACGAAGCCGTCGTTGTAGTCGGTGTGGTCGCCGATCAGGTTCACCCGACCGGGCGCCCGGAACCAGTGCTCATGCACGGCGAAGCGCCTCGGCTTCGAACTCGGGGACGACCGGGTTCGTCAGCGTCACGACGCCCCCAGTTCGACGAGCCCCGCGCGCGGCACCTCGATCCCCGTGAACCCCGCCTCGAGCCGCACGCGCTCCTCGCGTCGAAGCTGCCCGGTGCAGTCGTATACGCGGAGGAGGCGCTCGCACGGCTCCGCAAGCTCGAGCACGAGCCGCTCGCGCCACGTGCCGTTGACGAGACACGTCCGCGTCGGCAGTCCCTCGAGCTCGACGAGCTCCTGCCCGTAGAGGGCCGCGACCAGGCACTCAGCGGCTTCCGCCCGGACGAGCGGGTAGTTCAGCTCGGGGTGCAGCGGGCGCAGCTTCCCGTCGAGGAGCACGTCGCGGTGCTTGCGCCAGAAGCCGAGCCAGAAGCGGAGCATGGCGAGGTGCTGCTCCGGCAGCCGGTCGAGCCGGACCGAGATCTGCGGAACCGCGAAGAGCACGTTCAGGAGCTGCAGCGCGGCGCTCTCGACGTGCTCCTCCGGCGACCACATCAGCATGTCCGAGTGAACAGGCGTCGAGCCGGCGAGCAGCCGCAAGGTCAGCGTGCGCACCCGGTTCTCGAGCGCGTCGTTCGGGCAGTCGGAGGCGCGCTGCATGTTCCCGAACCTGCGCATCAGCGGCCCGGTGTACGTCTGCCGGAACTCGATCGCGACGTCTGGATTGCGTGCGCGCGCCAGCGCCGTGATCTCGGTGAGGAGCTGCTCGACGGCGTCGACGACGGACTCGGTGTCCCGGCCCTCGCCGAACCGGTCCTTCGCGCGAAGCTCGAACTCGTCGATGAAGTCGAGCTTGAACCCGTCGACGCCCCAGTCGCGCGCGGCCCGCTCGTAGGTCGAGGCAAGGAACTCGCGCACCTCGGGGAAGCGCGGGTCGACGACGCCCCAGCGTCCGGCCCAGCCGAACGGCTCGTAGGCGAGCAGCTTGTCCTCGAACGCGCTCCACGCCGCGCTCCGCTCGCCGACGAACGGGAGCGCGAACCAGAGCAGGTACTTCAGCCCGAGCGCCTGCACCCGCTCGACGTGGCCGCGCATGTCGGGAAACTTGGTCGCGGCCGGCCGCCAGTCGCCGCAGGAGGAGTAGCCGCGCTCGAACCCGTCGGTCTGCCAGCCGTCGTCGACGATGACGACGCCGCAACCGAGCTTCTGCGCGAGCCGGCACTGCTCCTCGACGGCTTCGGCGCTCAGCGCGAGATGGAAGCTGTACCAGGTGGAGTAGACCGCCTCACGCGCGACCGCGGGTACCGGCGCCGGCTCGTACTCAGGCATCGCCTCCCACCACGCTCGCACCGCGTCCAGCGCGTCGTCGTAGGCGATCGGACGCGTGTCCAGACGGAGGGTCGCCTCGTAGCCGGCCGGCGGCGGGCTCGGGGGCTCGAAGAGGGTCAGACTGCAGCGGAGCTCGGCCGTCTCCTCGTCCACGTTCGCCCTCACCGTCACCGGGTTGCGCGCGTCCGACCAGGCGAGGGTGAGCCGATTCTCACCGGACGGCGCGTAGGCGCAGACGACCGGCGCCCCGCGGACGGCGCTCGTCCGGAACGACTCCCACGGAGGCTCCAGCGTGCTGTCGAGGAGGCGCTCCGGCTGGTAGTCGGGACGCCAGAGGCCCTGCACGTCCGTGAGCGGGTGCCGGAACGAGAGGGTCGTAGGCGCGGGCACGCCCGGCTCGGGCGCCGGCGCGAAGCGTGCCAGGTGCACGCCCGGCTCCGCCTCCACGACCTCGAGGCTCGGGCGCGGCCCTTCGGTCTCGACCTCGAGCTGCGGCCACCAGCCCGGATCCGCATCCACGGCGGTGTCTATGACGACCCGCCGGCCGCGATCGTGGACCGCAACTGGGCGCGCTCCCGCGCGCGCTCGAGCCTGAGACCCGTCTCGAGGTCGAAGAAGTGGAGCTTCGCGGCGTCGAGCCGCACGAAGGCGTCCTCGCCGATCTCGACCTCGGTCTCCGCGGGCAGGCGGGCGACGAGGCGGGCGCGCCGCCGTTTCGCGTCGGCGGCCAGGCTCTGCAGCGATGCGTCGTCGGCATCGGCGGCGATCTCCCGGACGTCCTCCGTCAGCACCGGCGCTGCGTCGGTCTCGAGGTGGACCATGACCTCGGCGCCGAGATCCTCCACGTCGAGCACCCGAGCCCGGAGCGTGCTCGCGGCACCGCCGCCGACCAGATGCACGTCCTCGGGACGGGCGCCGAGGCCAACCGCACGGCCGCCGTACGCCGCCAGCTCGGGCCGGGCACCCACCTCGATCTCCCGGTCCCCGAGGCGCAACGACCCACCCGTGACGGTCGCCTCGAGCAGGTTCATCGGCGGGCTGCCGATGAAGCCGCCGACGAAGATGTTGACCGGACGCCGGTAGAGCTCGTGTGGCGCCGCGACCTGCTGCAGCACGCCCTTGCGGAGGACCGCGACGCGGTCGCCCATCGTCATCGCCTCGACCTGGTCGTGCGTGACGTAAATAGTGGTCACGCCGAGGTCGCGCTGGAGGCCGCGGATCTCGGCCCGCATCTGCACCCGCAGCTTCGCGTCGAGGTTCGACAGCGGCTCGTCCATGAGGAACACCGACGGCCGCCGAACGATCGCTCGCCCCATCGCCACGCGCTGACGCTGCCCGCCGGAGAGCGCGCGCGGCTTGCGCTTCAGGAACGGCTCCAGCTCGAGCAGCCGGGCGATCTCGCGCACGCGCTGCTCCAGCTCGCGCTTCGGGACCCTGCGCTGCTGGAGGCCGAAGGCCATGTTCTCGAACACGCTCATGTGCGGGTAGAGCGCATAGTTCTGGAACACCATGGCGATGTCGCGCTTGGCCGAGGGCACGTTGTTCACGACCCGCCCGTCGATCGAGATCGTCCCGTCCGTCACCGTCTCGAGGCCGGCGACCATCCGCAGCGCCGTCGTCTTTCCACACCCGGAGGGGCCGACGAGGACCATGAACTCGCCGTCGTCGATGGACAGGTCGAGCTGGTCGACGGCCCGCACGCCGCCCTGGAACACCTTCGTCACCCGCTCGAACTCGACTCGTGCCATGTAGCGGCTCCGGCTCAGCCCTTGGAGGCGCCGGCGGTGAGGCCCTTGACGAAGTGGCGCTGGAGGAGGAGGAACAGGGCGAGGATGGGCAGCGAGGCGAGGAGCATGATCCCGAACTCCTGCCCGTAGTCGACCGAGAACGTCCCGACGGCGAGGTAGATGCCGGTGGTGATCGTGACGCCACTCGCGGCGCCGAGAATGATCAGCGGCGAGAGGAAGTCGTTCCACGCCCAGACCGCCGTGACGATGACGACGCTGGCCGTCGCCGGACGCATCAGCGGGAAGACGATCCGCCAGAACGTCTTCAGGCTCGAGGCGCCGTCGATCGCCGCGGCCTCGTCCAGCTCGCGACTGATCGAGCGCAGGAAGCCGGTGAAGACGAAGACCGCGAACGGCATGAAGTACGCGACGAAGTTCAGG
>JBKOVL010000307.1:0-7968 GCA_046723895.1 Actinomycetota bacterium | reverse complement strand
CTCGACATGCCTGTGGCACGCCCTCCGCGAGCTCGGCTACCGCGTCTCGTCCGTGCATGTCGACTACGGCCTTCGTGGAGACGAGTCCGAAGCGGACGCGACCTTCTGCGCGGAAGCCCTGCAAGCGACCGTAATTCGGCCAAGTAACAGACTGTTACTTGGCGCGACCGAGGCGACGCTGCGGGACCTGCGGTACTCGCTGACCGCGCATCATCCGCTCCGCGCGACCGGGCACACGGCGTCCGACCAGGTCGAGACCGTGCTCTACCGGCTGGCGGCGAGCGGGTCGACGCGCGGGGTCAAGGTTCGCCGGGAGGACGGGATCGTCCGGCCGCTGCTCACCGTCTGGCGGGAGGAGACCGAGGCGTACTGCCGTGCGCATGGGCTGGAGTACCGAACCGACTCCTCGAACCCCGACACGCTCCGCGGCCTGATCCGGGCCGAGCTCGTGCCGCTCCTCCGTCGCCTGCACCCGGCTGCCGAGCAGAACATCGCGCGGCTCGCCGACGAGCCCCCGCGGCTTCCACGCGGGGTCGAGGACACGCTCTTCGCCCTGCTCGCCGAGCGCGACGGCTCGAAGTCCGCCGACCTCGGCGGCGGCCTGAAGGCGGTGCGCGAGTACGACAGCCTGTCCCTCGAGCGCGGCCCAATCCGG
Organism: Actinomycetota bacterium; assembly: GCA_046723895.1. GTDB lineage: Bacteria > Actinomycetota > Thermoleophilia > Gaiellales > Gaiellaceae > DATBLE01. Next base: position 7,313 of record JBKOVL010000307.1, on the reverse strand, counting down.
TGGGGCCCGTGGACGATCGAGTCGGACGCGCCCGGGCTGGAAGTCCGTACCCGACGGCCGGGCGACCGCCTCGCCGGCAGGACGAAGAAGCTGCAGGACATCTTCGTCGACGCGAAGGTCCCGCGGGCTGAGCGCGACTCCTGGCCGGTCGTTGTCCGCGACGGACAGGTTGTCGCCGTGCCCGGAATCGTGGAGGATGCCCAAGTAAAGGTGACAGAGCTACGGGTGACGCGGGCGTGATGAGAACAGAGCTCGAGCGGGCGGTCGGAGAGATCCTGATCGACTCCGACTCGTTGCGCGCGCGCATCGCCGAGCTCGGCGAGGAGATCTCGGCGGCCTACGAAGGCAAGGACCTGCTCCTGATCGGCGTCCTCAAGGGCGCCGTCTTCTTCATGGCCGACCTGATGCGGCACCTGACCGTCCCCTGCGAGGTCGACTTCATGGCGATCTCGAGCTACGGAGCCGCCACCGATTCGTCTGGCATCGTCCGGATCCTCAAGGACCTCGACATCAACATCGAGGGGCGCAACGTCCTCGTCGTCGAGGACATCATCGACTCGGGCCTGACGCTCTCTTACCTGATGCGCAACCTCGAGTCCCGCGAGCCTGCTTCGCTCGAGGTCTGCGCGCTGTTGACCAAGCCGGAGCGCCGCGAGATCGACGTGCCGGTGCGCTGGATCGGTTTCGAGATCCCGAACCGATTCGTGATCGGTTACGGTCTCGACTTCGCCGAGCGCTACCGCAATCTCCCCTACGTGGGGGTCCTGAACGACGAGCTCATGCCCGAAGGAACCTAGGATTGTCCCCGGTCGGCGGGCCTGGAACGAAGCAACCTCCCTGCTACCCTGAGCATTGACCAACCGTGAATCGCTTCTTCCGCAGCGCGCTCTTCCCCCTGATCGTGATCGTCCTGCTCGTCTACCTGGCGAGCCAGACGCTGATCCCGAAGTCGAAGGCGCCCCGCAAGGTCACCTACTCCGACCTGATCCAGAAGGTCGAGACTGACCCGCGCCAGGTCCAGGAGGTCGTTTTCAGCCCGAGCAAACGCCAGATCACGGCGACCCTCATCGGCGAGGACAAGAAGTGGAAGGTCAACTATCCGAGCGACCAGTCGCAGATCGCCTTCCAGAACCTGCTCCAGAAGAAGAACGTCACGTTCGACTCGAAGGGCACCGGCTCCTCGCCCTGGTGGTCGATCCTCACCTCGCTGCTCCCGTTCGTCCTCCTGTTCGGGTTCTGGATCTTCCTGATGAACCAGGTGCAGGGCGGCGGCTCGAAGGTGATGAGCTTCGGCAAGAGCCGCGCCAAGCGCATGGCGCCCGACTCGCCCAAGATCGGCTTCAAGGACGTCGCGGGCGTCGACGAGGCCGTCGAGGAGCTCCAGGAGATCAAGGAGTTCCTCGAGAACCCGAAGAAGTTCCAGGCGCTCGGAGCCCGGATCCCGAAGGGCGTGCTCCTGTACGGGCCGCCCGGCACCGGCAAGACGCTGCTCGCGCGCGCGGTTGCTGGCGAGGCGGGAGTGCCGTTCTTCTCGATCTCCGGCTCCGACTTCGTCGAGATGTTCGTCGGCGTCGGTGCCTCGCGCGTGCGCGACCTGTTCGAGCAGGCCAAGCAGGCCGCGCCCTGCATCGTCTTCATGGACGAGATCGACGCGGTCGGCCGCCACCGCGGCGCCGGCCTCGGCGGCGGTCACGACGAGCGCGAGCAGACCCTCAACCAGCTCCTCGTCGAGATGGACGGGTTCGAGCTGAAGGACAACATCATCCTGATCGCGGCCACGAACCGACCCGACATCCTCGATCCGGCGCTGCTGCGCCCCGGCCGCTTCGACAGGCAGATCGTCGTCGACCGGCCCGACCGCAACGGCCGCCGCAAGATCCTCGAGGTGCACGCAAAGGGCAAGCCGCTCGCCTCCGAGGTCGACCTCGACACACTCGCCGCAGGCACGCCGGGCTTCACCGGCGCCGACCTCGCGAACCTCGTCAACGAGGCGGCGCTGCTCGCCGCCCGCCGGGGGAAGAAGGTCGTCGAGCAGGAGGAGCTCGAGGAAGGGATCATGCGCGTGATCGCGGGCCCGGAGAAGCGCACTCGGCTGTTCTCCGAGGAGGAGCGGAAGATCACGGCCTACCACGAGATGGGCCACGCCCTCGTCGGCCACTACCTCGAGCACACGGACGAGGTGCACAAGATCTCGATCATCAGCCGCGGCCAGGCGCTCGGTTACACGATCTCGCTTCCGCGCGAGGACCGCTACCTGACCACGAAGTCCGCGCTGATGGACCAGCTCGCGGCGATGCTCGGCGGGCGCGCCGCCGAGGAGCTCGTCTTCCAGGAGGTCACGACGGGAGCCGCAAACGACATCGAGAAGGTGACCTCGACCGCCAAGCAGATGATCATGCGCTTCGGGATGAGTGAGAAGCTCGGCCCGCGCGTGCTCGGCCGGAATCACGACATGCCCTTCCTCGGCCGGGAGATGGGCGCCGAGCCCGACTACTCGGAAGAGGTCGCTCGCGAGATCGACGACGAGATCCGCCGCGTGATCGAGGAGGCCCACGACCGCGCGCACCAGGTGCTGCGCGAGCACATGGATGAGCTGCACCAGCTCTCGGCGATCCTGATCGAGCGCGAGACGATCGACAAGGACCAGTTCGAGCGGCTGCTCGCCGGCGAGCCCGCGGACGAGGTTTTCCGCGAGGAGGAACCGCCCGCCGCCGAGCCGCCCTCGCACGAGCGCGAGAAGCGACCGCAGCCGCGGCCGAAGCCGTTCCCGATCCCGGGCGCGCTCTCCCAGCCGCCGCCGCCCGAAGGCGCGAAGCCGTAAGTTCCCGGGGATCTTCCTCGACGCGGCGTCGGGGCAGAGCTACGCTCCGGGCCTGACGGAAGGAGGGCGGGCGGCTTCCCGGAGGAAGGTCGCCCGCCCGATCTCACGAAGAGAGGAGCTAGGCGGTTGCGCCCTTGCTCGCCCAGAAGCGGTTGAGCGCCCCCTGCACCTTGATGACCCAGACGAAGTAGCCGACGAGCGGCAGGAACATCCAGAAGCCCGTCACGCCGGTCACGGGCGGCTCCTGCCCCTCGCGTGTGTAGAGCTTCCCGACCTCGGACGGCGCCACGAAGATCATCACGATCCCGGCGACCAGCCCGATCACGAGCCAGAGAACCCCGCCGAGGCCCTCGCCGGAGTACGTCTTGATCTCCTCTCCGGTCTTGTAGTCCCAGTAGAGCCCGTAGATCCCGAGGGTGAGCAGCCCGATCAGGGCGACGAACCACGGCCCGCGGGGCTTCCCGACGGCCCCCGCCGCCGGGGCCGCTGCAGTTGCTTCAGTCATACGCGAGCTCCTTCCGAGTCAGATGGACAGCGGGATCAGAACACGCTTTCGGCCACAGGTCAATCGCCGGAGTCGGGGCGGGTGGCGAACCATTGCGCGGCCGCGTCCTTCTGCCCGTGGCCGAGTGCGATCGCGCGCTCGCAGCGCTCGAGAGTCACCGGTCCAAGCCCGAGCTCGATGCCGCCTCGCGCGCCATCGCGAGCGCGAGCCGGACGTCCTTGGTGCCTGCGGACAGGTTCTCGGCGATCCGCACGTGCGGAACCTACACGCGGGTATGCCGCGACCGCGCAAACTTCGTGTCGAGATGCGCAGGCCGATCGAAGAGCGCTTCCCGCGGCCATCCGTGATGGGGGTCGTCAATGTCACCCCCGATTCCTTCTCGGACGGCGGCGTCAGCTTCCGGCCCGAGGACGCGGTCGCCTCCGCACTGCGGATGCTGGCCGAGGGCGCGGCGATCGTCGACGTCGGCGGAGAGTCGACGCGGCCGGGCTCCGACGGCGTGTCGCTCGAGGAGGAGCTGCGCCGCGTCGTGCCGGTGCTCGAACAGCTCGATGGCGCGCCCGTCTCGATCGACACCTCGAAGGCGGAGGTGGCCCGCCGGGCCCTCGACCTCGGGGCGGAGCTCGTCAACGACGTCACCGCGCTCCGCGGCGATCCCGAGCTCGCCGGCGTCGTCGCGGACTCGGACGCGTACCTCTGCTTGATGCACATGCGCGGCGAGCCGCGGACGATGCAGCTCGATCCGCGCTACGAGGACGTCGCTGCCGAGGTCGCCGCCTTCCTCGAAGAGCGGCTCGGCGTCGCCGTCGCGGCGGGGGTTCTCGAGCAGCGGATCTGCCTCGACCCGGGAATCGGGTTCGGGAAGACGGTCGAGCAGAACTTCGAGCTCGTCCGGCGTCTCGACGTCCTGCTCGCGCTCGGGCGTCCGGTCGTCGTCGGCTTCTCGCGGAAGAGCTCGCTCGGCCGGTTCCTCGGGGATCCGGACGCGACGACCGGGACGACGGCGGCGAGCGTCGGCGCGGCAGTGGCGGCCTACGAGCGCGGCGCGTCGATCCTGCGCGTCCACGACGTCCGCGAGACCGTCGAAGCGCTGACCGTCGCCGCAGAGATGCTGAGGTGATCGTCGAGCTGCACGGGCTCGAAGTCCTCGGCCGTCACGGCGTGCTCGAGAGCGAGCAGCGCGAGGGCCAGATCTTCCTCTACGACGTCACCCTCGAGGTCCCCGAGCCGGCGGGCGACCGGGTCGAGGAGACGATCGACTACCGTGACGTCGCGGCCAAAGTCGCAGAGGTCTCCGACTCGACCCGGTTCGCGCTGATCGAGACCCTTGCCGCGGCCGTGGCGGACGCGCTCTTGACGTCGTTTTCCGTCGCGGCGGTCAAAGTGCGCGTGCGCAAGCCGCGACCGGCGGGCATCGCAGCCGATTGGTCTGCGGCCACGGCGGAACGCTCCAGGTGACCCGGGCCCACGTCGGCCTGGGGGCGAACCTCGGCGACCGCTCGGCGATGCTGCGGGCGGCACTCGAGCAGCTCGCTGCCGAGCCCGGCGTGACCGTCGTCGCCGTCTCGACCGTGCGTGAGACCGAGCCGGTCGGTCTTCTGGACCAGCCGTCCTTCCTGAACGCAGCTGCGGCACTCGACACAGAGCTTTCGCCTCGCGAGCTACTCGAACGGCTGCTGGGGATCGAACGGCGGCTCGGCAGGACGCGCGAAGGCCCCCGCTTCGGACCCAGGACGATCGACCTCGACCTGCTTCTCTACGGCGACGAGGAGATCGCCGAGCCAGGCCTCCAGGTGCCGCACCCGCGCCTGCACGAACGGTTGTTCGCATTGGAACCGCTATTCGAGCTGGATTCGCGCCTCGTCGTGCCCGGCCACGGGCCGCTGTCGGAGATCATCGCCGGGTTACAATCGGGCTGATGTCGCACATCGACGAGCTCGACGAGTTCGAGGCAGAGCTCGAGCTCCAGCTGAAGAGGGAGTACACGGCGGTCTTCCCGCTGTTTCGCTATTGCGTGCTGACGCAGGACGCGACCTACCTCTGCAACACGCTCGACCTGCGGCCCCAGCCTCAGCCGAACTACCCGTTCTTCCACCTGCAGATGGAGGACGTCTGGGTGTGGGACAAGAACCGTCCCTCCCGCATGATCCCGCGCGCCGAGGTCTACACCTCGAGCGATGTCACTGTGGAGGAGCTTCGCGGCGAGGGCGAGGAGCCGCGCCTGACCGCCGAGGCGCTCGCCGAGCGGATCGGTGAGGCTCTCTCGCCGGACGACGACGCGTAGAGCCGCTCCATGCTCCTGGCCGTCGACGTGGGGAACACCCAGACGGTCTTCGGGCTGTTCGAGGGCGACCGGCTGACGGAGCAGTTCCGGGTCGGGACCGACCGCACGCACACCGGCGATGAGCTCGCCGTGATGCTGCGCGCCTTCGTCGACCTCGACTCGCTCGACGGGATCGTGCTCTGCTCTTCGGTGCCGCAGCTCGCCCACGAGTACGAGGCGTTTGCCGAGCGCTGGGTCGGTGTGGAGGTGCTCGTGCTCGGCCCGGGGGTCTCGACCGGGATGGCGATTCGCTACGACGATCCCCGCGAGGTCGGGCCCGACCGGATCGCCAACTCCGTCGCCGTGCGCGAGCGATACGGCGTGCCGGCCATCGTCGTCGACTTCGGTACCTCGACCAACTTCGACGTGGTCTCGTCCGCCGGCGAGTTCGCCGGCGGAGTCCTGGCGCCCGGGATCGAGGTCTCGATGGACGCGCTCTTTGCGCGGGCCGCCCGTCTGCCAAAGGTGCCGTTCGAGGCGCCCGAGCGCGTGATCAGCCAAACGACCGTCGCCGCCCTCCAGTCGGGGCTCGTCTACGGGTTTGCCGGTCAGGTGGACGCGATCGTCGAGCGGATCCGGGCGGAGCTCGGCGAGCCGGAGGCTCAGGTGATTGCAACGGGAGGCCTCGCCGAGCTGATCGCGCCGTACTCGTCGACGATCACCGCGGTCGATCCCGAGCTCACGCTCCAGGGCCTTCGGCTCGTCTGGGAGCGGCAGCTCGAGCGTGGGCGCGTCTGACGGCTCCGGGGCGTGGGGAGGCTTCGGCTTCAGCCCCCGCCGTAGATCGAGACAGGCAGTTCGAGGAGTGCGTCGTCGACCTCGGGCTGGTCGGCCTCGAGGCGCTCGAGCACGTCGGCCGCCCCGGGCGCGGCGGCGAAGAGCCGCTCGATCACCTCGTCGGTCGTCCCCAGCACCACCAGCTCCTGCTTGAAGGGGCGCGGGAACCGTCCCCGGCCGAGGTACCAGCCGTAGAACTTCTTCAGGAACCCCGACGCGCGGCGCTCGCCGAGCTCGCGGACTGCCTCGCGGATGAAGAGGACGAGCTCGGCGACGACCTCGTCGCGGCTCGGCTCGCCGTCCTTGCCGAGGATCTCGCGCAGAACCCATGGGTTGCCCTGGGCGCCGCGGCCGACCATCACTGCGGCGGCGCCGGTGGTCGCGAGGACGCTTTGCGCCTGCCCACGCGACGCGACGTCGCCGCAGGCGATGACCGGCACGTCGACGAGCGCGACGAGCTCACCGGTCAGCGAGTGGTCGGCAATGCCGGTGTACATCTGGCGAGCCGAGCGGGGATGGAGCGTGAGTGTGGCCGCACCGGCCTCGACGAGCTTCGGGCCGACCTGGAGGCACGCGCGCGAGCCGTCCTCGAGCCCGCGGCGCATCTTCACGGAGACCGGGACGCCTACCGCACCCGCGACTGCGCCGACGATCCGGCACGCGCGCTCCGGGTCGTCGAGCAGCGTGGCACCGGCGCCCGTTTTTGTCACCTTCTTCACCGGGCAGCCGAAGTTGACGTCGACGATGTCAGCGCCTGCTTCGACGACCATCGGCGCGGCCTCGGCCATCAGCGCCGGTTCGGAGCCGAAGATCTGGACGGCGAGCGGGTGCTCGTCGGCGGCGATCCGCAGGTACCCAAGGGTGCGGTCGTTGCCGTGGTGCAGGCC
>JBKOVL010000286.1:0-5499 GCA_046723895.1 Actinomycetota bacterium | reverse complement strand
AGGAAGTCCTCCTGGTCGTTCTCCCAGTGGTACAGCCCCATAGCCGAAGAACTCGGGCTCGGGCCGCGTGTCGTGGTACCAGCGGTTGATCGGCTCGAAGATCGAGAGACGGCCGCCGGGCCGAAGCACGCGGAAGAACTCCGCGAAGGCGCGCTCCTTGTCCTCGAATTAGATGAGCACCGAGCGCGTCGCGACGACGTCGATCGACTCGTTGGCAATCGGGGCGAGATCGTCCGCGGATGCATGGACGAAGTCCGCTCCCGGATGACCCGCAGCAAGCTCACGGCAGCAGTCGAGCAGGTCGTCGGATATGTCGCTGAAGATCACGCGCCCATGGTCGCCGACGAGCTCGAGTGCGGCGAAGCCGATGAGGCCGTCGCCCGCGCCGACGTCGAGGACGACGTCGCCGGCGCGAATGCGCGCGTTCGCGAGAACGCGGTCACGGATCGGCCGGAGGAACTCCAGCGTGCGCACCAGCTGCGCCTCGTCGCCGCCGAAGCGAGTGTCGAGCAGCCACTTCGCCCACCGGTCCATCCGGAGCGGACTTCACATCTTCTGATTGACGAGGTTGAGGATGTTGCCGTCTGGATCCTTGAACCAGACCGCCTTCAGGTCGCCCATCAGGTGCACGTCGCCTTCGCGGGTCGTCCCAGGCAGGTCGTCGTAGCGCTCGAAGGTGACGCCCTTGCCCCTCAAGCCCTCGACGAGCGAGTCGAAGTCGTCGCCGACCGCCCAGGTCGCCGCCGTCGCCTGGTTTGTCCCTGCGTAGCTCGACCGGTAGACGAGCACCGCTGAGCCACCGCTCCGGTACAGGACCCCATCCGGGTCCTCGGGCCCGTTCTCGATCCGGGTCAGCCCGAGCGTGTTCTCGTAGAAGTCGCGCGCCGCGTCCATGTCCTTGACCGGGAGCGTGGCTGCGGCGTTCTTGTCGCCCAGCATGTCGACCTCCTTGTCGCGTTGCCGGGCAGACAGTAGTCGAGGGCGCGCCCGGTCGGCGCGCGCCCTCGACGGAGGTCGATCGTCAGGCCGCTCTCGTGAACAGCCCGATCAGGAAGACCACTCCCGCAACCAGCAGGAGGAAGAACAGGAACTTCGAGATCGCGATCCCGCCGACGACGCCGAATAGCAGCAGGATGAGCGCGATCACGATCAGTAGACCAAGCATCTGAACCCCTTTCTCCGTCCTCTCTCGCACCAACAACGATCGAGAGGGCGAGGAAGGTACGGCCTGATACCCCTCTGGGGTATCCTCCCGGCGTGACTCGTGGGTACGCCTCGAACAAGGACGCGGTCGTCGATCGCCTCCACCGCAGCGAGGGTCAGGAGTTGCTCGCGGCGGTTCGGAGGTACGCCCGGACGCGGTGATCGTCGCCGTCGAGTTCGGCGCCGAGATCGTCGACGCGCTGTCGTTCTCGTTCGGGATGCTCTGGGCGATCCTCTGGGCGCTGATTCTCGGTTTTTCGCTCTCGGCGGTCGTGCAGGCGGTCGTCTCGAAGAGGGAGATGCAGCGCCTCCTGCCGGACGACTCGCGTCGCACCCTCGCAAAGGCGACTCTGCTCGGCGCGGCCTCGTCGTCCTGCTCCTACGCGGCCGTCGCGCTCGCCCGCTCGCTCTTCCGCCGCGGCGCCGACTTCACCGCCGCGATGGCGTTCGAGATCGCCTCGACGAACCTCGTCGCCGAGCTCGCGATCCTGATCGCGCTCCTGCTCGGGTGGGAGTTCGTCCTCGGCGAGCTCGTCGGGGGGCCGCTGATGATCGTCCTGCTCGCGCTCATCTTCCGCGCGTTCCTGAAGCGCCGCTGGGTCGAGCAGGCGCGGGGGCAGGCGAACAAGGGGCTCCTCGGCTCGATGGAGGGCCACGCGGAGATGGACATGTCCGCCGGCGGCACCGGCACGTGGTGGCGGCGACTGCGCACGCCGCAGGGTTTCACCGCGACCGCCGACTACTTCGTGGCGGACTGGGCGGCGATCTGGCGCGACATCGCGGTCGGGCTGCTCGTCACCGGCGCGCTCGCGGCCTGGGTGCCGGACTCGTTCTGGCAGTCGCTCTTCCTCACCGACCATCCGAGCGCGGCGAAGTTCTGGGGGCCGATGATCGGGCCGATTGTCGCGATGCTGAGCTTCGTCTGCTCGGTCGGGAACGTGCCGCTCGCAGCGGTGCTCTGGAACGGGGGAATCAGCTTCGGCGGCGTCCTCGCCTTCATCTTCGGCGACCTGATCATCCTGCCGATCCTGAACATCTACCGGAAGTACTACGGCCTGCGGATGGCCGCGTTCCTGCTCGTCTCCTTCTACGTGTCGATGGCCCTCGCCGGGCTCGGCGTGGAGCTCCTCTTCGAGGCGATCGGAATCGAGCCCACGACCCGCAACGCGAAGGTGACCGAGGCGAGCGTGAGCTGGGACTACACGACCTACCTGAACATCGTCTTTCTCACGCTCGCCGCGGTGCTCGTGTGGCGCTACTTCAGGCGGGGCGGGGGGCTCGCGATGCTCCGGATGATGAACAGGCCCGTGGGCCACGAGCACGGCCACGCGCACTGAGGGCACGCCTGGTCGCCGGCGTCATGAGCCGGGCCGATCAGGCGGCGATGAGCTCCCTGTGAATCCGGCGGAGCCTCGGCTCGGCGCTGCGGAATGCCTGGACGACCTCCGGATCGAACTGCCGGCCGGACTGGACGACGATCTCGTTGACCGCCGCCTGCCAGGGGCGGGCGTCTCGGTAGGGCCGGTCGCTCGTCATCGCGTCGAGCGCGTCGGCGACCGCGAAGAGCCGGCCGCCGAGCGGAATCTCGTCGTTCCCGCGCAGATCGGGATACCCGCTGCCGTCCCAGCGCTCGTGGTGCGAGCGGATCACATCGAGCCCCTCGCCCTCGAGCAGAGGCACCTCGGCAAGGAGTTGCGCGCCGAGGGTCGTATGCGTCCGCATCAGTCGCCGCTCGTCCCGCGTCAGCGATCCCGGCTTCTGCAGGATCGAGTCGGGGATCCCGATCTTGCCGACGTCGTGGAGCAGGAAGCCGTACTGGAGGCTCGGGTCCTCGAGCAGCCCGGACTCGAGCTCGCGGGTGAGCTCGGTTGCGTAGCGGACGACGCGCTTCGAGTGCGCGCCGGTGCCGAAGTCCTTCGCCTCGAGCGCGCCGGCGAACGCACCGATCGTCTCCTCGTACGCCTTCTTCAGCAGGTGCCGCTGGCCGCGCTCGAGCTCGAGCAGCCGGCGCAGGTCGCGGGCGTAGAGCAGGATCTGCTCCTCGGGCCGCTCGTCCGTCATCAGCGTGAACGGGCCCTCGAAGAGGCCGCCGGCGAGCTGCTCGACGAGGGCGAGCAGGTCGAGCGGGCTGAACGGCTTCTGCAGGAACGCCTCCGCGCCTGCGCGCTTCGCCTCCTCCTCGTTGCCGCCGCTGCCGGAGAGGACGACCACCGGGATCTCGCGCGTCTGCGAGTTCGACTTCAGCCCGCGGCAGAAGAACAGGCCGTCGACGACGGGCATCGCCACGTCCAGGACGATCACGTCCGGCCGGTTCGAGGCGATGCGGCCCTGCGCCTCGGCCACGCTGCGCGCCTCCTCGACCTCGATGTCGATGATCTCGAAGGTCGTCCGCAGGAGCACGAGCAGCCCCGGGTCGTCGTCGACCAGCAGAATCCGGAGCGGCCGTGTGCCCGGGACGGGGGCCGACTCGGCGGGGCGGCCGTTCTCGACGTGCGAGCGCCGCCTGGCCGCCGTGACGATGCCGGCCGCGGTGATGCGGTCGCCCCCGGCCTCCTTCGAGGTGTAGAGCGCGGCGTCCGCGCGGGCGAGCAGTTCCTGCTTCGACTCGGTCCCGGCCGAATGGGCAACCCCACCGGAGAGGGTTGGCAGGCTTCGCCCCCGGCGTTGGAGCCGAGTGGCCCGCAGGATACGCTCGCCCGCGCGCACGCCCGCTTCCGTCGCGCCCACGATGACGACGGCGAACTCGTCGCCGCCGATCCGGAAGACGTGCTCGTTCGCACGGACAGTCCGCATGAAGATGCGCGCCAGCGTCGCGAGCACCTCGTCGCCCGCGGCGTGGCCGCCGGTGTCGTTCACGGCCTTGAAGCCGTCGATGTCCAGCAAGGTGACGGCCACGGGGGTCTCGCCCGCTTCGGCGAGCATCCGCTCGAGATGCTCGTCGAAGGCGCGGCGGTTGAGGAGGCCTGTGAGGGCGTCGCGACGCGCTTCCGCGAACGTCAGCGCGAGGCGTCGTTCCTGGGCGAGCGAAGCCGCGGCCAGGTCGGCGACCGCACCGACGAGCTGCTCGTCGAGCTCGAGCTGGACGCTCGCAGGCATCGCGACGAGCAGCGCGCCAAGGCGGGTCCCGTCAGCCACCAGGGGAACGGCCAGCGCCTGCCCGCTGGGGACGCCGAGCCGGTAGAGCTCGGCAAGCTCGTGTGCGTCGGCCGTCGCGGCGGCGGTCTCGGTGAACGCTCGCACGGCGACGCCCGGCGCGCTGGTGAGGCGGTCGCGGGTCGGGGCGCCGGCCATTCCCGCAAGCGAGAGCCCGGCCTCCGAGGAGGTCAGGTACGCGGCGGCGCACAGCGCGCCTGTCAGCTCGACCAGCTCACGGGCGAGCAGCTGGCCGATCCCGCCCGGTAGGGCGCGGCCGAGGGAGTGGGCGAGGCGGACGAGTGGCTCGCCTGCGCCGGCGATCGCGCGCTCGAGCTCCCACAGCGGCGCGCCCTTGACGCAGTACGCGCTCGCGCCGGCGTCGAGCATGCGTTCGACCACCTCGAGATCGTCCGAGCCGGCGAGCGCGACGATCCGGGTTCCCGGCAGGAGCTCGCGGATGCGCGCGGTCGCCTCGACCCCGTCGACCACCGGCATCGCGACGTCCATCAGGACGACGTCCGGCTCGAGGTCGACGCCGAGCGCGATCGCCTCGCCGCCGTCGGCGGCCTCGCCGACGATCTCGAACTCACCGTCGCCGAGCATCGTGCGCAGCATCTTGCGAGCCTCCGCCGAGTCGTCGCAGATCAGCACGCGAATCATCCGGTTGCACGCCTCCGTTTCCTGGTCGTCGTTGACTGGGCCATCGGTGGCCGGGCGGAAAGGCTTGAAGGCAATGTTGGCGGAGGTTTCAGCGGATTTGGCTGCGCGAGATGTCACGAGCCTACGGTCTTGGGGACGGAAAGATCCCCCTTTTGGGCGAGCTCAGGCCTTAGATCTATGAGGGAGGCTACTTCTTCCTGCTGAACTGGGGCGGCGTTGTTCAGCCGTTCTGCGCATACTCTGTCCGACGCAATGCCGCGGCACATCGCAGTTCGTACGCTCGCAGTCGTCGTCTGCCTGATCGCGGTCGGGGCGGTGGGAGGGGCGTCCGCCCGCACGCTCGCGACGACGACGATCACCGTCCAGGTGATCGGCGGCGGCCAGGTGACGAGCGACGGCGGTCAGATCACCTGTGGTGCCGGAAGCCAGCAGTGCTACTACACGACGAGCTCCACGACCGGCAGCGTCACCCTGACCGCGGTGGAGCAGGGCGGCTGGAGC
>JBKOVL010000097.1:0-13301 GCA_046723895.1 Actinomycetota bacterium | reverse complement strand
CCCGAATGCCGAGGCGCGCCAGCTCGCCGAGCGCGAGGGCGTCGAGATTCGCACCTATCGCGTCATCTACCAGCTCACCGAGGAGATCGAGCAGGCGCTCGTCGGCATGCTCGCGCCGGTCACCCACGAGGAGACGATCGGGGAGGTCGAGGTGCGCGCGCTCTTCCGCGTTTCCCGGCTCGGTACGATCGCCGGCTCGTACGTCACGCAGGGCGTCGTCCGGCGCGGCGCGCGCGTGCGCGTCGTACGCGACGGCACCGTAGTGATCGAGACCACGATCGCCCAGTTGAAGCGGTTCAAGGACGACGTCCGTGAGGTGCAGGAGGGCTTCGAGTGCGGCATCCTGCTCGAGGGCTTCAACGACGTGAAGGAAGGCGACGTGCTCGAGGTCTACGAGATCCGCGAGGTCGAGCGCACCGACCTGAGCAAGCCGGCGCCGGCCCCTGCCCCCGCTGCCACCACGTAGACGCTGAATCCGTGGAGTCGGTTAGGCTCGGGCCGAGCAGGAGACGAGCTGTGGGGTCAGACCGGCTCTCTAGAGTGACGACCGCGAAGATGCTGACCGGAGAGGCTTTGCTGGAGCGCCGATCGAGCGGCGTGCTGCTCCACGTGACCTCCTTGCCCGGGGGGCGACTGGGCCCGGCCGCCTACGAGTTCGTCGACTGGCTCGCGGCCGCCGGCCAGAGCTGGTGGCAGATGCTGCCGCTGAACCCGCCGGACTCGTTCGGCTCGCCTTACACGTCCTCGTCCGCGTTCGCGACCTGGCGGGGCCTTCTGGCCGATCCTGACGCCCCGGTGACGCGCGCCGAGCTCCGCAGATTCCGCCGGCGCAACGCCTACTGGACCGACGACTGGGAGCGGTACGCGGGACCCGCCGCGACCGCGGACCAGGTGCGTTTCGAGCGCGAGTGGCAGGCGCTCCGCCGGTACGCCGCCGGGCGCGGCGTGCACCTGATCGGCGATATCCCGATCTATGTCGCCGAGGAGAGCGCCGACGTGGTCGCCCACTCGGAGCTCTTCGCCGAAGGGCTCGTCGCCGGCGCCGCCCCGGACGTGTCCCATCCCGAGGGCCAGCTCTGGGGTCAGCCGGTCTACAACTGGACGGAGATGCGCCGGCAGGGGTACCGATGGTGGGTGGAGCGGTTCCGGCGGACGCTTGAGCTCGTCGACGTCGCCCGCGTCGATCACTTCCGGGGCTTCGTTGCCTACTGGGCGATTCCGGCGGGCGAGACCGACCCGCGCAAGGGGTGCTGGCACCGCGCGGCCGGCGCGGCGCTCTTCCGGGCGGTCGAGGCGGAGCTTGGACACCTGCCTGTGATCGCCGAGGATCTCGGGCTGATCACACCTGCGGTCGACCGGCTGCGTCGTGAGCTCGGGCTGTTCGGGATGCGGATCGTCGGGCGCGGCTTCGTCAGACGCCACCGCCGCCGACACGCCGTTGCCAAGCATCCGGAGGAGGCGGTCGTCTACACCGGGACGCACGACCATCCGACGCTCGCGCAGTGGGTCTCGGGCACGTCGGAGCGCGAGCTCGCGCTCGCGTATGCCGACCTGGCCCGTGCCGGGATCGAGGACGACGACCTCGTCTGGGGGCTCATCCGTCTCGCGCTCTCGTCGCCCGCGCGGGTCGCAATCCTGCCGATGCAGGACGTGCTCGAGCTCAGCGGAGAGGCGCGCATGAACGAACCGGGCACATTCGGCGGGCGCAACTGGCAATGGCGCCTGGAGCCCGGAGTGGCGAGCGCTGAAGCGGCCGACCGCCTGCGCGAGGCCACGGCGCAGAGCCGCCGGCTCGCACCGGTCGCGCGCCGCGCGCTCGTCGCCGCGGGCTGAGCCTCGTGGGCGCCGGCTACGTCGGCATTCTCTCCGTCGAGCTGCACTTTCCCGACGCGGGGTCGCTCAAGGGGAAGCGGCGCTACGTCAAGTCGGCAAAGACGCAGCTGCAGCAGCGCTTCGGGGCGGCGGTCGCCGAGGTCGACTACCACGACCTCTGGCAGCGCTCGCGAATCGTGCTCTCCTGCGCGGCGCGGGAGATGGGCGAGCTGCACGAGCTGCTCGACGCCGCCGATCGCTGGCTGCACGGCCAGGAGTGGGTGGTTGCGCGGATCGAGCGGAGGATCGTCTCGCTGGCGGACTAGCCCTGCTGTCGGTTGTCGTTCCGCCCGCGCGAGCTGCGCGGGAACTGACGGCGGCCGCCGGCGAGATCGACAACGCGACCGATTGGGCGTCGCGTCCGGCTTGGCAGCCGACCTCGACCTCATGCCTGAGGTATCACCCTCGCTACCCGCGGGGTAGGCTCAGACGATGAGCGGCCGCATGCGCAGGG
The DNA here is from genome assembly GCA_046723895.1 of Actinomycetota bacterium. GTDB lineage: Bacteria > Actinomycetota > Thermoleophilia > Gaiellales > Gaiellaceae > DATBLE01. The sequence goes on along the minus strand of JBKOVL010000097.1, from coordinate 10,975 downwards.
TGAACGAGTCCGTGCGCCAGGTCGTGTCGGAGGCGCTGCCGGAGCTGAAGGATCCGCGGATCGGGTTCGTGACGGTGACCGGGGTCGAGACCTCCGCCGACCTGAGCCTCGCGCGGGTCTACATCAGCGTGCTCGGCTCAGTGCGCAAGCGAGAGCAGACGCTTGCGGGGCTCGCGGCCGCGCACGGCGTCCTCCAGGCGCGGCTCGCCCGGGAGCTGAGAATGAAGCGGACCCCGACCCTTGTCTTCGAATACGATCCGAGCGTCGAGGCTGGGGGGCGCAAGAGCAAGGTGATCGACGAGCTCGTCAATGAGCCGTAGGCTCGACGGAGGCTCTCAAGGAGCGCAGGTGCCGGCTTTGCCGGCGCCGGAGCGGGCTCAGAGCCGTAGGCTCGACGGAGGCTCTCAAGGAGCGCAGGTGCCGGCTTTGCCGGCGCCGGAGCGGGCTCATGACGAGTGACCTGACCGCGGTCGCGGACGCGATCCGCTCGAACCACCACTTCCTGCTCGTCACCCACGAGAACCCGGACGGCGATGGGCTCGGCTCGATCCTCGCGATGAAGCTCGCGCTCGACTCGCTCGGCAAGGACTGCGTGATGTACGTCGGCGGGGAGATGGCACTGCCGCCCGACTACGAGTTCATGGCGCTCGAGAATCTCCGGCGCGAGCTGCCGGAGGACGCGACCGACCGCGTCGTCCTCGCGCTCGACAGCGCAACCGCGCCCCGGACGCGCATCCCACCCGAGGTGCTCGCAGCCGCGTCGCTCGTCGTGGACGTCGACCATCATCACGACAACACGCGCTTCGGGACGATCAACCTGGTCGTCCCCGACGCGTCCTCGACCGGGGAGATCGTCCGCGACCTCCTGCGCGAGCTCGACGTTACGCTGACGCCGGAGATCGCCCAGGCGATCTACATCGCGGTCGACACCGACACGGGCCGCTTCCAGTACGCGAACACGACGCAGAAGGCCCACGAGCTCGCGATCGAGCTGATGGAGCACGGCGTCGAGCCGCAGGAGATTTTCCGGCGGATCTACGAGGCCGTCCCCTTCGCCCGTCAGAAGCTGAAGGGGAAGGCACTCGAGCGGGCTCGTCTTTACGAGGACGGCCGGATGATCGCGACCTACCTGCTGCGCGCCGACTTCGATGAGCTCGGCGTCGGGGAGGAGTACGCGGAAGGCGTGATCGACGAGCTGCGCGCGGTGAAGGGCGTCGAGCTTGCCATGACCGTCCGTGAGCCGCCCGTCCCGGACGGCCTCCTCCGGCGCGTCTCGATGCGCTCGGCGAGCGACGCCTTCGACGTCTCCGCGATCGCCCGCCGCCGGAACGGTGGCGGACACAAGCGGGCTGCCGGGTTCTCGAGCGACGAGTCGGTCGAGGAGATCATCGAGTTCGTGCGGGGCGAGTTCGCGCATGCCTCCACGAGGGCTTAAGCCGGCGGGGTTGATCCTGGTCGACAAGGCGGCCGGTCCATCGTCCTTCGAGGTGATCGCGCGCATCCGCCGGCGCACCGGGGCGCGGACCGGGCACGCCGGGACGCTGGACCCGTTTGCGACCGGGCTGCTGCTCGTGTTGTCCGGCGCGGCAACTAGGCTGGCACCATGGCTCGTCGGTCTCGACAAGCGTTACCTGGCGGATGTCGACCTGACCGCACGCACCTCGACGGGCGACACCGAAGGCAAGGTCGTTGCGGAGCACGACCCGCCCTGCCCGGGCGAGCTGGAGTATCGGCTCGCGGACCTCCGCGGCGAAGTGGAACTGCCGATCCCGGCCGCGTCCGCGGTCAAGATCGGCGGCGAGCGCGCCTACCGCCTGCACCGGCGCGGGGAGACCCCGGAGATGCCCCTTCGCCGTTCGCGGGTGGAAGTGCTCGACGTCATCGCGTATAGGGACGGCGTCGTCCGGCTCGACGCGCGGGTCTCGAGCGGGACGTACGTGCGGGCGATCGCCGATGCCCTGGGCGGTCACTGCCGGGCACTCCGGCGGACGGAGGTCGGACCGTTCTCGGTCGAGGACGCCGACGAGGAGCAGATCGTGCCGCCGGCAGGGATGCTGCCGTGGCTGCCGGCGGTCGAGGTCGAAGCCGACGAAGCGGCGGCGATCCGGGCCGGGCGCCGGCGAGCCCAGGCTGAGGTGCGGACACTCTGCGAGGGCGAGCTCGTCGCCGTCGGCCAGGTGGTGATGCCGGTCTGAAGGTTGTGCACGCGGTCGAGGAGCTGGAGCGGCACGATCGAGCCGTCGCCCTAGGGACGTTCGACGGCGTCCACCTCGGGCACCGACGCGTGATCGAGGAGACGCTGGCGGGCGGGTACACGGCGACCGTGATCACGTTCCACCCGCACCCCCGGCGGGTGATGGGCTACGGCGTCGAGCTGCTGACGACGCTCGAGCGGCGGCTGGAGCTGCTCGCCGACCTCGGCGTCGAGGAGACGCTCGTCCTCGAGTTCTCGCTCGAGTTCCAGCGCGTCGAGCCGGAGGATTTTGCACAGCGCTACCTGGAGGCGACCGGAACACGAGTCGTCGTCGCCGGCGCGGACTTCCGGTTCGGCCACAAGCGTGGCGGCGATCTCGAGCTGCTCGAGCGTCTCGGCTTCGACGTGCGGGCGGTGCCGCTGCTCGAGGGCGTCTCCTCGTCCGAGATCCGCCGCCTTCTGCATGCAGGCGAGGTCGACCGCGCCCCGCGCCTCCTCGGCCGGCCAGCCGAGGTCGAGGGCCTGGTCGTCGAAGGCGACGCACGCGGTGGCACGCTCGGCTTCCCGACGGCGAACCTCTCGGTCGACCCCGAGCTCCTCGTGCCCGCACATGGGATCTACGCCGGGTTCGCCGGCGGCCATCGGGCTGCGATCTCGATCGGGATGAACCCGCACTACGGCGGCGAGGAGCTGCGCGTCGAGGCGTTCCTGCTCGGGTTCGCCGGCGACCTCTACGGACGGCGGCTGATCGTCGAGCTCTGGCGGCGTCTGCGCGACGAGCGTGCGTTCGCGAGCGAGCATGAGCTGATCGACCAGATCGCGCGCGACGTGGAGGAGACGGAGCACGCCGAGCGGCCGGGCTAGAGTTCCGGCGCGACCCGGGCTGCGCACGGTGCCGCTATGTCGCTTGGATCGCGGCGCCGCTCCGTCTCGAGTCGGCCGCGGGGCCCTCGCTCGCGACGAGACTGACGCCGCCGAAGTAGTGGTGGCGTGCGCGCCAGCGCCTGACCGTCAGGCCGCGCGACTCGAGCTCGACGAGCGCCGACTCGTCGACCCCGGGCTCGGCGTTGACGACGTCGGCGGCCCGGTGGATACGCGGCCGGTCGACCGCGGCCTGCGGCTCGAGCTGCTCGTCTAGGATCGCCGCGGCAACGGTCACGAGCGCCGTCCGTAGGCGTGTCCCGCCGGCCGAGCCGATCGCCAAGACAGGGCCCTCCCGAGCGAGCGCGAGGCTCGGCGACATCATGCTCTCCATCCGCGCACGGGGCTCGAGCGGCGCGACGATCAGATCGACCTCGCCGAGCATGCTGTTCAGGTGGAGGTCGAGGCCGGGGAGCCAGTCGCCCGATCCGAGACCGAGGCTCGTCGTCAGCACGCCGACGCTGCCCTCGCCGTCGACCGCGACGAGGTTCGTCGTGTGAGCGCCCCACCCGCTCGCCTCGCCGTCGACGGCGTCGAGAAGCGCCAGTGTTCGTTCCGGCTCGCCGAGCACGCGTAGGACGGGCAGCCGCCGGAGCGCCGGGCCGATCGGGGCAAGGCCTGCGCGGGTGAGGAAGCGCGTGCCGGCATAGGGCAGCTCGGCCGGATCGAGCCACACCGCCTCATAGGCCGCCAGGTCGGCACGGGTGACGACGCCGTGGCGCTCGTCCATCAGTCCGAGCAGCGCCTCCGCGATCGTGCCCTCGTAGGCGCTCCGTGCTCCCTCCGTGGCGACGAGCTCGAGCGCGCGGACGAGACCGGGCTGCTCCAGCCGCTCACCGGCCTCGAGCAGCCGCCCCGCCGGGGAGTAGATACGCGCGCCCTCGCGCATGGTCATCACCGGCTCGAGCATCTGCAGGCACGCCACATGGGCCGGCGGCATCGGCACGCCCTCGCGCGCGAGCCGAAGCGCCGGCGCGCACACGTCGATCCACGGCAGGCGCCCGTACTCGCGCCAGAGCGCGTCCAGCCCGGCCGGAATGCCTGGAACCGCGCACGAGGCAGGCCCGACGGCGTAGTGGACGAGCTCCTCGCCGAACGGCACGTCGAGCTCGAGCAGTTCTCCGGCGGCTCCGCTCGGAACCGCGCAGAAGCAGTCCAGGTTCCGCGCCCGCCCCGAACCGGCGTCCCAGTAGATCGCGTGCCCGCCGCCGAGGAAGCCGGTCATCACCGTCTCGGCGACGCAGGAGGCGAGGCACGCGGCGACGGCCGCGTCTGCTGCCGACCCACCGCCTTCGAGGATCTCGGCGCCCGCCCGCGCGGTCGCGGGATGGCCCGCCGCCACGGCTGCTCCGAGCATCCTTGCTACCCTAGACGCCGACCGCGATCTCGGCCGCGCGTGGCGCTTCCCACGGCGTGCGGGGATCGCGGAGACGTCTACCTGGAGGTGTTATGAGTCTCACCAAGGAAGCGAAGCTGGAGATCGTCGGCAAGCACGGCCGGCATGGGGGCGACACCGGCTCCCCGGAGGTGCAGATCGCCCTCCTCACGACCCGGATCAACGAGCTCACCGAGCACCTGCGGACCCACGCGAAGGATCACTACTCGCGCCGGGGCCTGCTCAAGCTCGTCGGCCGCCGCCGGCGGCTGCTGGACTACCTCCAGCGGAAGAACCTCGAGGGCTATCGCGCCCTGATCAAGGAGCTCGGCCTGAGGAGATAACGAGGCCAAGCGCACATCGGAGAGTGGAAGTTTGAGCGAGCGCCGGCCGCGGGGCGCGGGCGCTGACTCAAACTCCCACTCTCCACTAGGCAGAGTGGAGGAATAGACATGAGTGTTGCCTTGGGCAACGAGCAGGTCTCCGTCACGATCGGTGACGAGGAGATCTCCTTCGAGACAGGCAAGCTCGCCAAGCAGGCCGACGGCGCGGTCGTCGTCCGCTCGGGCGAGACGATCGTGCTCGCGACGGCACAGGGCCGGATGGAGACGCGCGAAGGCGCGGACTTCTTCCCGCTGACGGTCGACGTCGAGGAGCGTATGTATGCCGCCGGGAAGATCCCGGGCGGCTTCTTCAAGCGCGAGGGGCGGCCCACGGAGCGCGCGATCCTGACCGCGCGGATGATCGACCGGCCGATCCGGCCGCTCTGGCCGAAGGGCTTCCGCAACGAGGTGCAGGTGATCTGCACCGTCCTCTCGGCGGACCTGGTCACCCCGCACGACATCCTCTGCATCAACGGCGCATCCGCGGCGCTGATGATCTCCCCACTGCCCTTCGCCGGGCCGGTCGGGGCGGTACGGATGGGCATGATCGACGGTCGGCTGGTCGTCAACCCGACGCTGTCCGAGCTCGAGGACGAGAGCACGCTCGACCTGGTCGTCGTCGGCACGAAGGAAGGGCTGACGATGGTCGAGGCCGGCGCCGGCGAGATCCCCGAGGACAAGCTGCTCGAGGCGCTCGCGCGCGCGCATGACGAGATCAAGAAGCTCTGTGAGGTCCAGGAGGAGCTCGCGGGCCGGGTCGGGAAGCCGAAGTGGCTCGACACGTCGCTGACCGCCGAGATCGAGGCCTCGCACGGGCAGCGGATCCGCGAGCGGATCCGGCAGGAGGGCCTCCGGGAGGCCTCGGCGGCGGCCGAGGAGATCTTCGCCGAGCTCTGCCCCGAGCTGACGATGGGGTCCACGGAGGAGGACATCCAGCGCCAGGTGCAGGTGCGCCAGAGCCTGAGCATGCTGCTCGAGAGCCTCCGGCTCGAGGCGGTCGAGGGCCCGGTGCTGGAGCAGTTCGAGCCCGAGCTCCGCGCGCTGACCGACGCCGAGCAGGACTCGAAGGAGCTCAAGTCCGCGAAGCGGAACCTGCTCTTCGAGCGGATCGTCGAGACCGTCGACCTTCCGTTTCCTGTCGGCCCTGCCGTCGTGGAGGGCGAGCCGGTCGTCAAGGACACGCTGACGAAGCAGTTCGTCAAGCGTGCCGGCGAGGCGATCTACAAGGACCTCGTCCGCAAGAAGATCGCGGTCGAGAAGCGGCGCCCCGACGGCCGCAGCACCGAGGAGATCCGCCCGATCGAGACCGAGGTCGGCGTCTCGCCGCGCACCCACGGCTCGGCGCTCTTCACGCGCGGGCAGACGCAGATCATGAGCCTGCTCACGCTGGGCACCGCCAAGGAGGGGCAGCGGATCGACGATCTCTCGCTGGAGACCGACCGCCGGTACATGCACCACTACAACTTCCCGCCCTACTCGGTCGGGGAGACCGGCTTCATGCGCGGCCCGAAGCGCCGTGACATCGGCCACGGGGCGCTCGCGCAAAGAGCGCTCGAGCCGATGATCCCCGACGCAGAGTCATTTCCCTACACCATCAGGATCGTTTCTGAGACCCTGGAGTCGAACGGCTCGTCCTCGATGGGCTCGGTATGCGGCTCCACGCTCGCCCTGATGGACGCCGGCGTGCCGATCAAGGCCCCGGTCTCGGGGATCGCGATGGGCCTCGTCAAGGAGGGCGACGACTACGTGATCCTGACCGATATCCAGGGAGCGGAGGACCATCTCGGCGATATGGACTTCAAGGTCGCCGGCACGCGTGAGGGCGTGACGGCGCTGCAGATGGACATCAAGATCACCGGCGTCACGCAGGAGATCATGCGGCAGGCGCTCGCCCAGGCGAAACAGGCTCGTGAGTTCATCCTCGACAGAATGGGCGAGACGATCTCGGAGGCCCGCACCGAGCTCGCGGAGAACGCGCCGCGGATCTCGACGGTGAGGATCGACCCGGAGAAGATCGGGATGGTGATCGGCAAGGGCGGCGAGACGATCCGCGCGCTCGAGACCGAGCACGACGTCCAGATCGACATCGAGGAGGACGGGACGATCCTGATCTACGCGACCGAGGGTGCGAAGGCGAACGCGGCGATCGCCGCGATCGAGGCGATCACGAAGGAGCCCGAGGTCGGCGACACCTACACCGGAAAGGTGGTGAAGACCACGCAGTTCGGCGCCTTCGTCGAGTTGAAGAAGGGCACCGACGGCCTGCTCCACGTCTCCAACGTCGGCCCGGGCCGGGTCGGGCACATCGAGGACGTGATCGCGCGCGGCGACGTGCTCGACGTGGTCGTCCAGGAGGTCGACAAGGCCCGCGGCCGGATCGGCCTGAAGCTGATCGCCAAGCACGAGAACGGCTCGCTCGTCCAGCCCGAGGAGCTGATCGAGCGCGCCAAGGACGCGCCGCCTCGCCCGCGTGAGGAGGAGCGGCCCCGCGGTGACCGCGGCCGTGGTGGGCGGGGCGGCCCGCGGCGCGACCGCGAGCGCGAGCGGAGCTAGTTCGGAACGAACGGAGCCGCGCACGGCGTAGGACTGCGCCGGTGCGGCTCCGATCGCGCTCGACGAGCCGGACGCGACGAAGGCTAGGCTGCGGATTACGCACGTGGTCGCGCGCATTGATTTGAGCTCATGAGCGGATCGCCCCGCAACAAGTGGGTCGTCCTCGCCGTCGTCGGTGCGGCGTTCTTCATGACGATCCTCGATGTCGCGATCGTGAACGTCGCGATCCCGTCGATCCAGCGCGACCTCGACATCGCCGAGGCGACGGTCCAGTGGGTCATCACTGCGTACGCGATCACCTTCGGCGGCTTCCTCCTGCTCGGCGGCCGGATGGCCGACCTGCTCGGGCGGCGGCGCATCTTCGTGCTCGGCCTGACGATCTTCACACTGGCGTCGCTGGCGTGCGGCCTGGCATCCAGCGCGGGCGTCCTGATCGGCGCCCGTGCCGTGCAGGGGGTAGGCGCCGCGATCATCTCCCCGGCGGCGCTCTCGATCGTGACGACGACGTTCGAGGAGGGTGCGGAGCGGAACAAGGCGCTCGGGATCTGGGGAGCCCTGGGCGGCTCGGGTGCGGCCGTGGGCGTCCTCCTCGGCGGGATCCTGACGAAGTACCTCGGCTGGGAGTGGATCTTCTTCGTCAACGTGCCCGTCGGCGTGGTCGTGTTCCTGCTCACGCGGCCCATCGTCCCCGAGAGCCGCGCTGATCTCGGACATCGCCGGTTCGACGTCGCAGGCGCCGTGACCGTGACCGGCGGCCTCGCGCTGCTCGTCTACGCGATCTCGAAGGCGCCGGACGTCGGCTGGGCGACCGGGCGGACGATCGGCCTCCTGATCGCCTCGGTGGCCCTCCTCGCCGTCTTCGTGGTGGTGGAGTTGCGTTCGAGCGCTCCGCTCGTGCCGTTCGGGGTCTTTCGCATCCGCACGCTGACCGGCGCGCACATCGTCGGGTTCCTGATGGGCGCGGCGCTCTACGCGAACTTCTTCGTGCTGACCCTGTACGTCCAGCAGATCCTCGGCTGGTCGGCGCTGAAGACCGGCCTCACGTTCCTCGCGACCGCGGCGACGACGGTGATCTGGGCGGGGGTCGCGCAGTCGCTCGTGACGAAGGTCGGGCCGAGACTGGTGATGACCACCGGGTTGGCGGTGCTCGCCCTCGCGATGCTCGGCTACACCCGAGTCCCCGTGCACGGCCACTACTGGCCGGATCTGCTCCCCATCTACCTGGTCGTCGCATTCGCGATCGCCTTTGCGTTCGTGCCCGTCACGATTGCGGGATTCATCGGCGTGCCCGCCGAGCAGGCCGGGCTCGTGTCGGGGTTGCTGAACACCACTCAGCAGATCGGCGGCGCAGTCGGGGTCGCGGTCACGTCGACGATCTTCGTCTCGCAGGCCAAGGCGGGCAACTTCACGCCGGAGGCGTACACGTCCGGCTACCACCGGGCCTTCGCCGCCCTGGTCGTAATCGCCGCCGTCGGAGCGGTCGTGGCATTCGTCTTCTTCCGCGGCGCGACCGTGCCGGAGGAAGAGCCCGCTGCCGCCACGGCCTCGAGCTGAGGGCGGCCAGCGGACGCGGCGGGCTACGATCGTCCGACCGTGCAGGAATACGTCCTCTCCGAGCTCGACTCGGGCGAGCGGCTGATCACCGAGCGGCTGACCAGCGTCCGCTCGGTCTCGCTCGGCTTCTGGATCGGGGCCGGTGCGCGAGACGAGCCTGACGCGAAGGCGGGTGTCTCCCATTTCATCGAGCACCTGCTCTTCAAGGGCACGCGCTCCTATGACGCGCAGCAGATCGCGGAGATCTTCGACGAGATGGGCGGCGAGCTGAACGCTGCCACCTCGCGCGAGCACACGGTCGTCTACGCACGCGTGCCCGACCGCCACCTCGAGGACGCGCTCGACGTGATGGCGGACATGGTCTTCTCGCCGACGTTCGCGGACATCGACTCCGAGCGAGAGGTCGTCCTCGAGGAGATCGCGATGGTCGAGGACGCCCCGCAGGACCTCGTCCACGACCTGCTCTCCGAGGCGGTCTTCCACGAGCATCCGCTCGGACGGCCGGTGATCGGGCACGCCGAGGTGATCTCCTCGCTCAGCCGTCGCTCGGTTGCCGCGTACCACCGCGCGTCTTACGTCGCCGGGAATGTGGTTCTCGCCGCCGCCGGCAGTCTCGACCACGACACGGTGCTGGAGCTGCTCGAGCGGGCCGCACGGCAGCGGGTCGAGCCGCCGGCGACGCGAACAAAGGTCCGGGCCCCGCTCGTCCGCGAGCCGTCACCCGGCCTCCGCTTCCAGCGCAAGGACACCGAGCAGTTCCACGTCTGCGTCGGCGCACCCGGAATCGCGCGCAGCGACCGCCGCCGGTTCGCCGCGTCGCTCCTCGACGCGATCCTCGGGGGATCGGCATCGTCGCGCCTCTTCCAGGAGATCCGCGAGAAGCGGGGGATGGCGTACTCGGTCTACAGCTTTGCCTCCCAGTACACCGACACCGGCCTTGTCGGGATCTACGTCGGGACGCGCGAAGAGAACCTCGCCGCCTGTCTGGAGATCGTCGCCGCGCAGATAGGCGACATCGCCGCCGGCAACCTTCGCGAGCGGGAGCTGGAGCGGGCGAAGGAGAATCTGAAGGGCCGGATCTCGCTCTCGATGGAGTCGACCTCGAACCGGATGAGTCGGCTTGGTCGCTCGCTGATCACCGACACGGAGCTGCTCTCGCTCGACCGGATCATCGCCGAGATCGACGCCGTCGAGCCCGTCGCGCTTGCCGAGCTCGCGGGCCTCCTGCTCGACCCTGCGCGGATCTCCGCCGCCGGGATCGGCCCCGGCGAGGACCAGTTCGCCGAGGCGATCGAGCGGGTCCATCCGGGGCTCGCCGCCGCCGCGTGACGTGAGGATCCTGCTGAACGGCCGCCGCGGCAAGGTCGGCTCCGTGCTCGGGCCGGCGCTGGAGGAGGCGGGTCACGACCTCGTCGAAGGGCCGGGCGACGCCGACGCGATGGTCGACTTCACGCGGGCCGACGCGGTCGTGGCCAACATCGAGGCAGCGGTCGATGCGGGCGTTCCGTCCGTCGTCGGCACGACCGGCGCCGATCTCACGGCCGTGGGCGAACGGGCACGAGCGGCGGGTCTCCCCGTCTTCGTCGCCCCGAACTTCGCCCTGGGCGCGGTGTTGATGATCCGTTTCGCCGCCGAGGCGGCGAAGCACCTGCCGCGCGCGGAGATCGTCGAGCTCCACCACCACACGAAGCTCGACGCACCTTCGGGGACGGCCAGGGCGACCGCGGCCGCGATGGGCGGCGATCCGCCGATCCACTCGGTGCGGCTCCCGGGGCTCGTCGCCCATCAGGAGGTGCTGCTCGGCGGCCCCGGCCAGCTGCTGACGATCCGCCACGACACGCTCTCGCGAGAGGCGTTCGTGCCCGGCGTGCTGCTCGCGCTCGAGCGGCTGCCGCAGCTTCCGCCGGGACTGACGGTTGGCCTCGAGCAGCTCCTCTGAATGGAAGCGTGGCCCGCCAAACCCGCGCCCCCCCGCGCCAAAACCCGGGGGGGGAA
>JBKOVL010000236.1:0-4866 GCA_046723895.1 Actinomycetota bacterium | reverse complement strand
TCGCCGACGTTGACGTCGAGCATGTCGGCGCCGCCCGCGACCTGCTCGGCGACGTCGTCCTCGATCCGCGAGAGGTCGCCGGCCTGGAGCTCGGCCTGGAACGCCTTCCGACCGGTCGGGTTGATGCGCTCGCCGATGATGCAGAAGGGCTGCTCGGGCCCGATGACGACCGACCGGGAGTGCGACTGGAGAACGGTCTCCATGCGCTCAGGCCACGACCGCGGCGCTGCGCGCGCGGTCGATCAGGTCCTTGGCCAGGCGAACTGCGGTGGAGGCGTCGGCCGCGTAGCCGTCGGCCCCGACCGCGTCCGCGTACTCCTGGGTGACGGGGGCTCCGCCGACCATCACGATCACCTTGTCGCGTAGGCCGGCCTTCTCCAGCGCGTTGATGTTCGCCTTGAACATCGGCATCGTCGTCGTCAGAAAGGCCGAGAAACCGACGATGTCGGGCTCATGCTCTTCGACCTGCTCGACGAACTTCTCGGGCGCGACGTTCACCCCGAGGTCGTACACGGTGAAGCCGGCGCCCTCGAGCATGATGTTGACGAGGTTCTTGCCGATGTCGTGCACGTCACCCTTGACCGTGCCCATCACGAACGTGCCGATCGGCTTCGCGCCGGTCTCGGCGAGCAGGGGACGGAGGATGTCGAGCGCGCCCTGCATCGCCCGGGCCGCGATGAGCATCTCCGGCACGAAGAAGTCGCCGCGCTCGAACCGCGCGCCCACCTCCTCGAGCGACGGGATCAGCGCGTCGTAGAGCATCTGCTCCGGGTCGAGGCCTTCCTCGAGTCCGAGCTCGGTCAGCTCCCGCACCTCGGGGGCGTTGCCGACGAGCGTGTTGTCGTAGAGGCCCTGGAGGATCTCGTCATGGGTCATTGGGCTCCTCGCTTCGTGTCGTCGGGGGCGAGCGCCGCCGAGAGCGCGTCGGCGCTGGCGACCAGCAGAGCGCCGAGCTCCTCGAGCGGCGCCGCGGTCATGCGGATCGTGGGGCCGGAGACGCTCAGGGCCGCGACCGTCTCGGCGGCGTGGACCGGGGCGGCGACGGCGGACAGCCCCGGCTCGAGCTCGTCGACGGCGGTCGCGTAGCCGCTCCGACGCACCTCTTCGAGCTCGGCCTCGAGCGCGCCGCGGTCGACCACAGTGTGCGGGGCGAACCGCTCGAGCCCGCCGGCCGGGAGACGGGCGGCGCCGAACGCGAGCAGCACCTTGCCGTTCGCGCTGCAGTGGTACGGCACACGCCGGCCGACCCAGTTCGTCCCGCCGAGGAAATGCCGGCTGTCCCGCTGGGCGAGGTGCTCGACCCCCAGCGGGCCCGCGACCGCCAGGTTGATCGTCTCACCCGTCTGCTCGGCGAGCACGCCCAGCGTCTCGACCGAGGCCTCGACCAGATCGACCTCCCGTCGGCCACGCCCGGCGAAGCGGAGCAGCACGGGGCCGGGGCTGAGGCTGCCGCGTGCTCCGGCGCGCTGGACGAGACCCTGGCGCTCGAGCGCGCGCACGAGCCGCGAGGTCGTGCTCTTCGGCAGCCCCGTCGTCTCGGCGAGCGCGCCGACGCTCGTCGGCTCCGGGTTCTCGACCACCTGCACGAGCAGCTGCGCTGCGCGGTCGATCGACTGGGTGCCGGGCGTCGTCGCCATCTCGGACTCGTATCGTGGAACTCGGAGTTCCACGATGTGATTCTACGGCGCGAAGGCTTGCGCCGTCAACCGAGCTCAGAGGACGCGACGAATCGCCTGCTCGAAGCCCTGTACGTGGCGGTGCATCGCCTGCTCCGCGCGCACGCCGTCGCGGTCGCGGATCGCCGCCAGGACCTCGCGGTGCTCGCTCACCGCCTCGTCGAGGCGTTCCACCCGCTCGAGCGCGAGGAACCAGATCCGCAATGCGAGCACGTAGTACTCGTCGAGCGTCGCCTCCAGGAAGCGGTTGTGCGTGCAGCGGTAGACACAGCCGTGGATCCGCCGGTCGAGGTCGATGAGGCCACGCCGGTCGAGCTCGTCCTTCCGCCCGGACTCTTCGATCAGGTCCGCGAGCTCGCGCCGGTCGTCCTCGCTCGCCCGCTCGGCCGCGAGGCGCGCCGCGTATCCCTCGAGCGCCTCACGGACCTCGGCCAGGCTGGCGAGGTCGCCGATGTCGACGCTCGTCACGAACACTCCGCGACGGGGGAAGACCTCGACGAGATTCGCCTGGGCCAGCATGCGCACCGCCTCGCGGATCGGCGTACGGCCCATGCCGAGCTGCTCCATCAGCCTCGCCTCGTGCAGGACCGCGCCCGGCGGCAACTCGAGGGAGACGATCATGTCCCGGATCGCGTAGTACGCGCGGTCGGCGAGCGAACCGCCGTCGGGCGCCGCGTGCTCGAGCACCTGCATCAGCGGCGCAGCTCGGCGACCAGCGCCGGCACGATCTCTTGGAGGTCGCCGATCACTGCATAGTCCGCGCGCGTGACCATGGGTGCCCCCGGGTCCTTGTTGATGGCGAGGATGCGTTTGGCGGCCTTGCAGCCGACCATGTGCTGGATCGCGCCGCTGATCCCGCACGCGATGTACAGCTCGGGCGCAATCCGCGCGCCGGTCTGGCCGATCTGGTCGGCGTGCGAGCGCCAGCCGAGGTTCGTCACGACCCGCGAACCGCCCACCGCGCCGCCGAGGAGGCCGGCCAGCTCCTCGAGCGCGGCGAAGCCCTCGGCGCTCCCCACGCCCCGTCCGCCGCCGACGACCACACGCGCGTCGGTGAGCAGAACCCTGCCGGCCTGCGGCTCCTCGCGCTGCGCCACCCGCGCCCGGAAGTGGTCGTCCGACAGCTTCGGCCGCACCTCGACCACCTCCGCCGGCGCGTCGCCGCCCGAGGCCTCGACCGCAAAGGCGTGTGGCACGAGCGTCACGAGCCTGACCGGGCCGGAGAGCGTCGCCTCCTCGAGCAGGCTCCCGCCCCAGCGCTGCCGGATCACCTTCAACGGGTCGCCCGCCTCGACTGCGACGCAGTTGGCGGCGAACGGCGCGTCCAACAGCGCGGCCGCGTGGGCGAGCAACTCCTGGCCGCGGTCGGTGCCCGCCGCCAGCACAACGGCCGCTCCTCCGGCGACGTCGACGAGCCCCTCGGCCCAGGCCTCCGGCGCGTAGTCGACGAGCCGATCCGCGAGGACGAGGTGCACGCGCGAGACGCCGTGCGCCCCGAGCTGCCCGGCTGCAGTGCGGCCGTCCTCGCCGATCAGCACCGCCTCGAGCCGGACGCCGAGCTCGCCCGCCAGGCGCCGTCCGACGGCCAGCGCCTCGAGTGACGATTCGACCGTCTCTCCCCGGTCGTGCTCGACCAGAACGAGGATCACGACGCCACCAGTCCGAGCCCGCGGAGGATCTCGACGACCCGCGGCGCAGCCGCTGCTCCGTCGCCGAGGATCTCGACGGTGCGCGCTTCCTCCGGCGGGAGCGTGAGCCGCACCTTGTGCAAGCCGCCTGCCCGCCGATCCGGTGCGATCCGCTCCACCTCCGTCTTCTTCGCGCGCAGGCGGCCGGGGAGCGACGGGTAGCGGGGCAGGTTGATCCCCTCGCGGACGGCGATCACGGCCGGAAGCGGCACCTCGAAGACCTCCCAGCCGCCGCCCGCCTCCCGCCGCGCCAGTGCAGTGCCGACGCCCAGCTCGATCCCCTTGATCCCCGTCACGCACGGCAGGCCGAGCGCGTGCGCCACCCGGATCGGCACCTGGTAGTTCCCGTTGTCCGCGGACTCGTTGCCGAACAGGAGCAGGTCGAGAGGCCGGGCACGCACAGCGTCTGCGATCGCCGCAGCAGTCGCCTCGGGGTCCCAGTCGTCGCCGTCCGTCTCGAGCAGGATCGCGCTCTCGATGCCCATCGCGACCGCGTTCTGGAGCTGCTCGACGGCGGCGGCCGGGCCGAGCGTCAGGACTGTGGTCGTGCCGCCGTGCGCGGCGGCGAGGCGGATCGCCTCCTCGACCGCGCACTCCTCGTGCGGGCTGATCGTGAAGCCGAGGTGCGTCGTGTCGATCGCCTGCTCGTCCGGCGTGAGCGAGATTCGCGCGCCCGTCTCGGGAACGCGCTTGACGCAGACAAGGACGTTCAGCACCGGACCCTGGAGTTCTCGGGATCGAAGAGCGGCCGGGAGCCTGCGACCGCGACCGTGACCGGGTAACGCTCGCCCATGTACTGGACGAGCAGGCGGTTGCCCTCCTGCGCGTGCTCGAAGGGCAGGTACGCCATCAGGAGGTGGGACTCGACCGACGGCGCCGAGCCGGCGCTCGTCACGTACGACCGGCGCCCCTTCCCGTCGACGAGCCGCTCGCCGACCGCCGAGAGGATCGGCTCCCGCCCGAGCATGAAGCGCTTCACGCTCGACGCGGAGGTCGGATCGTCGACCGTCAGCGTGCAGAGCAGCGCCGCCGGCTCCTGCTCGCGGTGCCGCAGGTGCGCCTCCTTGCCGACGAAGTCCGCGTCCTTCACGGTCGGACGCTGCATGCCGGCCTCGACGACGTCGAACTCGGACTCGAGCTCGGCGCCGTAGAGCCGGTACCCCTTCTCGATCCGGCCCGTGGTGCCGTAGACGCCGATCCCGGACGGGATCAGCCCGCGCGGCTGACCCGCCTCCCAGAGCACGTCCCAGAGCGCGCGGCCCTGCTCCATCGGCGCATACAGCTCCCAGCCGAGCTCGCCGACGTACGAGATCCGCGACGCCATCACGCGCACCGGCCCGATCTCGATCCAGCGCCAGCGCGCGAACGGGAAGCCGTCGTGCGAGACGTCCGCGGAGGTCACCGACGAGAGGATGTCGCGCGCCCGCGGCCCCCACAGCCCGGCCGTGCACCACGCCGGGGTCGTGTCGAGCAGCGAAGCCGAGCCGTCGTCGGGCAGCAGG
>JBKOVL010000079.1:0-8460 GCA_046723895.1 Actinomycetota bacterium | reverse complement strand
CTCCAGCACTCGGACGATGCGCACGCCGTCGCGTTCGCCCTCCTCGACGTACTGCTCGATCGCGTAGGCCGGGTCGACCAGCACCGCCTCGCCCGCGGCCTCGTCCCCCACGAGGTACGAGGCACAGCCGAGGTCCTCGTCGACGAACTGCCGGAAGAGCATGCCGGGCAGGAAGCTAGCACCCGTTGCCGCTGTCTTTCAGATAGTGACCCGCGGCCCTCAAAGATGGGCCGTTCGGCCCATGCAGTCGGAATCGCAAGGCAGCAGAATCACGAGTGGGAGAGGGTTGGTGCGTCACCCAAGAGGGGTCTGAACAGTCGGGGCGGCTTCAAGGGCCGCCCTCGCTGTTTCCGGAGTTCGTGAAGCGCGCGGGCCGGCCGCGAAAGCTACGAGGGCGGTAGACCGAGGTGCCGCGCGATCACCATGCGCTGCACCTCGTTCGTGCCCTCGCCGATCTCGAGGATCTTCTGGTCGCGGTAGAACCGCGAGATCGCCGACTCCTCCATGAACCCGGAGCCGCCGTGGATCTGCAGGGCGGTGTTCACGACCCGGTGGGAGAGCTCGCCCGTGTAGAGCTTCGCGATCGCCGCCTCGAGCGCGAACTCGCGGCCCTGGTCCTTCAGCCAGGCCGCTTTGTAGACGAGCGTGCGCCCGGCCTCGATCTCGACCGCCATGTCTGCGAGCTGGAACTGGATGGCCTGGAAGGACGCGATCGGCTTGCCGAACTGCTGCCGCTCGAGCGCGTAGGCGCGCGCCAGGTCGTACGCGCCCTGCGCGAGGCCCACGCCCATGGCCGCGATCGAGATGCGTCCGCCGTCGAGGATCTCCAGGAACTGCCGGAAGCCCTGGCCGCGTTCGCCGAGAAGGTTGCCCTCGGGCACCGAACACCCCTGGAAGGAGAGGCCGCGCGTGTCCGAGGCGCGCCAGCCGAGCTTGTGCATCGGCGCCGAGATCTCGTAGCCGGGCGTTCCGTTCGGGACGATCAGGTTCGAGATCTCGTCTTCGCCGGTGCGGGCCGTGATCGTCACGCAGGCGGTTATGTCGGTGCCTGCGTTGGTGATGAAGACCTTCGACCCGTTGATCACCCACTCGCCGTCGCGCAGCTCCGCGCGCGTCCGGCTCGCGCCCGCGTCCGATCCGGCACCGGGCTCGGTCAGGCCGAACGCGGCGAGCCGCTTGCCGGAGCCGAGGTCGGGCAGCCACTGACGCTTCTGCTCCTCGGTCCCGAACAGCAGGATCGGCATCGTGCCGAGCGAGGTGTGTGCGGCGACCGTGATCGCGAAGGAGGAGTCGGTGCGCGTCAGCTCCTCGATCGCGATCGCGTACGAGAGCGTGTCGGCTCCGGCGCCGCCGTACTCCTCCGGGATCGGAATCCCCATCAGCCCGAGCTCGGCCGCGCCGGCGACGAGATCGTACGGAAAGCGTGCTTCGCGGTCGAGCTCCTCGGCGAGGGGCGCCACGCGCTCGCAGGCGAACTCCCGGACGGTCTCTCGGATCAGCTCGTGCTCGGGAGAGAGATCGAAGTTCATGCGGCGAGCCGCGACGCGAGCTCGGCGATCAGTCGCACGCCGTAGCCGGTTCCCCCGGTCTGGGTCAGGTAGTCGTCGCGCGACCAGCGCAGGAATGCCGGCCCGGCGATGTCACAGTGCGCCCAGGGGCCCTCGCCGACGAACTCCTGCAAGAAGCTTGCCGCGTACGCGGGGATCGCCTGGCGCCGGATCGACGAGTTCTTGAGGTCGGCGAACCTCGACCCGTGGTAGCGCCGGTAGCGGCGGTGGATCGGCATCGGCCAGGCGTGATCGCCGCACGCCTCGCCGGCGGCGACGACCTGGTCGCGCCAGCCCTCGTCGTTACCGAACACGCCCGCGTACACGTCGCCGAGCGCCCGCTCCATGGCGCCTGTCAACGTCGCAAAGTCGACGAGGTGGGTCGCGCCCTGCTGCCTTGCATACCAGAGCGCGTCGGCGAGGACGAGGCGGCCCTCCGCATCCGTGTTCGTGATCTCGATCGTCTTCCCGTTCATCGCGGTCAGGATGTCGCCCGGGCGATATGCGCCGCCGCCGATCATGTTCTCCGTCGCGCCGACGACGCCGAGCACACGCAGCGGGAGGCCGAGGTCGGCGATCGCACCGATTCCCTCGATCACGGCGGCTCCGCCCGACATGTCACCTTTCATGTCCTCGAGGTAGTCGGCCGGCTTCAGCGACACGCCGCCGGTGTCGAACGTGACCGCCTTGCCGACGAGGCCGAGAACAAAATCGCTGCCTGCGCCTGGAGGGTCGTAGCGGAGCACGATCAGGCGCGGCGGGTTGTGGCTTCCCTGCGCGACACCGGCGAACGAGCCCATGCCCATCGCTCGAATCCGGTCGAGGCCGAAGACCTCGCAGACGAGCGCGTCGAAGCCGTCGGCGAGCTCCTCCGCGCGCTCGCCGAGCCGCTCGGGCGTCAGGTCGTTTGCGGGACGGTTTGCGAGGTCGCGCGCGCGGTTGGTCCACTGCGCAACGCGCTCCGCGCGTCGCGCCACCTGTCGTGCCGCTTCGTTGCCGTCGAGAAGGAGCAGCCGTTGGACTTGCTGCGCCGCCTTTCCCGTGGTCTTCCACTTCCCTTGGTCGTAGCCGCCCAGGACGACGCCGTCGACGATTGCCCGTGCCTGCTCGGCGAGGTCGAGCGGGAGCGAGTCGTCGAGCCACCAGGCGAGTGTGGGACCGAGACGCAGGCGTGCGACCGCGGCCGCCGCGTCGCGGATCGAATCCGAGTCGAGCTCGTCCCGGCGGCCGGCGCCTGCGGCGACGAGATGTCCGCGGCCGTCCCGGTGGAGGACGCAGGTCGCACCCGCCGTCCCTCGCATCTCGCCCGACTCCACGAGTCCGCGGAGGCGCGGATCCAGGTCGGGCAACGCGTCCGGGGGGTCGGTGACCGCGAACGCCGTCGTCGCCGACTCGGAAGCCTCGGAGCTGAGGTCGATCTCCACGGCGGCGCGATGCTACCCGACCGCCGTGGGTAGGCTCAGAACGTGCGGGACCGGATCGATGTGCGGGCGATGACGGCACTCTCGGGCGGCCACCTGGCGATCGACTTCGCCGGCGGCGCGCTCTTCGTCCTGATCCCGTACCTGCACGACAAGTTCCACCTCTCGTACACGCTCGCGGCCGTGCTCGTCCTCTGCTCGGCGATCTCGGGCTCGGTCGTCCAGCCGCTGTTCGGCCTCTGGTCCGACCGACGCGGGGCGATCTGGCTGATTCCGGTCGGCGTCGCGGCGGGTGGGATCGGGATGGCGCTCGCCTCTATCTCGCCGACCTACGGGCTGGTCGTGCTCTTCGTCATCGTCTCGGGACTTGGCACAGCAGCCTTCCACCCTGAGGGCTCCAAGTTCGCCGCGTACGTCAGTGGGAGGCGGCGGGCGAGCGGCATGTCCCTCTTCTCGATCGGCGGCAACCTCGGCTTCGGGCTCGGCGCGCTGGCGGCCGCACTGCTCGTCCACGCGCTCGGCCTCGGCGGCGGCCTGCTCCTCGCCGTCCCTTGCCTGGCGGTCTCCGCCGTGCTGTTCTCCCTGCGCGGCTATCTGCTCGGCTTCGTCCCCGACCGCGAGACGAAGGAGCGCGTGCAAGGCGAGGACGACCTGAGGGCGCTCGGCCTGCTCCTGACCGTGATCACGTTCCGCAGCCTCGCCTGGTACGGAGTGCTTACGTTCGTCCCGCTGTGGGAGGTCTCGCAGGGCCACTCGAAGCAGTACGGGACGGCCCTGCTCTGGGGGATGCTGCTGGTCGGCGGGATCGGCACGCTCGCCGCGGGGCCGATCGCCGACCGAATCGGACTGCGCACCGTCCTCCTTGCCGCGAACCTGGCCATCTGCCCGCTGATGCTCGTATTCGTGCTCGTCGGCGGTGCGACTGGTGCGATTGCGCTCGGGCTGGTGGGGGTCGCCGTGATCGGCACCTTCGGGATCACCATGGTGATGGCGCAGAAGTACCTGCCGTCGCGGATCGGAACCGCGTCCGGGCTCTCGATCGGATTCTCGATCGGGCTCGGCGGAATCGCGGCGGTGATCCTCGGCGGGATCGCCGACTCGGTCGACCTGCGCACGGCGCTCTACGTCAGCTCGGCGGCTCCTGTCGTCGCGACGATCCTGACCGTGCTCCTCCCGCGCGAGCGGGCGCGCCGCCTCGAGCCCGAGGTCGCGGTTCCTTAGGTAGGCTCCGCCGCGGATGACGGCCGAAGAGTTCTTCAAGGAG
This sequence comes from Actinomycetota bacterium, assembly GCA_046723895.1. Taxonomy (GTDB): domain Bacteria; phylum Actinomycetota; class Thermoleophilia; order Gaiellales; family Gaiellaceae; genus DATBLE01. The sequence goes on along the minus strand of JBKOVL010000079.1, from coordinate 4,228 downwards.
CTGCCGAACCGCGTCGCCCCCGCCAAGACCGCCGGCATGAACAACTCCTACGTGTTCGCGATCGAGGGTGCCGGCACGTGGACAGTCCGGGTCAAGGAGGGCGGGGTCACCGTCGACGAGGGCGACACCGGGGGCGACTGCACGATCTCCACCTCGGCGGAGACCTTCGAGCGCATCGTCTCCGGCGAGCAGAGCCCGACCGTCGCCTACATGTCCGGCAGGCTGAAGGTCAAGGGCGACATCAGCGCGGCGATGAAGCTCCAGAAGCTCTTCTAGCCAAGTAACAGTCTGTTACTAAGTCAGAAGGTCGCCGTTTGCAGGGAAGGCCGCTCAGGACGCCAAGTAACAGACTGTTACAAGGGGTCGAAGGCGACCATCGCGGACTCGCCGACACGGACATAGCCGATCCGCTCGTAGATCGCGTTCGAGGTCGGGTTGGCGAGGTCGGTGTACAGAACGCAAAAGCTCCGACCGCCGTCGAGCAGCCGCTGCGAGAGCTCGGCCGTCAGCGCAGTCGCGTAGCCGCGCCGCCGCAGTGCGGGCGGCGTGTAGACCGGGCCGATGCGAACGCCGTTCGGCGTCGGGCCGCCCCAACCGGCGGCCGACACCGGCTCACGGCCGTCCTCCCAGAGCAGGAACCCGGCGTCGTCCGCGCCGAGACGGTGCTCGATCAGCCTGACCGCCTCCACGCGGCCCGGATCGTCCTCGGAGAGCGCTTCCTCGCCGAACGCGGCGAGCCACTCCAGCAGAAGGGGCTTGTCGTCGAGCCTCGCCGTGCGCGCCGCTCCCGGCGGCCGCGGCACCGGCCGAACCGTCTCCAGCGCGTAGATGCCCTGCTCGCGCAGCACCCGCGACGAGACTTCGCGCCGCTGCGACCAGAGCCGCACGAACTCGTCGACCTCAGGGTGCGCCCCGACGACGCCGGGCAGCTCGTCCTCGATCGCGGGGATGAGCGCCGCCAGGGCGTCGTCGCCGCGCGGCCTCGCCAGCACGAGGTTGTACGGAGGTGTCCTGAGCGCTGCTGCCACGGGCTCACCGCCGTCGGCCGCGAGCCAGAAGCGCCGCTCGGGATAGCGGCTCGGGGCGACGACGATCGTGCCAGCGATCCCGAAGATCAAGTTCTCGAGCGCCTCGTTCGGGAGTAGCAGCGGCTCCGCCTCGCGCAGGAACTCGGCGGCGTCCTCCAGCACGCGGACGTCGACGCCTTCAGCTTTACCTCTCACTCGTCGAGCTCCACGAGCAGGGCCCCGCCCGCGACCTGGTCGCCCTCGCCCACGTGCACGCGGCGCACGATGCCTTCGTACGGGGAGACGAGCGGCGTCTCCATCTTCATCGCCTCCAGCACGACGAGCGGCTGGCGTTGCCGGACCTCTTCGCCCTCCGCGACGAGCACGCGGATCACGGTACCGGGCATCGGGGCGGTGACTGCGCTTTGCTCGCCGCCGGCTCCGTGGCCGTGCGCGGCTGCGTCCTCGTCCGGTGGGGAGTGCGGGGGTGGGGCGGGGAGATTCAGCCGAAACGCGCCGCGCCACGGGCCGGCGGGCCGCGGCCGCGGCGGGGAGAGCGGCGGATGCTCGACGAGGAAGGCGGTCGTCGTCTCCCCGGCCCGGAGCTCAGGGTTCGCGATGAGCCAGCGCAGGAACGGCAGGTTGGTGACCACGCCGCTGATCTCCGTCTCCGCAAGCGCGGCAGCGAGCCGGTCGAGGGTCTCCTCACGGGTCTCGCCGTGCGCGATCAGCTTGGCGATCATCGGGTCGTACGCGAGTCCGACCTCGTCGCCCTCCTCTACCCCGGGATCGACCCGGATGCCCTCGGGGAGGTGCAGCCGCTCGATCCGTCCTGTCTGCGGCAGGAACGTGAGCGGGTCCTCCGCGTAGAGCCTCACCTCGACCGCGTGCCCGTGCAGCACGGGAGGGTCGGGGAGCTTCCCTCCCTGGGCGATGCGCAGCTGCTCCGCAACGAGGTCGAGGCCGGTGACGAGCTCGGTGACCGGGTGCTCGACCTGGATGCGGCCGTTCAGCTCGAGGAAGTGGAAGTCCCTCCCTTCGAGCACGAACTCCGCGGTGCCTGCGCTGCGGTAGCCGATCGCGGTTGCGAACGCGACCGCCGCGTCGCTCATGGCCGCCCGCAGCTCGGGGTCCAGCGCGGGCGAAGGCGCCTCCTCGAGCACCTTCTGGTAGCGGCGCTGCACGGAGCACTCCCGTTCCCCGAGGGCGACTGCACCGTCCGCGCCGTCTCCGAGCAGCTGGATCTCCACGTGGCGCGGCCGCTCGAGGTAGGGCTCGCTGAAGACCCAGTCGTCGCCGAACGCCGCCTTCGCCTCTCGGCGCGCTGCGGCGAGCGCCTCGTCGAGCTCCGCCGGCGTGCGGACGACCCGCATTCCGCGTCCGCCGCCGCCCGCGGCCGCCTTCACGAGCAGCGGATAGCCGACTTCGGCGGGATCCCCCTGGGCGAGCACCGGCAAGCCCGCCTCGCGCGCGGCCCGCTTGGCGGCGAGCTTGTCGCCGCCTACCCTCAGCGCCTCCGGCGAGGGGCCCACGAAGACGAGGCCCGCCGCTTCGACCGCCTGCGCGAAGTCGGCGTTCTCAGCGAGGAAGCCGTACCCCGGGTGGATCGCGTCCGCGCCGACCCAAAGCGCGGCCCGAACGTGCGCCTCGGAATGGAGGTAGGACGAGATCTCGACGGTCTCGTCGGCAGATCGCGCGTGCAGCGCGCACGCATCGTCGGGGGCGACGACCGCGACCGTCGCGATCCCGAGGGCACGGCACGTGCGAAAGATCCGAACCGCGATCTCGCCACGGTTTGCGACCAGCAGCTTCTGGATTTGCACCGCGAAAACTGTAGGGCGGGAGCGGAAAGGCTATTCCCGCCAGGCGGGCCGGCGCTTCTCGAGGAACGCCCGCAGCCCTTCCTGCCCCTCCTGGCTCGTCCGCTGCTCGGCCGCCCGGGCGAGTAGGTCCGCCTCTTCGCCCGGCTCGAGGACGAGCCGCTTCGCCTCGCGGACGGCGATCGCCCCCCCGGCGAGAATGTCTGCGACGACGCGTTCGACGGCTCCATCGAGGTCCTCGGCGAGCTCGTGGACGAGGCCGATCCGGAGCGCCGTCTCCGCGTCGATCCGCTCGCCGGTGAGGATGTACCGCCGTGCGGCTGCGGGCCCGATCCGTGCGAGCACCATCGGCGAGATCACGGCAGGGATGATCCCGAGCCGCACCTCTGAGAACCCGAACGCCGCGTCCGGAGCGGCGATCGCGATGTCAGCGCAGCACACGAGGCCCGACCCGCCACCAAGGGCATACCCCTGGATGCGCCCGACGACCGGGGGCGGGCAGCGGTACACGGCCTCCAGCATCCGGTACAGGCGCCGGTAGTCCTCGACGTTCTCGTCGTAGGAGAGCTCGATCGAGGAGCGCTGCCACTCGACGTCGGCGCCGGCGCAGAAGCTATGTCCCTCACCGGCGAGGACGACGGCACGGACGTCGCCGACGTCTGTGAACGCGTCGGCGAGCTCCGCGATCAGACCGGCGTCCAAGGCATTCCTTCGCTCAGGCCGGCTGAGCGTGACACGGAGGACGTCCCCGTCGCGCTCGCTCCGGAGCGCGGTCACTGCCCGGACTGGAGCTTTGCGATCAGGGCTTTGACGCGGCGGAGCACGTCTGCCTCCTCGTGCCCGAAGTCATCGAGATAGGCGTGGAGCGCGTTCTGGAGCAGGCGGAGCTCGTCGTCGTTCAGCTCGATCGTGTGCATGGCCGAACTCTACGTTTCAACTCCGCCGGAGGAATCGGGGCCCGCCGACCGGGCCGGCGGGCCCCAAAGCGCGGATCAGCAGAAGACGGCGAGGTAGAACGGTCTGTCCGCCGGCGCTCCAGCGCTGGTGTAGGTCGCGACCTCGACTGCGGCGGCGACCCCCGTCCGTTGGGCCGGCGAGATCTCCCCGAATGTATTGACGGTGGTCGGCCCGCCGAGCGAGGCCTGGTAGCTGCAGGCGGTGACGTCCTGGTTGAACGTGACCAGGTAATCGCCGGTTCCGAGCTTCTGGGCGGATGCGACCCCCTTACTACGGGAGAGAGCTCCGGCGCTGTCCACAACCGCCCAGAGGGCGGTTGCCGAGTCGCCCTTGTCCCCCTTGGGGCCGGCCGGGCCGGCGGGGCCGGCCGGGCCGGCCGGGCCGGCGGGGCCCCTCGGGCCGGCGGGAATCTGGCCTGGCCTGAAATCAGCCCTCAGCAGTGAC
>JBKOVL010000180.1:0-13559 GCA_046723895.1 Actinomycetota bacterium | reverse complement strand
CCCGGTGCTCGTGGATCACCCCCTCGTACTGCACCGGCATCTCCCAGCCGGCGAACGGCACCATTCGCGCCCCGAGGGCGACGTGGCGGTCGTGCAGCGGAGTACGGCGGAGCGTCTGCACCGCGGCGGATGCTACTCCCGGTGTCCCGTCTGCCGAAGTGCTAGCCGTCGCGCAGGAAGGACGGCACGTCGAGCATCTCGGCCGGTACGTCGAACGCGTCGCCGCGCTCCCGGGCGATCGCCGGCTCGGGCACGGTCACCCGCTGGCGCTCGGGACGACGCTGGCGCCTCTGACGCTGGCCGAAGCCGGTCGCGATCACGGTGACGCGCACCTCATCGGCCATCGCCGGATCGATCACGGCGCCGAAGATCACCATCGCGTTCGCGTCGGCGGCGGCGGTGACGACCTCGGCCGCCTCGTTGACCTCGAAGAGGCCCACTTCGGGGCCGGCGGTCACATTGAGCAGGATCCCCGTCGCGCCCTCGATCGACGATTCCAGCAGCGGCGAGGAGACGGCGATCCGCGCGGCCTCGGCGGCACGGTTCTCACCGGAGGCGCTGCCGATCCCCATCAACGCCGACCCCGCCTCGCGCATGATCGTGCGCACGTCTGCGAAGTCGAGGTTGACGAGCCCTGGGACCGTGATCAGGTCTGTGATCCCCTGCACGCCCTGCCGGAGCACGTCGTCGGCGAGGCGGAAGGCCTCGACGACCGACGTCTTCCGCTCGACGACCTGGAGCAGGCGGTCGTTCTCGATCACGATCAGCGTGTCGACCCAGTCGCGGAGCTGGTTGATCCCCACCTCGGAGCGCTCCGACCGGACGCGGCCCTCGAAGGCGAACGGCTTCGTGACCACGCCGACCGTCAGCGCCTCGATCTCTCGGCCGATCTCGGCGACCGTCGGCGCGGCGCCTGTGCCGGTGCCGCCGCCCTCGCCGGCGGTGATGAAGATCATGTCCGCGCCCTTGAGGGCGTCCTTGAGCTCGTCGCGGCTCTCATGGGCGGCCGCGCGACCGACTTCCGGGTCGGCACCGGCGCCGAGCCCGCGCGTGACCTTCGAGCCGATGTGGATCTTGACGTCGGCGTCGCTCATCAGCAGCGCCTGGGCGTCGGTGTTGACCGCGATGAACTCGACGCCGGTGAGGCCGGCCTCGATCATCCGATTGACGGCGTTCGTGCCTCCCCCGCCGACTCCGATCACTTTCAGGACGGCGAGGTAGCTTCCGCTCTGGTCTCGTGTGCTCATGACTAGACCTCGATGTCTACTTCAGGATTGGGGCGAAAAGACCTTCCTTGCTCAGCAGGGTAGGGGCAGTCGGGCCCGGTGTCAACGCCATTTGCAGGGGAGATGGCTCAACCTCAACCTCCGACTTGAGAGTTGTATCCGGCGACGGGCCGCTCGAGCACACTGACGTCGACGTACGCGGCGCCGGTCGTCAACGGGATGAGCTGCTTCGCGATCGAGAGCTTCAGGCGCAGGTCGCCGCTGTCCCCGAGGCGCAGCTCGGTGCCGGAGGCGAGGACGAGGGTCAGCTCCCCATCTGCGGTCAGGACCCGGCGCACCTCGGCGCCGAGCCTGAGTGCACGGAGTGGCGCGACGGCGGCCACGCCCCGCGCCCCTGGACCGGCCAGCGTCGAGTTGACGGTTACGTCGACGGACCGCGGCACCCAGATCCGGGGCAGGCGCGGATACGGACGCTCGAGCCTTCGGAGCACGCGGGCGCTCGCGGACACGAGCCACGCATCGGCACCTCGTCGCAGGACGGCGATGGGGCGCTCGAGCCGCACCTGCACCTTCAGCGTGTGCGGAAACGCGCGGTCGAAGCGCGCGTCTGCGACCTCGGCGACGCTCGAGAGCCGGCGGGCGGCCTGTCCTGAGTCGAACGCGACGAGACTCTCGCCCCGATACTCCGCGAGCGTCGAGCGGATCTCGGCGGCAACGCTCGGCGGCGCTCCCTCGACCTCGATCCGCTTCAGCGCGAAGAGCGCCGTCTCACGAGCCAAGAAGTAGGCGCCGATCGCGACGCCGACGAGCAGGAGGGCGGTGAGAACGACGATGACCGGCCGGTGCCGGGGCGGCGGCGGGGCAGGAATTCCGGGTGCGTCCATCCGCCAGAATCGGTTCGCCGCGGACCAGAGGCCTCCTGCGCGCGGGCCGGCGGGTCAGGGATCCTGCCGCTCGACCGGCGGCAGCTCGAGGTCCCCGAGCAGCTCGACCTCGCGCTCGAGCACGACCCCGAACCGCTCGTGCGCCCGGCGCCGGGCCTCGGCCATCAGCGCGAGCGCCTGCCGTGCAGTCGCGCCGCCCGCGTTCTCGATGAAGTTCGCATGTCGCGGGGAGATCAGCGCGCCGCCGATCCGGTGCCCCTTCAGGCCGCAGGCCTCGATCATCCGGCCGGCGCCCAGCTCGTGGCCCGGGTTCTTGAAGACGCTGCCGAACGTGCGCTTGTTCGTCGGCTGCGCCTCCTTGCGACGGGCCTGCAGGTCGCCCACCGTCGCGCGGATCTCGGCCGCCGGCCGCGGCGTCAATCGGAACTCGACGGCGGCGACGACCTGGCCCGGCTCGAGCGCGGAGTGGCGGTAGGCGAGATCGAGCTCCTCGTTCGTGCGCCAGCGCGAGTCGCCGGCGTCGACGACCAGAGCGCGCACGAGGATCTGCTTCCAGTCGCCCCCGTAGGCGCCGGCGTTCATGCGCACGCCTCCGCCGGCTGTCCCCGGGATCGCGCAGGCGAACTCGAAGCCGCCGAGGCCGGCGGCGCGAGCGCGGTGGAGGCAGACCGCGTTCGGTGCGCCACCGCCGGCAACGAGCAGGTCGTCTCGGATCTCGACCGACGCCAGCTCGCCGTCGAGCCGGACGACGAGCGCTTCCACCCCCTCGTCGGCTGCGAGCAGGTTGGAGCCGAGCCCCACCGGCCGCACCGGCAGGTCACGCTCGGCCGCCCAGGCGAGCGCCGCCTCCAGCTCCGCGAGGGCCCTCGGCCGCGCGAACGCCTGCACGGGCCCTCCGATGCCGACCGTCGTCAGCCGCCCGAGCCGGACGTCTTCCTCGATCTTCACCTGAGCTCGTCGAGGATCAACCGAGCGGCACCGTCGACGTCCCCCGCGCCGACTGTCAGGACGAGGTCGCCCGGCCGTGCCCGCCGCGCGACGAACCTCGCCGCGTCCTCGAGCCGCGGCGTCCACCCTGGCGCGAAGCCCGGCCTTGCTGCCGAGAGCGCGTCGACGACGAGCTTGCCGGTCACGCCCTCGACGGGCTGCTCGCGTGCCGGGTACACGTCCGCGACGGCAACGACGTCGGCCGCCGCGAGTTCCTGCCCGAGCTCCTCCGCGACGTGCTGCGTCCGTGAGTAGAGGTGCGGCTGGAAGAGGACGAGCAGGCGCCCGTCCGTCCGCTCGCGCGCGGTCGCGAGCGCCGCCGCCACCTTCGCCGGGTTGTGGGCGTAATCGTCGTAGACCGAGATTCCGCCGGCCTTGCCGACGAGCTCGAACCGCCGCCGGACACCCGTGAAGCGGGCGATCGCCGCCTCCCCCTCCGCACGCGGCACTTCCGCGAGCTCGAGCGCGGCGAGCGCCGCGGCCGCGTTCCGACGGTTGTGCTCACCCGGGATGGCGAGCTCGAGGTCCGACGCGGCGAGCTGCCACCCCCGCACGACGTCGGGCACCCCGGCGAGCCAGGACTCGAAGAGCTCCTCGACCTCGGCGGTCGATCCGAACTCGGCGTGGTGGTCGAGGTCGAGGTTCGTCACCACTGCGATCCGCGGCCGCAGCGCCGCGACAGACCGGTCGGACTCGTCGCCCTCGACGACGAGCCAACCCTCGCCCGCCCCCGCGTTCTCGCCGAGCTGCGGCACCTCGCCGCCCACGATCCAGCTCGGGTCGCGGCCCGTCTCGTGCAGCGCGAAGGCGATCATCGCGGCGGTCGTCGTCTTCCCGTGGGCACCGGCGACGACGATCGCGTCGCGCAACGAGACGAGCTCGGCGAGCAGATCGGCACGCGGGCGCCCCTCGACCCGCGGATACGCGCTCGAGACGAAGGCCTCCCACCCCTCGGGCGCCTCGGGCTCCGCGGAGACCCGCACCTCGATCCCGGCCGCGCGCACCGCCTCGAGGTACGGCGTCTCGTTGCGATCCCAGCCGCCGACCTCCGCGCCCCACGCCTGCGTCAGCAACGCGTACGCCGAGAGCCCCGCCCCACCGATCCCCACGAGCCAGATCCGCCGTCCCGCGAGCGGTTCCCAACTATGTGCGCCGCGCAAGCGCGATCAGCTCCTCCGCGATCTCGCCGGCGGCGTCCGGCCGGGCGGCCCGCCGCATCGCCTCGCCCATCGCGGCGAGGCGCCCGTCGTCGGCAAGCAGGTCGCGGACGACGCCCGGGACGCGTGTGAGCTCGGCCTCGGGGACGAGCACCGCGCCGCCGGCGGCCTCGAAGTGGCGCGCGTTCTTCGTCTGGTGGTCGGCGGTGACGTTCGGCGAGGGGACGAGCACGGCCGGCTTCCCCGCGGCGGCCACCTCCCACACCGATCCGCCTGCGCGCGCGAGGACGAGATCCGCCGCGGCGAGCGCCCCGGCGAAGTCGTCCGTCCAGGGAAGCAGCCGGTACTCGGGCCGCATGTTCCGTCCTGCGAGCTCCGCCGCGTAACGCTCGCCGCAGAGGTGCAGCACCGCCGGGCCCTTCTCGCTCCACGCGTCGAGCGCGAGCTGGTTCAGCGCCTGTGCCCCTTGGCTCCCGCCGAAGACGAGCAGCACGCGGCCCTTTGCCGGGAGACCGAAGCGCCGGCGCGCCTCATCGGGCGGCACCTCGGCGCCCGGCGCCACCGGCCGCCCGACGACGCGGTACTTCCCTCCGCCGCGCCCCGGCACCGGGTACGCAAGGAACACGCGCCGTGCGAACGGCGCCGCAAGCCGGTTGGCGAGCCCGAGGTGCGCGTCCGCCTCGGTCAGCGCCGCCGGGATTCGCCGGCGCCAGGCCGCGTAGACCATGGGCCCCGCGACGTAGCCCCCTCCGCCGAGGACGACCTGCGGCCGACGGGCCGCTAGGATCCGGGCGCAGGCGCGGGGCGCGCGCCCGGCGAGCAGTACCGCCCGCAGCTGGACGATGCCGGGCCGGCGAGGCAGCCCGGAGATCCGGAACGGATCGAACTCGAAGCCCGCCTCGGGCACGACCCTCGCCTCGATCCGGTCAGGCGAGCCGGCGAAGCTGACGCTGACGCCGCGGCCGCGCAGCGCCTCCGCGATCGCGAGCGACGGCAGGACGTGGCCGGCCGTCCCGCCGGCTGCGATCACGCACCGGAGCTGCGAGCTCGAGCCCATCGCTGCGCCCGATGTTAAGGAGGATGCCGACGGAGGCGAGCACGACGACGATGCTGGTCCCTCCATAGGACACCAGGGGCAGCGGGATGCCCGTCAACGGCGCGAGCCCGACGACCGCAGCCAGATTGAGCGCTGCTTGGCCGCACACGAGCGTCGTGATCCCGACCGCGAGCGCCTTTCCGAACGGGTCGTGGCACCGCAGCGCGATCCGCAGTCCCGCCCAGCCGAACGCGGCGTAGGCGGCGATCACGAGCGTGACGCCGACGAGGCCGAGTTCCTCGCCGACGATCGCGAAGATCATGTCGGTGTGCGCCTCCGGGAGGTAGAAGACCTTCTGGACGCCCTGGCCGAGCCCGACGCCGAACACCCCGCCGGAACCGAGGCCGATCATCGCCTGGACGGTCTGGAAGCCCGCGCCCTGCGCGTCGTGCCACGGGTCGACGAAGCTGAAGATGCGGGAGCGCCGGTAGGGCTCGAGCCAGATCGAGACCACGACGACGGCGCCGACGATCGCGGCCGCAGCGCCGAGCATCCGCACGGGCGCGCCGGCGACGAGCAGAATCGCGCCGATCGTCAGGGAGATCGCGATCACCGTTCCGAGGTCGGGCTCCGCAAGGATCAGCGCGCCGAAGACGGCGGCGACGAGGCCGATCGGCTTCGTCAGCTCGCTGAGCGTTCGCGGTACCGGGCGGCGGGCGAGGTAGAGCGCCGTCCAGATGCAGAGCGAGAGCTTCGCGAGCTCCGACGGCTGGAACGTCGCCGGGCCGAGCTCGATCCAGCGGCGCGCCCCGTTGACGTCGTGCCCGGCAGCGAGGGCGAGCAGGAGCAGAAGCAGCGTGCCGAGGAGGAGCGACGGCGCCAGGTGGCGCAGGCGCCGGTAGTTCCAGTGCCGAGCGAGCACGAGGGCCGCGAGGCCGACCAGCGCGAACAGCCCCTGGCGCTTCAGGAAGTAGACCGAGTTGCCCCCGCCGATCGCCGCCGATGCCGACGTCGCGCTGTAGACCATCACCATCCCGAAGGCGACAAGGGCGAGCGTGACGAGGATGAGGACGTTCGACTCCAGGTGTCCGCGCTTCACCCGGACAGGTTCTGCACCAGCCTCCTGAACTCCTCGCCCCGGTGCTCGAAGTCCCGGAACTGGTCGTAGCTCGCGCAGGCGGGCGAGAGCAGGACGACCTCGCCGGGACGGGCGGCCCCAGCCGCGGCGGCGACCGCGGTGGCGAGATCGCCGCACTGCGTGAACGGGACACCCGCCCGTTCCAGCGCCTCCGCCAGCTCGCCCGCGGTCTCCCCGATCAGGTAGGCGCGACCGTGCACCTCGCGCACGAGCTCGTCGAAGGCCTCCCCTTTCCGGGAGCCGCCGAGGATCACGTGCAGCTGCCCGTCGTATGCGGCCAGCGCACGACGCGCGGCGGCGGTGTTCGTCGCCTTCGAGTCGTTGACGAAGCGAACGTCGTACCGCTCGCGAACGAGCTCGAGCCTGTGGGCGACGCCCACGAAAGTACGCAGCGCCTCGGCGATCGCGTCGTCGGACAGCCCGGCTGCGCGGGCCGAGGCGGTCGCGGCGGCGGCGTTCTCGCGGTTGTGTGCGCCGGGGAGGCCGGGCTCGGCCGGAAGCGGGTCGCCGGCGGCGAACTCGACGCGCCGCCCCTCGCCCGGGACGTCGCCGAACCCGCGTGGGACGACCGCGGTCTCCTCGGGAGTCTGGTTCTCGAAGATGCGGAGCTTCGCGTCGCGGTAGGCCCCGAAACTGCCGTGGCGATCGAGGTGGTCGGGCTCGAGGTTGATCAACACGGCCACGCGCGGCCGGAGCTCGTGCACGTCCTCCAGCTGGAAGCTCGAGAGCTCGCACACGATCCAGGCATCGGGCGGTGCGTCGACGCCCGCGATCGCGCGGCCGACGTTCCCGGCGACAGCGACCTCACGGCCGGCGGCGCGGAACATCGCACCGAGCCACTCGGCGGTCGTCGTCTTTCCGTTCGTGCCCGTGACGCCGAGGATCGGGTTCGGCAGGAACCGCGCTGCGAGCTCGACCTCGCTCCAGATCGGCATGAGCGCCGCGCGGACGAGCGGGTTGCCGCGCGGCACCCCCGGGCTCTTGACGAGCACGTCGGCCCCCTCGAGCAGCCGGACGTCCTCGTCGTTCCCGAGCATTCGATCCACGGGCACGACCTCGACTCCGTGCCGTTCGAGCAGCGCAGCCGCAGCCCGCCCCGAGCGGGCCATGCCGAGGACGACCGCCCGCTTCATCCCTTCATTACGCGGCGCAACTCGAGCTCGACCGCGTCCCCGACCGCGGTGTCGACCGAGCGATCCGGCAACGGCAGGATCGCCGGCTCGCCGATCAGGAAGAAGGCGCGCGGGTCGCGGGCCTCGCGCTCGAGGCGCTCGAGCCGCTCGGCCGAGAATTCGACGACGATCACGTCCTCGTCGCCCGCGCGGACGAGGGCGTCGCCGAGGAGCCCACCGTCCAGCACCAGCACCGTCATCCGCCACCGCGGAAGAAGCGGAAGTAGTAGCGGTAGTAGAGCGCGAACCCGCAGGCGCAGAGGATCGCGGTGAAGATCCAGAAGCGGACCATGATCTTCGTCTCGGACCACGCCTTCATCTCGAAGTGGTGGTGGATCGGGGTCATCAGGAAGACGCGTCGGCCCCAGTACTTGAAGCTGCCGACCTGGACGATCACCGAGAGCGCCTCGATCAGGAAGATCCCGCCGACCAGGACGAGCAGGAACTCGGTCTTCGTCATGATCGCGAAGCCGGCGAGCGCGCCGCCGATCGCCATCGAGCCCGTGTCGCCCATGAAGACTTCGGCGGGGAACGCGTTGTACCACAGGAACCCGACCGTCGCGCCGATCAGCGCAGCACCGATGATCGAGAGGTCGAGGTAGATCGACGAGCGGTGCCCGGGGGCGCCGGAGCGGATGAACGCGATCACGGTCATCGCCGTGAACGTGAAGACGGCGATGATCCCCGTTCCGGCCGCGAGCCCGTCGATTCCGTCCGTCAGGTTCACGCCGTTCGCGGCGCCGGCGATGATCACGAACAGGAACGGATACCAGGCCCAGGAAAGCGGGATCTTCGCGTCGACGACGGGAAGGTAGAGGTCGGTCGAGAAGTGCCGGTGGTGCGCGACCCAGCCGACGACTGCCGTGATCAGCGCGAGCAGCAGGAGCTTCCACCGGGCGCTGAGCCCGAGCGACCGGTGGTGCGTGAGCTTGATGAAGTCGTCGAGGAACCCGATCGCACCGCAGCTGACCATGATGAAGAAGACGGTCAGCGCGGGCGTCGAGTACCTGGCGAGGATCAGGTAGGGCACCGCGGCCGCGAAGACGACGAGCAGGCCGCCCATCGTCGGCGTCCCCTGCTTGACGAAGTGGCCCGCCGGGCCCTCCTCGCGGATCGGCTGCCCGTACTCGCGCAGCCGCAGGAAGCGGATGAAGCGCGGCCCCGCGGCGATCGAGATCACCATCGCGACGATTCCGGCGATCAGCACGTCGACCATCAGACGTTCACCGTCGCCAGCGCTTCGGCGATGCGTTCGAGCTCCAGGACCCGCGCCCCCTTCACCAGCACGCAGTCGCCGGGCCGGAGCAGCTCGTCGAGCACCGCGAGGGCCTCGTCGCGGGTCGCGACCCAGTGCCCTCCGTACGCCCGCGCGTGCGGGCCGACCGCGATCACGTCGTCGATCCCGATCTGCTCGACGGCGCGCGCGACCTCGGCGTGCGCTTCGCCGGTGTACCCGCCGAGCTCCGCCATCTCGCCGAGGACCGCGACCGTTCGTCTCCCGGCGGCGAGCGAAACGAGGTGCTCGAGGGCGGCGCGCACCGAGACGGGGTTCGCGTTCCAGGCGTCGTTGACGAGGACGCCCCCGCCGGGCAGCGGCAGCTCCTGGTTCCGCCACTCCGCGAACTCGACGTGGAGCTGCTGCGGAAGCTCGAGTCCGAGCGAGTGCGCGGTCGCGAGCGCGGTCACCGCGTTCGCGGCGAGGTGCCGTGCGGTGAAATCGACCTCGACCGTGCCGAGGGTGGTCTCCAGGAGCGGCGGCTCGAACGAGACGAGCGCCACGTCTTCGCCGACCCGGACGACCTCGAGATCGTCTCGCTCGACCGGGAACCCCGCGGGGACAACCGCGGTCCCGCCCGCCGGGAGCGCCTCGACGAGCTCCCCCTTCGCCCGCGCCACCCCCGCGAGATCGCCGACCTTCTCCAGGTGCGCCGGGCCGATGTTGGTGATCACGCCCACGTCCGGGCGTGCGAATGCACAGAGTTCGGCGATCTGGCCGAAGCCGCGCATCGCCAGCTCGAGGATGCAGAGCTCGGTGTCCGGCTCGACGCGCCCGATCGTCAGGGGTACGCCGATCTCAGTGTTGTAGCTGCGCTCGGCGGCGACCGTCCGCCGCAGCGGCGAGCAGATCGCGGCGAGGATGTCCTTCGTCGAGGTCTTGCCCATCGAACCGGTGATCGCGACGAAGCGCGCGCTGCTCCGCTCGCGCACACGACCGGCGAGCCCCGCGAGGGCCGCGTGCGCGTCGTCCGGGACGAGCGCAGCCGCCGCCCTGTGCGCCAGCGCGTCCCCGACGAAAGCGACGCCGCCGCGCACCGCGACGAAGAGGTCACCCGGCTCGATCCTGCGGGAGTCCGCCTGGAGCCCGGTCACCTCCTCGGCGCCTGGCGCGGCGACGAGCTGCCCCGGAGCGAGCTCCGCGACCTCGGCGAGCGAGAGAGGGATCACGCGGTCGCCCGCAGCGCGCGCAGCGCCTCGCTCGCGACCTCGCGATCGTCGAACGGGATCACACGGCCCCCGATCTCCTGACCCGGCTCGTTGCCCTTGCCCGCGATCACGACGATGTCTCCGGGCTCGGCGAGCTCGATCGCGCGGACGATCGCCGCGCGCCGGTCGAGCTCGACCTCAGGGTCGCCGTCCATCCCGGCGAGCACGGCCTCGGCGATCGCCGCGGGATCCTCGCTGCGCGGGTTGTCCGACGTGAGGATCGGTACGTCCGCGAGCTCCGACGCGATCCGCCCCATCAGCGGCCGCTTGCCGGCGTCTCGATCGCCACCGCAGCCGAAGACGCAGAGCACGCGCCCGACAGTGAGCTCGCGCGCAGCCCGCAGGACCTGCTCGAGCGCTCCGGGCTTGTGCGAGTAGTCGACCACGACCGTGAACGGCTGCCCCTCGTCGACGGTCTCGAACCGCCCCGGGACGCCGCCGACGGACTCGATCCCGGCCGCGACAGCATCGTCGGGGATTCCGAGCAGGCGCGCGGCGGCGACTGTCCCGAGCACGTTCTCGACGTTGAAGCGGCCGCGGAGCCGCGTGCGGACTGCGATACCCGCGGCCTCGAGCGTACCCACCGGCGCCGACAGGTCGAGGTTCTCGGGTCGAATCTCGGCGTCATCGGCGAAGCCGAACGTGATGAGCGGGGTGCCGGCGGCACGCAGCTCCTCCGCGAGCCGGCGGCCGTACTCGCCGCCGACGTTGACTGCAGCCGGAGGGGCGCCGTCGCCGACGAAGAGCCGCCGCTTCGCCTCGAAGTAGTCCTCCATCGTCGGGTGGAAATCCAGATGATCCTGGCTGAGGTTCGTGAAGACGAGGACAGCGAACCGCACACGATCCAGACGATGTAGCCGAGAACCGTGGGAGGTGGCTTCTATCGCGCAGCTGCGATCGCCCGCGTCCAGCATCTCCCGGAAGAGGCGCTGCAGGTCGATCGCCTCCGCGGTCGTCCTCGTCGCCGCGCGGCGTTCACCGTCGACGCGGGTCTCGACCGTCCCGAGCAGCCCGGGACGACGCCCGGCGGCGGCGAGCACCGCGTAGAGGAGGAATGCAGTCGTCGTCTTCCCGCTCGTCCCCGTGACGCCCGCCACGGCCAGCTCTTCCGTCGGCCGCCTGAAGAACTCGTCGGCCGCGACCGCCATCGCGGCGCGCGAGTCGGCGACGACGAGCTGTGGCACCGGCAGGTCGAGCGGCCGCTCGACGACAAGCGCAACGGCGCCGTTCTCGACGGCCGCGGGGGCGAAGTCGTGCCCGTCGACGCGCATGCCCGGAACGCAGATGAAGAGCGCCCCCGGGACGGCGGCGCGGGCGTCGTACGCAAGGTCTCGGATCTCCGTCGGCGCGAGCGCGACCACCTGCGCCGGCGCGAGCGCGGCGATCAGGCGCTCGATATCCACGACGGCCGAGTCTAACAGGGCGGTCTGGCGGCCCCCGGTGCCCGTTGCGTCACCAAAGTGGCCCGATAGCGGGTCTTTTCTCCACTACCGCCGCTAGCCGGATTGTGAGGTGCCTGCGCCGGCAGGGAGCGTCGCGGTGTCGTCCGGCGGCACGTCCAGGTACTGCAGCGCGAATCGGGCGATGTCGCGGAACGCGGGCGCCGCGACCACGCCGCCGAAGATCTGCCCCTGCGGCTCGTTGATCGACACGAGCACGACGAGGCGCGGCGAGCTCGCAGGCACGATCCCGACGAACGACGCGACGTACCTCGTGTCCGAGTAGCCCCCGCTCGGGTCGGGCTTCGCCGCGGTGCCGGTCTTGCCCGCGACGAGGTATCCGGGAACAGCCGCTTCCTCGCCGGTTCCCTCGGCGACCACCCCCTGCAGCATGCTGATCAGCTCGCGCGAGACCGCCGCCGACAAGACGCGCCGGCGGGCGGGGCGCTTCACGTGCCGCCCGCGGACATGGTCGACGAGATGCGGCTGGACCCACACGCCGCGGTTCGCGAGCGCGCCGTACAGCGCGGCCATCTGGATCGGCGTCACGGCGATCCCCTGGCCGATCGGCACGTTCCCGATCGTCGAGCCCGACCAACGTTTGCGTGGAAGCACGATCCCGGGGCTCTCACCGGGGAAGTCGACCCCGGTCAGGCGGCCGAACCCGAACCGCGTGATCCAGCTGCTCAGCCGCTTCGAGCCGAGCAGCTCCGCGAGCGTCACCGTCCCCACATTCGACGAGCGGGCCAGCATCTCGGCGACCGTCATCGTCTCCGTCGGCCGCGGCTCGGCCTCGTCGATCTCACGGTCCGCGACCTTGATGCTCGGCGGCAGAGTGAAGCTCGAGTTCGGGTTGACGACGCCGTCGGTCAGCGCCGCCGCGTACGTGACGACCTTGAACGTCGAACCCGGCTCGTAGGTGTCGGTGACCGCACGGTTCCGCTGCATCGAGCTGGGCACGTGCGAGAAGTCATTGGCGTCGAACCCGGGCGCGACTGCCATCGCCAGGATGCCGCCGGTGTGCGGTTCGAGGACGATCGCCGTGCCGTCGAGCGCGTGCCACTTCGCGACTGTCATCCGCAGCACCGACTCGACGTTCGCCTGCAGCGAATGGTCGATCGTGAGAAAGACGTCGCGGCCCGGCCGCTCCGGTGTCGAGCTGACGACGTCGATCGTCCGCCCGAACGGATCCCGGACGATCGTCTCCTTCCCGGGCCGCCCCGCGAGATCGCGGTCGAAGCGCAGCTCGAGCCCGGCGAGCCCGTTGTTGTCGACGCCGGCGTAGCCGAGCACCTGTGCGGCCACGGTGCGCTGCGGGTAGAAGCGGCGCTCCTCGGGGTAGAAGTCGAGCCCCGCGAAGCCGCGTCGCTGCAGCGCCGCGGCGCGCTCGGGATCGGCCTTGCGCTCGACGTAGACGAAGCTCTGCTTCTTGTCGAGCAGCTGCGGATAGATGCGGTTCGGGTCGAGGTTCAACGCCCGGCCTGCCTCGACGGCGACCTTCTGCGCGTTCCGGATCTGGCGGGGGTCGGCGTAGACGGTCGTCGCCTGCTCGCCGATCGCGAGCTGGACGCCCAGCCGGTCGTAGATCGTGCCGCGCCCGGCCGGTGTCGTCACCGTCTCGCGGTGCTGCTGCGCGGCGAGGCGCTCGAGCGCCGGCGCGCGCACGACCTGCAGCCAGAAGGCGCGCCCGAACGTGACGACCGCCCCGAGCGTGAGCACCGCGAGGAGCAGGCGAATGCGCCGGTTCGCCAGCCGCGGGCGCATGCTACGGCGTGAGGTCGAGGTAGACCGTTTCGCTGGGATCTGCCGGGACGACCCCCAGATCCTTCCGCGCCTGCGCCTGGATTCGGGCGACCGCGAGCTCGCTCGACAGGGTCGACGCAAGCTGTGCGTTGTCGGCATGCAGCCGCGCGCGGTCGCGGCCGAGGTGGTCGAGCCGGATGTTCATCCGCAGCACCACGACGTTCATGAAGACGACGCCCGCGAGCAGGACGCCGATCAGCACGATCCAGACGATGCCGCGCGCGACGCGCGGG
>JBKOVL010000018.1:0-3715 GCA_046723895.1 Actinomycetota bacterium | reverse complement strand
GCCGGTCGCGGAGTAGGGACCGTCGGCGACGCGTGGCGGCATGACCTGCCAGATGGGGTCGACAGTGTTCGCCGTCGCACCGAGCTCGAAGATGCGGCGCAGGAACACTCCCGACAGCTCGGTGCCGCGAACGCCGGGTGCGACGAACGGGTCGACCGCTCGCATAGCGTGCTCGTTGATGGCTTGGGCGCGGCGAATGCACTCGACCTCGTCGGCGGTCTTGGCGACTTTGCACGCGCCAAGGATCGCCGTCGCGTCCGCGATCTCGCGCCCCCGCAGCGTGGCATAGAGCGGCATCGTGTACTCGTCGAGCGCGATCGGCCCGTCGGGCAGCGCTTCTCGGAGCGCGGTCGCACCCTCGGTCCACTCCAAAGACAGCGCGTCGTGCACGTGATCGGCCGGTAGCTCGGGCGGCACTCCGTCGGGGAAGGCCGTGTAGAGGTTCGGGGCGTCGCCGTCGGCGGTGACGATCGCGATCGTCCGCTGCTCGGCGGCGCGGGCGGCATCGGCGGCCGGTGCGCGCGCTCCAACCGCGTAGGCAACGGCGGGCTGGCCGAGCAGCACGACGGCGCTGAGTCCCTGTGCATCGAGCGCGTCGACGACCTTGCGGTGCCGATCGCGCCGCATGCGGGCGAGGTCGAGGTCGCCCGTCACAGTGCGAGTTTGTACGCCGAGATCGCGTTCTCGCCCAGGATCTTGCGGCGGGCGTCATCCGGAAGCGGCGCGATCGCCTCGCGCAGCTCCTTCACGACCTCGGGGTGGAACTCCGGGTGCGGGTAGTCCGACGCCCACAGCACCCGATCCGGGCCGAGCCACTCGGCGCACGCGGCGAGGTTCCACTCCTCGGGCTCGAAGCCCGCCCAGCACTGGCGCCGGAAGTACTCGCTCGGCAGGAGGCTGAGCCATCGCTTCTCGAGCGGGAAGGCCTTCACCTGCTCGTCCATGCGCTCGAGCTGGGTGGGGATCCACCCGCCTCCGGACTCGAGGAACAAGAAGCGCAGGCGCGGGAATCGCTCGCACACGCCGCCCATGAGCAGCCGCCCCAGCGTCACGATCATGTCGACGGTGTTGCCGATGGCCTGTCCCAGCCCGGAGCCGCCGTGCAGCTCGTCCATCGCCATGTTGGTGACCATCATGTTCTCGCTCTCGGCGACGAGCCGGAACTTGCGGCACGCGCCGGGCGTGTCGACGTGCACGCCCGGATGGAACGCGACCGGGACGTCGAGGTCCTGGCACACCGTCCAGAACGGGTCGTACGCCGTATGGTTGAGCGGCAGTTCGTCGACGTACGCCGACGGTCGGACGAACACCCCCTGCAGCCTGCGCTCTCGCACCGCGCGCTCGGCTTCGATCACCGCGAGGTCGGGCGCCTGGAGCGGCACACCCGCCATCGCGAACAGCCGTCGCGGGTGGGCGGCGCAATACTCGGCGACCCAGTCGTTGTACGCGCGCTGGCAGTCGAGCACGAACTCGACGTCGTGGAACGCGTCGATCGGATCGTCCGGCCCGAAGAACAGCGCCGTCGACGGGTAGAGCACGGCGACGTCGATCCCGTCGCGATCCATGTCGGCGACGCGTGCGTCGGGATCGTGGCCACCCGGGACGCGCAGGCTCTGGAGCATGTCGTGGAACTGCTTCGGGGTCATGCCGACGGCGGCGGCCATCGCGTCCTGCAGCTCCCGACCGCCGCCCCGCACCGCCCCGCCGGCGTAATACGTCTCGTAGACGTCGTCCTCGACCACCTTCCGCGGGATCCAGTCGCCCCACCGCTTGTGGTCCATGCGCGCCGACCACAGGTCGTCGGGCTCCATCGTGTGGCCGTCGGCGTCGACGACCACGGCCTCGTCGGACATCGCGCCTCCCTGACGTTCTCGTCAGCTTCCCACCGGCGCCGCCGCGACTCAAAGGATGCTCGAAACCGAGAGATTGGGGTGACCGAGGGGATTCGAACCCCCGACCTCCGGGACCACAACCCGGCGCTCTCACCAACTGAGCTACGGCCACCATGTGCGCGCACGCCTGGTGGAGCATGCGCGCCGGTTGATGCTACCGGTCCCCTCTCGGGCCGAACCCGCCGACAAAATCGCGTCCGGACCGGTTGAGCGGGCGGTGTAACTCCCCTGCCCTCAGAGGCGTCTGCCCTTCAGGTCGAGCGAGCTGAGGCGATGGTCGGAGCTTGGGACGGAAACACCCCGACGGGGTGGAAGTCCGGGTCGGTGTTCGGGGGCCAGAACTCGCCGGCGCCCACGCTGGTCTTGCCGCGCCTCGGAAGCGCGTAATCGAACCGTTCACAGGCCCCGTGTCGCAGGTGCGCCCGGAGGGATTCGAACCCCCGACCCGCGGATTAGAAGTCCGCTGCTCTATCCCCTGAGCTACGGGCGCGTTCGGAGATGAATGCTACTGATCGCGCCGGTTCGATTGCGCGACGAGCTCGACGATCCGCTCCATCGCTCGCATCGCGTCGACGTCGACCACGACGTCGACCACACGGCCGCGCCCGCGATCCTCGTGCACGCGCCCCCCTTCATCCACGATGAGCGGTCGAGGCTCGATCGCAACCACCGGCTCGCCAGCGAGCGCGAGCAACGCCAGAGGGTCGTGGAGCCGGATCGTGGCGTCCTCGTCAGTCACGCCTGCGGCGCGCTGCCTCGCGCGCCAATCGTCGAGCATCGGGCCGAGCACGGGCGCCGCATCGACGATGGCGTGGAGATCGGCGGCGGAGGGTCGCATGCGGACCGTCACGTCGAGCGGGCACAGCACGAGGCCCGGCGCGTGGCCGATCACCGCTCCGGCCGCGGACGGTTCCGACCCGAAGTTGTGCTCCACCTCTCGCACCGCCCCACGGTGCTGAACCGGCTTGATGACGCCGCCCATCACGCATACGCGGGGCGGCAGGGCATCGGCGGCCAGGAGACGGGCGACGTTGTCGAGCGGTCCGATCGCGAGAAGCGCGTCGACCTGCGCCGCCGCGACGTCACGGACCGTCAGGCGTGCGCCCGGCCAGACGAGGGCGTCGACGAGCGTGCGCGCGATCTCGGCGCGCTGGTCGGTGTTCCCGTGCGCGGTGCTGACGCCCACGAGCTCGACGTCAGGGTGCCGCGCCGCGCAGAGCAGGGCGACGGCGTCGTCGGGGTTCGTCCCGACGTCAGTGTCGATCCACAACCGCACGCAGCGCGTCCTCGAGTGTCGGGTGCTGGAAGGCATAGCCGGTCGCTTCGAGCCGTTTCGGCAGCACGCGCTGCCCTTCCACGAGGAGGTGCTGGACGAGCTCGTTGCCGTACCGCGCCCGCAGTGGCAGCAGAGGCGTCGGCATCACGGTCGGGCGGCGAAGCACGTGACCAAGAGTCTTGGTGAACTCCGCGTTCGTCACCGGAGCCGGACCGGTCAGGTTCACGGGCCCGGCGACCCCGGCGCCGGTGAGCGCGTGCAAGATGGCGCCGATCTCGTCGCCGATCGAGATCCAGCTCATGTACTGACGCCCCGTGCCCATGCGACCCCCGAGCCCGAGGCGGAACGGGAGCAGCATGCGAGGGAGCACCCCACCGTCCCGGCCGAGGATGATGCCGCTGCGCAGGCGAGCCACGCGGATGCCGGCAGCGGCCGCGGGCGCCGTCGACGCTTCCCATTGCACGCACGCGCGGGCGACGAAGTCGTCACCCGCCGGGCTCTCCTCGTCCAGGAGCTCCTCACCGCGGTTGCCGTAGTAGCCGATCGC
>JBKOVL010000055.1:0-9956 GCA_046723895.1 Actinomycetota bacterium | reverse complement strand
GGTCGAAGGAGGACTGCGGGAGGATTGCGTCCACGTGCTCGGCGCCGCAGACCTCGAGCATCGCGTCGGCGAAGCCCGGGTCGGACCCGGCCGGAACGCGATGGAAGGCGTCGGCGAGGTGGCGACCGATCGCGAGCTCGGACATGTCGGTGCCGACGAGCCGAACCGGCCGTTCACCGTTCTCGCGTAGCGCCCGCAGAAGCGCCGCGGTGCCGGGCGCGCCGCAGGCAGAGACGAGGATCGTCAGTGTCTTCACCCGCCGCTCCGCAGCTGGTGCTGACGGGGGAGCGAGCAGAAGGCAAGCGACCGCTTCATAGCCAGCGCTCCAGCTCTGTCTGGTTCTCCTCGAGCCAGCGAACGCCGGCGAGGATCGTCTCGCCGCTCCCGGCGTCCCACATCTCACGCCACCCGGGCTGCCGCTGCTCGCCCCCGAGCTCGCGGTGGAGCTCATAGCCGCCGCGTCGCTGGGCGAGAGCCTGCTCGACGACGTCGCCTCGCTCCTCCAGCCCGTACGCGTCGCAGATCGCGCGTAAGCGCCTCCCGCGGCGGTCTGTCGGCAGGCCGTAGCGTGCGGCCTCCTCGTCGGGTCGGAGCGGCGCCCACCAGGAGGCCAGGGCGCCGACGTCGGTCGCGCGCTCGCCGGGCGTCGCCAGGTCCCAGTCGATCAGCGCGACCGGGAGCCCGTCGCGGAAGACGACGTTCGGCGGGAAGAAATCGCCGAAGCAGACCACCGGGCCGGTGCGGTCGCCGAACCACCGGCCAGGATGGGAGAAACCCTCCTGGGCGTCATGCATCCGGCGGACGAGCCGGGCGAGCTCGGCGACGACCTCGTCGCCGGCCGGCACCGGCGAAAGGCCCGGGTCGCCGTCGACGTAGCTCAGGATCTCGCGCCCATCCTTGTCGATGCCGAGGAAGCGGGGAGCTCCGTCGAAACCCGCCTCCTCGAAGTGGCGCAGGAGCGCGTGGACGGCGGGGCTCCAGCGCGCCGTCGGGCGGCGGACCGTGTCTCCGACGCGGACGACGACGTTCAGGTCGCCGCCCTCGAGCCTCCGCTCGCTGACGCCTTCGGCGTCACGACATCGCCTCGCACCAACCTCGACAGCCGCGCTGTCGGCTTTGTGCTCGGCTTCGTCTCTCACAGGTCGATCCTGTCGGCCGCGAGCTGGCGCAGGCGCAGCTCGCGCTCGGCGTCCAGCATCGCCAGCATCGTCTCGCGCATCGTTACGCCTGGGTAGACCCAGATCTCCGGGTGGGTGAGGAGCTGGATGCGCTCGAGCGTTCCGGCAGCGAGCTCCTCGTGCGGGCAGCCCTGGCGCCAGCGCTGGTTCGAGTCGGAGCGGTAGACGTCGGCCCACGGCGCGGCCATCACATTCGTCAAGCCCTCGACCGGCTCGCGCATGTACTCGGGCTCGGGGTTGTGCCAGGCGAGTACCGAGTCGAGGCGCTGGTCGTAGTCGACGTGCGGCCAGAGCGCGTGTAGCCCGACCCGGTGGCCGAGCGACCGAAGCCGGTCGATCGCCGCGTCGCCCGAGGGCGAGTCGAGGTTGTAGAACTCGCTGCGGGTCATCAGGAAGTAGGTCGCGACGGCGTCCGCCTCTGCCTCCAGCTCCGCCATTTGCACAGCCGCCTCGAGTGAGAGGTCGACGTCGTGCCGCAGCAGCACCTCGCCGGCCTCGGGCTCACGGTCGAAGTACGCAAACCGGTACCCGCCTGCGTGCCCGGCTTCGACCAGCTCGCGGTAGTGGTCGAGATCGAACGCGCAGCTCACGTCACACCTTCGGGTTTCATTCGGTCTCGACGTAGAGGAGCCTGGCTGCGGCTTCCGCGCGCTCCAGGGCCTGGACGTTTGTCTGACCGACCGCGATCACGTAGCCGCGGCGGTCGCCGTCGAGGCGGACGGGGCGGATCGTCTCGCCCTCCTGGAGGAAGACGTCGGCCTGCACGACGCCCGGGGCTTTGAGAACGCGCTCGAGACCGCTCACCTTGCGCACCCTGCCGATCGGGAGGGGCCCCGGCCGGGCGGTCAGGAACCGGACGGCGGTGGGACGGGAGTGGCGTGCCACGACCAGCTCGTCCGGTACCTCCTCACCGAGCGCCTGCTTGAGCGCGATCTCGATCAGGTCGACACCGAGCGCATGTGACGCGAGATCCGCCATCTGCCCGCCGGGGACGCGCGCGGCGACCTCGACGACGAGCGCGCGCCCGTCCGCGACGATCAGCTGTGGGAACGCGATCCCGTCGCGGAGCCCGAGTGTGACGACGGCGCGCACCGCCACCCGCTCTGCCTCCTCCAGCGCGTCGCCGAAGAGCTTCGACGGATACGAGTGGATCCAGCCGACGCCGAACCCCTCGCCGCGGGGACGCAGCCGGTCCGAGAGGAGCAGTGGGTGGGCCTGCCCTCGACGCACGACGACCAGCCCGTTCAGCTCGAGCCCCTCGACGTACTCCTCGACGATCGCCTCGTCCGACGGCGACTCGACGAGCGCGGCGTGCAGGTGGCGGTCGAGATCGTCGAAGGAGCGCAGCAGGAACAGCCCGCGCTGGCCGCCCGAGTCTGCCGGCTTCAACACGGCCGGGAAGCCGACCGTCTCTCCCGCCGGCCTCGCCTCGCGCCGCACGCGAACCGCGGCAAACCGCGGCTGCGGGACGCCTCCCTCGGCGAGCCGCCTCCGCATCGCCACCTTGTGTGTCACCAGGTGCGCCGTCGCCCTCCCGATCCCCGGCAGGCCGAGTTCCGCGGCGACCGCCGCCACGACCGGCACCGCCCGGTCTGCCGCGACGGTCAGCACGCCGTCGATTCCCGCGCCGCGGGCAACTGCGATTACGGCGTCGACGTCGGAGAAGTCGACGACGTGGCCCTCGTCCGCGTGCGGCAGCCCGACCGCCTCGGGGTTCCGGTCGACCGCGACGACGCGCAGCCCGAGTTGCCTTGCCCGCAGGATGGCTCGCCGCTGGTGCCGGCCTGCGCCGACGAAGAGGACCGTCTTCACTCCGCGGGCGATGCTACAGCCGTACCGGGAACAGGAACGAGAGGCGATCCCAGCGGCTGATCTCGCAGCCGTTCTGTCGCGTGAAGGTCGCCCAGAGGCGACGTCCTCGGAACAGCCCGTGCACAACCGCCTCCTGCGGGCCGCCGTAGATCTGGGTGCAAACCGTCGCCGGCGGGGTCGGGGCGAACGTGCCGCTTCCCAGCCGCGAGAGACGGGCGCAGGCGCCGACGCGGCGCGGCAGGGTCCCGCCGACGGGATCGCAGCGCAGCGTCCAGATCCGCGAGGCATGGCCGCGACCGGCAGGCCAGACGGTGATCGTCAGCTGTGCCGACGGCGACCCGGCGAACGCGAGCGCGAGCAGGGCGACCAGCACACCCTCAGACTAGAGTGAGAAGCCGGATGGCGCTCACCGGCAAGCGGATCCTGATCACCGGCGGCGCGGGTTTCATCGGCACGACGCTGGCCCGTCGCCTGGTCGACGAGAACGAGATCGTCGCGGTCGACAACCTCCACCGCGACGCGCTCGGCGGCACCGACCTCGCCGACCACCCGAACTTCCGCTTCCACCCGGGCGACGTCCTCGACGCCGACCTGATCACAGAGCTCGCCCGCGGCGCGACCCACATCCTCCACGCAGCGGCAATCGCCGGAGTCGACACGGTGCTCGAGAGCCCGGTGCGGACGATGCGCGTGAACCTGATCGGCACCTACAACGTGCTCGAGGCCGCACTGGCCACCAGGGACACGCTCGAGCGCCTGATCGAGTTCTCGACGAGCGAGGTGTTCGGTACCTACGCCTTCCGAGTCGACGAGCGGAGCGCGACGACGCAGGGCTCGGTCGGCGAGGCCCGCTGGACGTACGCGGTCTCGAAGCTCGCGGGAGAGCACATGACGCATGCGTACCACCAGGAGTTCGGCCTGCCGACCGTGTCCCTCCGCCCCTTCAACGTCTACGGGCCCGGGCAGATCGGCGGCGGCGCGATCCGCGCCTTCATCGAGGCCGCGCTTGCCGGGCGCGACCTGACGATCCACGGCGACGGGTCGCAGATCCGCGCCTGGTGCTATGTCGACGACATGGTCGAGGGGTTGCTGCTCGCGCTCGAGCACGAGAACGCGGTCGGCGAGAGCTTCAACATCGGCAACGCGCGGTCGGCGGTGACGATCTACGATCTCGCGCGCCGGATCAAGCAGCTCAGCGGGTGTCCGGGACAGCTCGTCTTCCAGCCGATCCACTACCTCGACGTCGAGCTGCGGATCCCGAACGTCGACAAGGCGCGCGCGCTGCTCGGCTTCGAGGCGAGGGTCGAGCTCGATGAGGGCCTCGAGAAGACGATCGCGTGGTACCGGCAGAAACTCGCGGCGGCCACGACGTGAGCCAGAAGGAGGGGGCTCGCGGGGGAGCCACGGGTTCCCCCGCGATGGTCCGCCTAGCCCGGCCGGACGTCGGAGAGGAGGAGCTCGCCGAGGTGGCGGCCGTGCTCGAGTCGGGCCAGCTGACGATGGGGCCGAAGGTAGCCGAGCTCGAGGCCGAGCTCGCGCGCGCGTGCGCCGTGGAGCACGCGATGGCGGTCTCGTCGGGCACCGCCGCGCTCCACCTCGCGGTGCTGGCGCTCGGGATCGGGCCGGGCGACGAGGTGGTCGTCCCCGCCTACACGTTCCCGGCGACCGCGAACGTGGTCGCGCTGGCCGGCGCGACACCGGTGCTCGTCGACGTCGACCCGGAGACGTTCAACCTCGATCCGACGAAGGTCGAGGTGACCCCGAGGACGAAGGCCATCGTCCCCGTCCACCTCTTCGGACGCCCGGCGCGCCTCGAGGAACTGCCCGACGTCGCGCTGCTCGAGGACGCCGCCGGCGCGCTCGGTGCGCGACGGCGCAGCCGACCCTGCGGCGGCCTCGGCGTTGCCGGCTGCCTCTCGTTTCACCCGCGGAAGATCGTCACCACAGGCGAGGGCGGCGCGGTGACGACGGACGACCCGGAGCTCGCCGAGCGTGTCCGCTCGTACCGTCACCACGGCTGGAGCCCGGCCGAGCGCTCCGACGACCTGCCCGGCGGCGCGTTCAACTACCGCCTGGCGGACGTTCTCTGCGCCATCGGGATTCCGCAGGTCCGCCGCCTCGAGCAGCTCCTCGCCGCGCGCGAGCGGATCGCGGGCGGCTACGCCGAGCGCCTGACCCATCTTCCCGTTCAGCTCCCCGCGGCAGACGAGGGCGACCGCCACGGCTGGCAGGCGTACGTGATCCAGGTCGACCGGCGCGACGAGGTGATGGCCGGCCTCCGCGCCCAGGGAATCCAGTGCCAGATCGGCACGTACGCGCTCCATCGCCTGACTGCGTATCGCGACCAGGGCAGCTTCCCCGGCGCCGACGCGTGCTTCGAGCGAGCGCTTGCACTCCCGCTGCATTCTCGGCTCGACGAAGCCGACTTGGACCGGGTTGCAGAAGTACTTGACAAGGTGGTAAGTGAGTGATAACTTCCTCCACGAGATGGCAACCGTAACCGGGAGAAAGTCAGCAGAGGAGCGCCGGGAGCAGGTTCTCAACGTGGCTCTCGACGTGTTCGCGGAGCACGGCCTCTCGGGCGCGTCGACGGACGAGATCGCCCGCCGGGCCGGCATCTCCCAGCCGTACCTCTTCCGCCTCTTCCGCACGAAGAAGGAGCTCTTCATCGCGTCGGTCGAGCGCTGCTTCCGCGAGACGCGCAAGACGTTCGAGCAGGCGGCCGAGGGCAAGTCCGGCGACGAGGCGCTCGAGGCGATGAGTGAGGCGTACAGCAAGCTGATCCGGTCGAACCCGAATCACCTGCGCGGCCAGCTGCAGTCCTACGCGGCGTGCGACGACCCCGAGATCTGCACGGTCGTCCGCAGGGGCTACGGCGAGCTCGTCGACGCTGTCGAGCGCGCCTCGGGCGTCGACCCAGAGCACCTGTCGATGTTCTTCGCGCGCGGAATGCTGATCACCGTGGTCGCGGCGATGGACCTGCTCGGCTCGAAGGAGGAGTGGGCGAAGAAGCTGCTGGCCTTCTCGTCGGAGTAGGCGAATTTTTTTTGCGTAGCGAAGTGAGTAAGCAATCACTATCCAAAGGAGGAACTCAGATGAACGGAGGAACCCCCAAATCCAGGACGCTGTGGACATTCGTCGTCACGTCGCTCGCGCTGGTGATGGTCACGCTCGACAACCTCGTCGTGACCACGGCGCTGCCGGTGATCCGCAAGGACCTCGGCGCCGGGATCGAGGGCCTGGAGTGGACCGTGAATGCCTACACCCTGACCTTCGCGGTGCTCCTCCTGACAGGCGCCGCGCTCGGCGACCGCTTCGGCCGGCGCCGCCTGTTCGCGATCGGGCTCGGGATCTTCACCGTCGCGTCGGCTGCGGCCGCGCTCGCGCCCTCGATCGACGCGCTCGTCGCCGCCCGCGCCGTGCAGGGCCTCGGCGGCGCGATCATCACCCCTCTGACCCTCACGCTTCTCTCCGGCGCGGTGCCGGCCGAGAAGCGGGGCGTCGCGCTCGGAGCCTGGGGCGGGATCGGCGGCCTTGCGGTCGCGCTCGGCCCACTGGTCGGCGGAGCAGTCGTCTCCGGCCTGTCCTGGCAGTGGATCTTCTGGATCAACGTGCCGCTCGGCCTCGTCCTGATCCCCCTCGCCTCGCGGCGCCTGAACGAGTCGCGCGGCTCGACCGACAAGCTCGACCTCCCGGGCCTGGGCCTCGCGAGCGCGGGCCTGTTCGGGATCGTCTGGGGCCTCGTCCGAGGCAACGGCCAGGGCTGGACGAGCCCCGAGATCGTCTCGACGATCGCGCTGGGTATCGCGCTCGTCGGCGCGTTCGTTCTCTGGGAGCTGCGCACCGAGACGCCGATGCTGCCGATGCGCTTCTTCCGCAGCCGCACGTTCGCGCTGACGAACGTCGCCTCGCTGCTCATGTTCTTCGGGATGTTCGGCTCGATCTTCCTGCTCGCCCAGTTCTTCCAGACCGTGCAGGGCTACTCGCCGTTCGGCTCCGGCCTGCGGATCCTGCCGTGGACGGCGATGCCGATCTTCGTCGCCCCGATCGCAGGTGCGCTTTCCGACCGGATCGGCGGCCGCCCGCTGATGGCGCTCGGGCTCGCGCTGCAGGCGACCGGCCTCGGCTGGATCGCCGCGGTCGGCTCTCCGACCGCCGCCTACGCGGACTTCGTCGCGCCGGTCGTGATCTCCGGGATGGGGATGGGCCTGTTCTTCGCGCCGGTCGCGAACGTGGTGCTCTCCTCGGTTCGGCCCGACGAGGAGGGCCAGGCGTCGGGCGCCAACAACGCGATCCGCGAGCTCGGCGGCGTGTTCGGCGTCGCGGTGCTCGCCTCGATCTTCTCCCACTACGGTGGCTACACCTCCGGCCAGGCCTTCATCGACGGGCTCCACCCGGCGATCTGGGTCGGCGCGGTGGTCGTCCTCGCCGGCGCAATCGCTGCGTTCGCGATCCCGCGCCGCCGGCCGCAGGAGGCGCACCAGCTGGCGCTCGAGGCTGCGTAGCACCGGCGCGGCAGGGACAGGCACCGGACATATCCGGTGCCTGTCCCTCGTTACTGGGTGAACGACAGTCCGACGAGGCCCACGAGCAGGGCTTTTCTCACGGCGCCATACTAGGGCCGCAATGGCGAGACCCGTCCCCGTCGACGAGGCCGTTCCCGCGCCGGAGGTCTCCGTCGTCGTCACCGTCTTCAACGAGGCCGGGTCGCTCGAAGAGCTCTGCCGGCGGTCGCACGACGCCCTCGCGGGACGGGACTTCGAGCTGATCGTCGTCGACGACGGCTCGACGGACGGGTCGTTCGCGGTCGTCGGGCGGCTTCACGAGGCCGACGCACGGATCCGCGGCGTGCGCCTGAAGAGGAACTTCGGACAGCACCCGGCGATGCACGCGGGGCTGGTCCGCGCGCGCGGCGAGATCGTCGTGACGATGGACGGCGACCTCCAGAACCCGCCGGAGGACCTGCCGAAGCTGATCGCCGCGGTCGAGCAAGGCGCGGACGTCGCGAGCGGCCGCCGGGCCGCGCGGCGGGACTCCTGGGGCCGGACGCTGCCCTCGCGACTGATCAACGGGATGCTCCGGCGATTCACCGGTGTTGCGATCTCGGACTTCGGCTGCGCCTTCAACGCGTACCGCCGTGACGCGGTCGAGCCGGTGCTCGGTGCGATCGGGAAGCAGAAGTTCACGAAGGCGCTCGTCCTCTCGACCGGAGCGAGCGTGGTGGAGGTCGACGTCGGCCACACGGCCCGGGCGGGCACGTCGCGCTACTCGCCGCTCAGGCTCGTGAGCACGGCCCTGGCCGTGCTCGCCGGCTTCTGGCCGCAGCCGATCCAGTGGATCGGCCTCGCCCTCGGGACGATCTGCACGCTCGGCGCGACCGCGCTCGGCTGCTGGGGAGTGATCTACTGGATCGACCACTCGAACTTCCCGGGACCGCTCTTCGGCGGAGTGGCGATCCTGTTCGTGCTCGGGGTCCAGGGCTTCATCCTCGCCCTCGTCGGTGAGTACCTCGGCCGGATCCAGAGGGACGTCAGCGGGCGGCCGCTGTACACCGTCGAGCGCGAGCTTTAGGCGCGCACGAACTCCCACCACGTCGTGGTGGAAGGAAAGTCGTGGCCGCGGAGGGCCGGTGCGTCCTGCTCGACCTCGCGCACGAGCGTCAGGCCCCACCGGGCGTACGACTCGACCGGCGCGGAGAGTCTTGGCGCCGTCAGGAACCGCCCGGCCGGGGCGAGCGCCTCGAGGAGGTTCGCGAAGAGCCGAGGAAGCTCCGGCGGATCGACCTTCTGCGAGCTGGAGAAGTCGACGACCCAGTCGAACTCGGTGCCGAAGTGCGAGAAGGCGAACTGCCGGCTCCAGAGCAGGCGGGGCCGCTTCCCTTCCAGACTGTGGAGGGGGATCTCGTAGGCGGTCGCGGCCTCCAGGCTCTCGAGGTGCGAGTCGATCCCGCAGTAGTTGCCGTCGTCCAGGAACGGGATCGCCCAGATGCCGAGGCGGAGTGCGCCGCAGCCGAAGTCGCACAGTCGGTGAGCGGGCCGCAGGCCGGACTCGACCAGGAAGTCGAACATGTACCGCCCGAGGATCCAGGGACGGCCGTACTGGTTGTGGTGTGCCTCATGGAGGAAGCGCTCCTCGAGCGACCAGGCCTCGCCGTCTGCGGCCCGCTCGATGCCGTCGACCGTCTCGATCTGCACCGCGGTGTGCGCGTTCGACCGCGCGAGCCGCCGGTGCGCCTCGGCGGAGGGGCGGTCGCGGACGGATTCGAGCCACCACTTCCGCGCTGACCTCTGCACGGAGCGCCATGTTACTCGTAGGGTTTCGGGCTACATGAGGCGAGTGCTCGTCACCGGCGGCGCCGGGTTCATCTCCTCCGCGTTCGTCCGACACCTGCTCGCGGCGACGCCGTGGGAGGTCGTCTCGCTCGACGCGCTCACCTACGCGGGGAGCCTGGAGAACCTCGCCGACGTGATGGCGCACCCGCGGCTCTCGTTCGTGCACGGCGACATTCGCGACCGCGACCTCGTGCGCGGGCTCGTCTCCGAGGTCGACGTGATCGTCAACGCGGCTGCCGAGTCCCACGTCGAGAAGTCGATCGAGGAGGGCGCGTCCGAGTTCGTGACGACGAACGTCGAGGGCACGCAGATCATGCTCGACGCGATCCGTGAGACACCGGTCGAGCGGTTCATCCTGATCTCGTCCAGCGAGGTGTACGGCACGGCGGAGTACGCGCCGATGCACGAGGGGCATCCGCTGAACCCGCGCAGCCCGTACGCGGCGACGAAGGCGGGCGCCGACCGCCTCGCCTACAGCTACTTCGTCACCTACGGCTTGCCGATCGTGATCGTGCGGCCGTTCAACAACTACGGGCCGCGACAGCACCCGGAGAAGGTGATCCCGCGTTTCATCACACAGGCACTCACGGACACACCGCTGACGATCCACGGCGACGGCCACGCGAGCCGAGAC
>JBKOVL010000011.1:0-8881 GCA_046723895.1 Actinomycetota bacterium | reverse complement strand
CTGCTCCGTCTCGACCCAGACCGCCTCCGCGTGGCCGACCATCACAGGCACGCGCACGCAGGTCGGGCTGATCGGCAGGTCGGGCAGCTCCATGATCTTCCGCGTCTCCAGCCGGAGCTTCTCCTCCTCGTCGTACTCGACGCCGTCGAAGTCCCAGTCCGCGCGCAGGTCGTGCTCGTCCGGCCGCTCGCCCGCCAGTCGCTCCATGGCCTCGACGCCGGCGCCGGAGACCGACTGGTAGGTCGCGACGCGGACGCGCCGAAGCCGTGCCGCCTCCTCCAGCGGCTTCAGGACGCAACTCAGCGGGATCGTGCAGCAGTTCGGGTTGGCGACGATCCCGTCGTGCTCGAGTGCCCGCGCGCCGTTGACCTCGGGGACAACGAGCGGGACGCCGTCGGCCAGCCGGAAGGCGGAGGACTTGTCGACGACGATTGCCCCGCCCCGCACGGCGTGCGGCACGAGCTCGCGCGAGGTTGCGGTGCCGATCGAGAACAGGCACAGGTCGAGGTCGCCGGCGCCGAACGCCTCCGGCGTCGCCTCCTCCACCACCAAAGCCTCGCCGCCGAACGCGACCCGCGACCCGGCCGACCGCGCCGACGCAAAGGCGCGCACGTCGCCGTACCCGCGCGCGGCCAGCAGCCCGAGCGTGACCTTCCCAACCGCGCCCGTCGCGCCGACCACGCCGACCCTAGTCCCCACTCCGGCCGCGGCGAAGCCGCGACCTCCGCTCCCGGGCGGCTCCGTCGAGCCTACGCCGCTAGGCATGCGCCCGCTCCTCGGCGACGAGCTGGAACCGGTCGTGGACGGCCTGCACGGCGCGCTCGACCTCGGAGGCGCGCACGACGCAGGAGATGCGGATCGAGGACGTCGAGATGATCTCGATGTTGATCCCGGCCTCGGCGAGCGCCTCGAACATGTCCGCCGCGACGCCCGGGTGCGAGCGCATGCCGGCGCCGATCAGAGAGACCTTGGCGATATCGGAGTCCTGGGCGAACCCGGCCGCGTCGACGTCCCGGCACGCGGTCTCGAGAATCGGCTCCGCGACGGCGAGGTCGGCCTTCGGCACCGTGAACGAGATGTCGGTCAGCCCCTGCTCGGAGACGTTCTGGACGATCATGTCGATGTTCACGCCGCTGTCGGCGAGCGCGCGGAAGACGCGCGCGGCGACGCCGGGGCGGTCCGGCACACCGAAGATCGTCAGCTTGGCCTCGGAGGTGTCGTGCGTGACCCCCGAGATGATCGCCTTCTCCAGCAACTGCGCATCCTCCTCACGAATCCAGGTGCCCGGCTCCCCGCTGAAGGTCGACCGCACGTGCAGCCGCACGCCGTGGTTCCGGGCGAACTCGACGGAGCGTAGCGCCATCACCTTCGCGCCGGAAGCCGACATCTCGAGCATCTCCTCGTAGGTCACCACCGGCAGCCGCTGGGCGTTCGCGACGAGCCTCGGGTCGGCAGTGAAGACACCCGCGACGTCGGTGAAGATCTCGCAGCTGTCCGCGCCGAGTGCGGCCGCGAGCGCGACCGCGGTCGTGTCCGATCCGCCGCGTCCGAGCGTCGTGATCTCCAGGCCGGTCGAGACTCCCTGGAAGCCGGCAACGAGGACGATCTTGCCCTCGTCGAGCGCCTCGTGAATGCGCTGTGCGCGAACCTCGACGATCTTCGCCTTCGTGTGCGTCGTGTCCGTGACGATCCCGGCCTGCGACCCGGTCAACGAGATCGCCTCGTGGCCGAGATCCTCGATCGCCATCTCCGCGAGCGCGCACGAGATCCGCTCGCCGACCGAGATCAGCATGTCCATCGCCCGCGGCTTCGGCCGCTCGGAGATCCGGTGCGCGAGCGCGACGAGCTCGTCGGTCGTGTCGCCCATCGCCGAGAGCACCGCCACGACCCGGCCGCCCTCCTCCTTCGTGGAGACGATACGCCGAGCGACCGCCTGCAGCCGCTCGGTGTCGCCGACGGAAGTGCCGCCGAACTTCATCACGAGCGTCCCGACGCGGCTCGCGGACTCGTCCCGGGCGATCCCGGGAACGGCTTCGTAATCGGTCACCGCCATGGAAAGAGCGTACCCGCCGGCCGAAAATTGGCCGGCAAAGACGCCGAACCGGCTGACCCGAGGGCCAACCGGTTCGACGCCGGGGAATCTATGCCGCCGTCTCGCGGCTTGCAAGCGGGTCGCTGACAAAAGTCCGCTCTTTGCGAAGGAAACTGTTCGGGACGCCCGGACTACATCTCGCGCCGGCCGGCAAGCGCCCGCCCGAGCGTGACCTCGTCGGCGTACTCGAGGTCGCCGCCGACCGGGAGGCCGCTCGCCAGGCGCGTTACGCGGACGCGGCCGCGCAGGCGGTCGGCCAGGTACGCGGCCGTCGCCTCGCCGGTCATGTTCGGGTTCGTTGCGAGCACGACCTCCTCGACGCCGTTCCGTTCCACGCGTCGCAAGAGCTCGTCGATGCGGAGGTCGGCGGGCTCGACGCCGTCGATCGGCGAGAGGGCGCCGCCGAGCACGTGGTACAGGCCGCGGTACTCCGCGGTCCGCTCGACCGAGAGGAGATCGGCGGGCTGCTCGACGACGCAGATCAGCGCGTGGTCGCGCCGGGCGTCCGTGCAGATCACGCACACCTCTTCCTCGGTGAGGTTGCCGCACTCGCGGCAGAAGCGCACGCGCTCCTTCACCTCTTCGATCGAGGCGGCGAGCGCGAGCGCCTCTTCCTTCGAAGCGCGCAGGAGGTGGAACGCGAGTCGCTGGGCGGTGCGCTGGCCGACGCCCGGCAGGCGCGTCAGCTGCGCGACCAGATTGTCCACGGCCGGAGAGAACACTGCGAACACCGTACGCTACGCGCCCATCCCGACGAAGGAGGAGCGCGGTCAGCTCAGCCCGGGGAGCCCCAGCGAGCCTAGCGAGCCACCGAGCTTCGACTGGGCGAGCGCCTGCGCCGAGCGCAGCGCCTCGTTCACGGCTGCGAGCACGAGGTCCTGGAGCAGCTCCGGATCGTCGGGGTCGATCGCCTTCGGGTCGATCGTGATCTCGGTGATCTCGCCGGCGCCGGTCGCCTTGACGGTGACCATCCCGCCGCCCGCCGAGGCCTCGACCGTCTCCTTCGCGAGCTCTTCCTGGGCCTGCGCCATCTGCGCCTGCATCTGCTGCGCCTGCTGGAGCAGCTTGTTCATGTCGAATCGCTGCGGCACTACTCCTCGACCTCCCGCGCGTCGAACGTCTCCTTGACGAGCGCGACGAGGTCTTCCTCCGTCGCCGGCTCCTCTTCCTCGGGCTGTTCCCCGTTCTCGCCGAGTACGAACTCGAGCGCGAGCTTGCGGCCGGTCACCTCGTAGAGCGCCTCGCGCAGAAGGTTGTCGTACTTCTCCTCGGCGAGCTTGCGGTGGAAGTCGGCGCTGGGGGGAAACTCGAGTGTCAGCCGGTCGCCCTCGAGCGCGACCGGAGTCGCCTCGCCGATCACCGGCGCGGCATGGATGGCGCGCGTCTGCACGGCCGGCACGACGCTCCGCTGCCAGACCTCCTGCAGCTGCTCGAGCTCGATGCTCGGCGGTTCAGACGGTGGGGTAGGAGTGACTGACACTGCAGTGTCAGACACCGGCGTGGGGGCGGCGGTGGCGGACGGCGCCCGCTGCTCCAGCTGCTCCAGCCGGTAGGAGATCGACTCCGCGGACAGATCTGCGCCCGGTCGCGTCACCTTGACGAGCGCGAGCTCGAGCGGCAGCCGCGGGTCGCCGCCCTGCCGCATGTCCTCGACAGCGACTGCAAGCAGATCGCATAGCCGCAGTACGGTGGCCTCGCCGAGTTGGTTCGCCTGGGCGCGGAGCCGCTCGCGGGTCTCGTCGGTGACGGGCAGCGTCTCGGGCACCTCGCCCATGTGCTGGACGAGCATCAGGTGCCTGAGGTGTTCGAGCAGGTCGGTGACGAGCCGGCCGAGGTCCTGGCCCTGCTCGGAGAGCTCCTCGACGAAGATGAGGGCGCCGGCCGTGTCGCGGTCGACGATCAGATCACAGAGCCGGAACAGAGCCTCCTCCTCCACCGCGCCGAGCAGCTGGAGCACGGATTGCACGGTGATCTTCCCCTCGGTCGCCGCGGCGAGCTGGTCGAGAGTGGAGACCGCATCCCTGAAGCTCCCGCGCGCGGAGCGCGCGACCAGCGAGAGGGCCGCGTCCGGCGCCTCGAACCCCTCGCCGTCGGCGACCGTGCGCAGGAGCCGCACGAGGTCGGGCAGGCGCGGGCGCGCGAAGACGAACGTCTGGCAGCGCGAGCGGACGGTCGCGAGCATCTTGCCGAGGTCGGTCGTGCAGAAGACGAAGACGAGGTGAGGCGGGGGCTCCTCGATCAGCTTCAGCAGCGCGTTGAAGGCGGCATCCGTGAGCTGGTGCGCCTCGTCGAGGATGTAGACCTTGTAGCGCCCCTCGACCGGCTGCAGCACGACGCGCTCGCGGATCTCGCGGATGTCGTCGATCCCGCGTTGGGACGCCGCGTCCATCTCGACGACATCGAGGGAGGTGCCGGCGGCGATCGTCACGCAGGCGTTGCAAGTGTTGTCGGGCGTCGGAGTCGGGCCCTGGGCACAGTTCAGCGCCTTTGCGAGGATCCGTGCCATCGAGGTCTTGCCGGTTCCGCGCGGCCCGGCGAACAGGTAGGCCTGCCGCACCTGCCCCGAGGCGATCGCGTTCTTCAGGGTGCGCACGACCGCGTCCTGCCCGACCACCTCGTCGAAGTCCTGGGGCCGGTACTTCCGGTACAGCGCGGTCACTGCCTCGATTCAAGCAGAATCGTCTCGCCGTGCCCGCGTGGATTTGCGAGACATGTGGCGTTCAGCACGCCGATACGGACGAGCCGCCGGCCGGCTGTGCGATTTGCCTGGACGCGCGCCAGTACGTCGGTCCGCAGGGCCAAGCCTGGACGACGCTCGGGCAGCTTCGGACCGAGCGCCACGCCGAGATCCGCGACGAGGCCGGGTTGATCGGGATTGGATGCGAGCCGGAGTTTGCGATCGGGCAGCGTGCGCTCCTCGTCGACAGCGTCCTCTGGGACTGCACCCCGCTGCTGGACGGGATGGCCGAGGTGGTCGCGGAACGCCATGGCCTGAGCGCGATCGCGATCAGCCATCCACACTTCCAGTCGACGGCCGTCGAGTGGAGCCGTGCCTTCGCCGGCGTCCCCGTCTACGTCCACACGGACGACCGCGAGTGGATCATGCGACCGGACCCATGCTTCGAGTTCTGGCAGGGGGAGCAGGTCGACCTCGGCGGAGGCCTGACCCTGCTCCGGCTGGGTGGCCACTTCGCCGGGGCGCAAGTGTTGCACTGGGCCGGCGGGAGGGCCCTGCTCTCGGCCGACATCGTCACCGTGGTCGCCGACCGCCGGTACGTCAGCTTCATGTACAGCTATCCGAACCTGATCCCGCTGCCCGCCTCGACGATCCGCCGGATCGCGGAGAAGCTCGAGCCGTGGGACTTCGACCGGATCTTCGGCGGCTGGTGGGGCCGGATCGTCGACGGGGCCGCGAAAGAGGCGGTTCGCCGGTCGGCCGAGCGCTACATCGCAGCTGTCGGGGAGTAGCGCCCGGCCACGCAACCTTCTTCGAGGCGGCTTCCCCGGGAGGAACCCGAGCCGCTTGCTCGGGCAGGCCTGACCGCGGCACCTGGGAGGGACTCCTTAGCGCTGCTTCCTTCCGGACCTGACGCGGTTCGAAGGCTCCCAGTGCGCGGAACCTGGCCGTCAACGCTGCGCGCTCGGGCCCAGGCCCCGGAAAACCCGCCCCTCGGGCGGTATTCGGCCCCGCTGCAGCGGATTGCGGGTTCAGGGAACCGCTAGCTCCCCGCTTAGCGCGACCGGGCGAGACAAGTGTACTCTCGGGCGGTGCGGCTCGCCGCTCTCGCCTGGGGGCGCTCTTCTCCGTCGCCGACTGCGTCGAGACCGGCCCACGTGGTCGCAGATCGAGGTGGTGCGCTCGGCTCCAGGTGCGAGTAGCTAACCTGTCTTCCCCCTGGGGCGCGTAGCTCAGCGGGAGAGCGCCCGCTTCACACGCGGGAGGTCGCTGGTTCGATCCCAGCCGTGCCCATCGAGGAAGGCCCTGCACGCGGCGACCACATCATCGTTCACGTCAGCGCGAAGAACACCTCGTCCGAGCATGTCACCGCCTCGATCAAGCCGCGGTACTACATCGCGCGCGGCGGTGCGCACGGGGATGGTCTCACGAGCGTTCAGGACAAGGGGTTCGATGCTGGAGTTTCGAAGCCTCTGGCTCGACGCAGGGAAGCCGAAAGGAGTTGCTGCGCACACCCCAATCTCTCGCTGCGCGCCGTACCTCTTCATGATCAAGAGCGGCTAGGCGCAAGCGGAAGGGCAAGAGGGGCTAGCTGTCCTACCCACGGACGTAATCGTCAGATGGTCGTCCTCCTCTAAGAGCCGGGCGCAACCAACGCACGGTGTAGCGCGAGCGGCGCGCTGGCTCATTCTGGACGGCGAGGGCCGTGAGTGCGAGCGACTCGCTGAGTGTGATCCGGCCGAGTTCCCGCGCGGCCATCTCGGCAACGAGCACGTTTCCGTTCTCGATGGCCCGCTTGAAGATCGCCCTCGGATGCCCCTGCGCTGTCACGAGTCACGGTGGGGCCGGACGGCAATGCTCAGCGTATCGAGTGTAAGGGCCGGGGGCGGGGTCGACTCCGGGCGCGCCCGCGGGCGCTTCCCCGCCCCCTTCGTGCACTGCGTAATGCGCCGCCTAACGCAGGTGGATGACGAGGCTCGACTTGTTCGAGTTCTCGCCGCCAATGTCCATGGTGCGCATATAACCCTGAGCGCCAACATACGCGCCGGTGCCGCCCACGACGGGAATGTTCAACGGAGCCTCGTTGTCGAGGGCCGCCGGGGCTAGCAGCTCGATCATCCCACCCGGCAGGAAGAGCGCGCCGTTGC
This sequence comes from Actinomycetota bacterium, assembly GCA_046723895.1. Classification (GTDB taxonomy): domain Bacteria; phylum Actinomycetota; class Thermoleophilia; order Gaiellales; family Gaiellaceae; genus DATBLE01. The sequence goes on along the minus strand of JBKOVL010000011.1, from coordinate 1,965 downwards.
AGAGCATGTGGGTCTTCGTAGCCACGGAGCACATCGCGGCTATGTGGCCGAACGCTGTGCCGCGCTTTGCTCCCGCCCACTTGTAGAGGATGCCCCCGAAGGCGAAACCCTGGCCGATTGCCGGTGGAACATGGCTCGTCTCGCTCCAGCCGCCTGTGGGCACGAACGAGGTATCGGCTTCTAGCAACCTAATCGTCTGCGGCTTCGCCGATGCCGACGACGTCCCAAGCCCAACCGTCAGCGCAAGCGCAGCGCAGAGCACTAACACACTCTTCATCCTCATCTGTTGAACCTCCCTCTCTCCGATAGCAGCATCGGCCGCCGAAGCCCGGCCCTCCAGGCTCGAGCAAAACCCACGCTCATCATGGTTGGCTCGTGGCCCGGCGTCAAGGACGCTAGCTCCTTGGGGGCCGGAGGCCGGGTGTCGAACCTCGCCGCGCGAACAGTGCTTCCCCGCCCACTTCCGGCCCGATGCTCAGGCTAAGCGATGCTCAGCGCAAGGGTGGATCTGGGCCGATTCAGGGAGCGGCCGCCTGCGAGGCCGGCTTCCCGTGCAGCTGTCCGGTGATCGCTTGGTTGGCTTTGGTCTTGTTCTGGATCTCGTGGAACGGGTGGGCGCGCAGGTAGGCGTCGTTTCTGCGGGCGGTCACCTGCCAGGAAACCTCGACACGGGGCTTGTCCGTGCGGATCATGAACTGGTTGTCCGCCTCTTTCTTGGCGATGATCGCCTGGGCGAACTGGCCGACCACGGTCAGCTGGTAGCGAAGATCGGTGTTGATCCGATCGAAGTAGCCGGGAAGCCTGACCGTTGCACTCCCGTCCTGGTCGGTGGTGATGTTGCCGCTGTAGATGTTCAAGACCTGGTTCGACTCGACCGCCGCGTGAACGAGGTACTTGTGCTTCGGGTCGAGCGGATCATCGATCCGGAACGCCTTCACGTGTCCCGCGATCACGATCAGGTCGCCGTTGATCGTGACATTCCCGTCGAAGAAGCCGGCGACCCCAGCCGAGGTAGCTCCGAAAACGCCGACGCCGCCCGCGCTAAAGCCGTAGACGCCTCTGCCGCTCGGCGAGTTCCCGAACACGCCCCAGCCAGAGCCGTACTGCGACCCGTAGACGCCGATCCCATCGGAGGCTCTGCCGTTGTTAATCCCGCGCACGGCGGCCGAACCGGAGCCCGGGGTGGTCGAGGTCACCTTGCCGAGCACCCCAACCGCGAGGCTGTCGGTGGAGGCGGTGTCGCCCTCCACCCCCGGACTGCTCGAATCAGTGGCGTTATGTCTCCCGACAACGCCGGTGCCAAGAGCACTCCCGCCGAGAACGCCGATGTTGTAGCTCGTCTCTCCTACGACCCCAGGTCCGTTCTCACCCACGCCCTTCACGCCGGTCCCACCGCTCGAACCGAGGACGCCGATGCCAGTGGAGGAATAGAGGTCGCTTCCGAGAATGCCAATGCCGCCCGGGGCCGAACTGCGCGCCCATAGGGCAATCGAGTCCGTGGCGGCGTTACTCACCTGCAGCTGCGAACCAGGCGTCGTACCGGACAACGTCGTGGTCAGGTCAATGGAATTCAACACCCCGAGGCTGAACGGATCACCAGGGTTCTTGTTTTGGGCCTGTGCCGAGGAGGCCCCGAACACCAACCCCAGCGCCGCAACCAACCCAAGCGGCCAGTTCACCCGCTGAACCACCGAGCCAAGCATCAGACGCCTCCCTTCTTTCGGCGAAGGTCGGCTCCCTTCTCTCCCTTTAGGAAAGGACGGCCTGGCTCCCCCTCGCCCTTTACTGACGGATGCGGCATTGTGCGACCCCGCCAGTCGATTGTCCAACAACGCCTTCGGTCTCGTGAGCGCCTCTGTCCGCGTTGCGAACCGCCTCTAGGACTCCGGGCCGAACTCTTGCTCAGCACACTCCGGGCAGAACACCGGCAGCGCGTCAGAGATGTCAGGGTAGGCGCGCCACATG
>JBKOVL010000140.1:0-19073 GCA_046723895.1 Actinomycetota bacterium | reverse complement strand
CACGTCTCGTGAATCGTCGGCAGCGTCAGATGTGTATAAGAGACAGGTGAGGACCGTCTCCCGGTCGGCGAGCTCGGCCTCGCGCTCCTCGGCAGCGGCCACCTGCGCGCTCCGCTCCTCGAGCGAGGCCTGCTCGCGCGCGGCCGCAGCTTCTCGGTCGGCGACCGCGAGCTCGCGCACGGTCAGCTCGGCCCGCGACTCCCCCAGCTTCCGCTCCCCTTCCTCCAGCGTCGCCGCCTTCGCCTCGAGTCGCTGCAGCTCGGCACGCACGTCCGGCTCGGGCCCCGGCGCCTGTCCTCGCTCAGCGAGCGCGGCTTCCCTGCGCTCGAGCGCCACCGCCCGCACGTCGAGCTCGGCGCGCCGGGCTGAGAGCTGCTCGAAGCTCTTCCGTTCGGCATCGACGAGCTCGGTCAGCTTGCGGTCGAGCTCGTCTTCATGCGCGGTGAGCTCGGCCGCCCGGCCGGCAAGCGCTTCGCCCTCCTCCACGTCGCGGCCGGCATCTGACAGGCGCTCGTCGAGCTCGCGAAGCCGGGCCGCCTCGGCCTGGGCCGCGGCGGCGGATGCGGCGAGGCGGAGCTCGCGCTCGGCCAACTCCCGCTCGCGGCGATCGAGGTCGCGCTCGTCCGCGACTGGAGTCCCCCGCTCTCGCGCACGCGCGAGCCGGGCAAGCCGACCGCCTTCGAGCTTGCGGTCTAGCCGCCTCCGGGCCGTCTCGAGCTCGTGCTCGCGGCGCTGCGCTCGCTCGACCGCGTCGCGCAGGGCTTGCTGCATCAGGGCGATCTCGCGCCCCGCGTTGGCCTGGATCCTGTCCCGCTCGGCGGCGAGGTTGCGCTCCAGCTCCTTCAGCCGGCGGCGCTCTTCTTCCAGTGCCTCGATCGTCGGCTTGGGATCGAAATCAGCCGCCATGACTCGATGATAGGGACAGGCCGAAGCCGGTCACTGCCGCTCGCGTGACGCCGTCGGCGGCCGGGATGCGGCACCCGGCGCTCGACGAATCCGATCAGCCGTCCGACGAGCAGCCCGCCGACGACCGACAGCACGAGCCAAGCGGCGATGACGACTACGAGGAGGAAGATCCACTGCGGCATGGGCGTCCACCGTAGGTATCGGCTCGGACGGATATGTGCTAAAGGCCACGTTTCCCCTCGATGCCCTGCAGCTGCATAGACTCGGGGCGTGGCGGTTGCCTCGCCGAGACGAGCGCACGCGCTGGCGCTGTTCGCGCCGCTCGGGCCGACCTACGACCGCTACGCGTCCCTCCTCTCCTTCGGGCAGGACCCGCGCTTCCGGCGGTTCCTCGTCTCGCGCGTCGCAGCGGGTCGAGGCGACACCGTCCTCGACGTCGCAACGGGAACGGGCGCGGTCGCGCTCGAGCTGCTCCGACAGAAGAGCTGCGCGGTCGTGGCCCTCGACCAGAGTCGCGAGATGCTGGCCGTTGCCCGCCGCCGCCTGCCGCGGAGCGTTGAAATCGTCGAGGGCGAGGCCGACCGACTGCCGTTTCCGGAGGGCTCGTTCGACGCGCTCACGTTCACGTACCTGCTTCGGTACGTCGACGATCCCGGCGCGACGCTGCGCGAGCTCGCCCGGGTCGTGCGGCGCGGCGGGACGGTCGCGGGACTCGAGTTCTACGTGCCTCCGAACGCGGCTGCGCGCGCGGCCTGGCGGCTCTACGTCCGCGCCGGCCTCCCGCTCGCGGGGCGGCTGATCTCGCCCGACTGGGCCGAGGTGGGCGACTTCCTCGGGCCGAGCATCGAGGACTTCTGGCGGCGGATACCACTGCCACGCCTCCTCGACCTCTGGGACGGCGCGGGAATCGAGGACGTTCGCTACCGGCGGCTGAGCCTCGGCGGCGGCATCGTCGTCTGGGGACGCCGGTCGTGAGCAGCACCGCCCGGCCGGCCTTCTACGCGCTCGCCCCGGGCGGCTGGCGCGATTACGCGACGCTGCTGCACCCGCCTTATACGCTGTGGCACCTGAGCTACGTCGCGATCGGAGCGGCGCTCGCGCCCGAGTGGCACCCGGCCAGGTTGGCGGCGGCGATCGCGGCCTTCTTCCTCGCCGTCGGGATCGGCGCGCACGCGCTCGACGAGCTGAACGGACGCCCGCTCGACACGGGGATCCCGAGCCGTGTGCTCGGCGTGCTCGCGACGCTCTCGATCGCGGGCGCCGCTGCGATCGGGATCGGGGGCGCGATCGCATACGACCTCTGGCTCCTGGCCTTCGTCGCCGCGGGAGTCTTTGCGGTCTACGCCTATAACCTCGAGCTCTTCGGCGGACGATTGCACAACGACGCTTCCTTCGCGCTCGCCTGGGGCGCCTTCCCGCTCCTGACCGGCTACTTCGCAGCCGTCGGACAGATCCGCTGGGAGGCCCTGCTTGCCGCCGCCTTCGCCGCCCTGTCGAGCTACGGGCAGCGACAACTCTCGACCCCGGTCCGCCGGCTGCGTAGACAGGTCACCTCGGTGTCCGGGTCGCTCGAGCTGACCGATGGTCGCCGCGAGCCGATCACCCGCGAGACCCTGATCGCCGGGAACGAGGCGGCACTGCGGGCGTTCGCCGCCGCGATCGTCGCGCTGGCCGTCGCGCTGGTCGCCCTGCGCGCGACGTAAAGGGTCTGACCCCGTAGAGGGGTCAGACCCTTACCGTGTCGCTACTCCGAGGCCTACGGCCGCTGGGTCGGTGCCTGCATTCCCGCCTGGACGCTGACGACGTCGAACTGCCTGTCGACATAGACGGTCACGGGTGTTCCGTCTGCGCGCACCATGTGCACCTCGTACACGTCGCTGCCGTCCGCGTCGGTCTCCGTGCGCACGATCGCGGCGCCCGGGAACCTCGCGGTCGCCGCCGCCTCGACCTTGCGCTTGGTCTTACCGGTGAGCTCGACCTTGCTCTTGGTCTTACCGCTGAGCTCGTCCTTGCTCTTGGCCTTCCCGGTGAGCAGGGTCTCGTCCGAGCCCTGGCCGCACCACTGCTGCTGCGCGGTCGACGGCGGGGCCGGTGCGCCGCTCGCCGCCACGATACAGCCGGCGCCCGGCCCTGGGCCGTTTGCGGCGCCGGCGACGCCGTAGCCGCCGGCCGCAACTCCGATCGCGACTAGCGCGCCGGTCAGTGCCAGCCTGCGAGATGTGTGCATCTGTGGCTCCTTTCTATTGGAGTGCGCCCGGAGCGGACGCATTTGCGATGCTCGCGGCCGAAGCTGAGAAGACCCTGGACGGAGCCTGAGAGCAACCTAGGAGTGACTGCGACCGGGCCGCGGGTTAAGGTCCTGCCGGATGAAGGGCGCAGACAAGCAGAAGAAAGGCACGAAGAAGCCTGCGCAGCGCTCGCTGAAGGAGAAGCGGCAGGAGAAGCGGGCGGCGAAGAAGCTCGGCGGCTCCGCCTAGCCTGCGGATCCGGGACGCGCGCCGCTACAGTTGCTCCCCCGTGCCCAGGGGATTCTCGATTGCGGGCCGTCGTCTGCTGGGGGTGGTTCTCGTCGCCGCGCTCGCCGCAGTCGTCGTCGGATCCGGCGCAGTAGCCGCACGGGCAGGGGGTCACGGTTTCGCCGGGGCGCTGGGAGCGCAGGTGCGCCCATCTGCCGCCGCCTGCGGTGAGACGCCCGGCCTCCAGTGCTCGACCGTCGTCGTCCCGCTCGACAGGACCGGGCGCCTGCCCGGAACGGTCGCGCTGCACGTCGAGTACCTCCCCGCCGAGGGACCACAGCGCGGCACCGTGTTCCTGATCGCCGGCGGCCCGGGGCAGGGGTCGGCCCACGTCTTCGGGCTCGGCTCGCCGTCGTCCGCGCAGCTCTACCACTACCTCTTCCCCGGCTACGCGCTCGTCGCCTACGACGACCGCGGCACCGGCGCGTCGGGCCTGATCGACTGCCCCGTCCTCAAGCGCGCGATCACAGCGGACCAGCAGCAGATCTCGGCCGCCGGCTGTGCCACGACGATCGGAGCCGCGCGCGACTTCTACAGCACGGGAGAGCACGCGGAGGACCTCGATGCAGTGCGCGCCTCGCTCGGCCTGAGCAAGATCGCGCTCTTCGGCGTCTCCTACGGGACGAAGCTCTCGCTCTCCTACGCGCTCGCGTACCCGGATCGCGTCGAACGGCTTCTACTCGACTCGGTCCTCCCGCCCGAGCTCCCCGACCCCTACAGCGCCGAGGTGCTCCGTGCGCTGCCGGGCACCTTGAGCGCCTTCTGTGCGGACGCAAGCTGCCGCGCGGCGACGCCCAACTTCGCCGACGACGTCGTCGCGGTCGCGAACGCGTATGCGGTGAAGCCGCTCGCCGGGAAGGTGCTGGAGCCGAACGGCAAGACCGTCACCCAGCGCGTCGACGGGATCGAGTTCCTCGGGACGCTGCTCGACGCCGACATCAACCCGGGTCTCGCGGCCGAGTTGCCCGCCGCCGTGCACGCGGCCCGTCACGGCAACACGCAGCCCCTCCTCCGGCTTGCCCGCTTACACGACTTGAGCACTGCGCAGCCGGCCGAGGAGCTGAGCAACGGGCTTTACGCCGCCACGGTCTGCCACGACGGTCCCTTCCCCTGGGATCCGAACACTCCGGTCGGGAGCCGGCCGCCGCTCTACCAGGCGGCCGTCAACGGCCTCCCCTCGGGCACGCTCGGGCCCTTCGGCAAGTGGGCGGCTCGGTTCGGAAATGCCGACTTCTGTCTCCGTTGGCCGAGCCCCGCGGGCGGCGCTCCGTTCGGCCCCGGGCCCCTTCCGGACGTTCCGCTGCTCGCAATCAGCGGCGGCTTCGACATGCGCACGCCGACGGCCAACGCGGTCTCGGTGGTCGCGCGGTTCCCGCACGGCCACCTGCTCCTCGTCCCAGGCGTCGGGCACAGCGTCACGACCGCCGATCCGTCGGGATGCGCCGCGAACGCCGTCCGCGCCTGGTTCCAGACGGGCGCTGTCCCGGCGCCCCGGTGTCCGCGCGGACAGCCGTTCGTGCGCGCGCTCTCGCCCCTGCCCGCGGCGAAGACGCCGGTGAAGCTGGGTCCGCTCGCGACCTATGCGATCGCGTTGAAGACGATCCGCGAGGCTCAGGCGGCATGGCTGATGGCGTCCGACTCTCCGGTCGCCGGAATCTACTCCGGCAAGCTCGCTCCCGGCCGCCACGGCTTCACGCTCACCCGGTACGCGATCGCACGCGGCGTCGAGCTGAGCGGTACGTTCCGGCTCGTCAGCACCGACCTTCCCGTGAGCTTCCAGGGCACGGTGAAGGTGGGCGGCGCGTCGGCGTCGACCGGCATCCTCGGCCTGTCCCGGAACAGCCTGAAGGGCACCCTCGGCGGGCGCCTCGTCGGCTAGGTAATCCGGGTCGAGAAGCCGCGCGTCACCGAGGTGCCGCGCACGGTCAGCGTGATCAGGCCGCGGACGATCCGACCTCTCGTTCTCCCCGGGATGCGCCAGACGCAGACCGCGATCCCGTTCCGAACGGCGCGGGTGACGACCACGAGCCGCTTGCCTGCGATCGACGCCGCGCAACCGACCGTCCCCGCCGGGACGGGACCGGCGGTGTCGTTCTCGTTCGCGGCCAGCGACGCCGTGAACGGGCGGCCGGCCCTCGCCGGCTTCGGCGCGGTCGTGAGTGCGGTGACGGTCAGGACGAGCCTGGTCAGCACCTGGTAGCTGAAGACCCCGTGCCCGAAGTCAGGCGCGGCGTCGCGCTTGAGATTTGTCAGATCTGGGTTACCGCTTGCGTCGACGGCGTAGCCGGAGAATGCGATCACGCCGAACTTGAACGCCTTGGTCTTCCCCAGGTCGGCGGCGCTGACGTGGATCGTTGCGCCCGTCGTTGCATACGCGTACGTGAGCGAGGTCTGCGACGATGCATTCGCGTAGTCAGCGCCGTTCCACTGCAAGAGCCCGACGCTGCCGGGGTCGAGCTCGATCAAGTAATCGGCGCCGTACGCCTGCGGATCCCCGGTCGCCGAATTCTGGTCTGTGTCGAGGAAGATCAACAGGAACATGTCCTGCGTCAGCGCGGGGCGATTGCTGATGTTGACCTGGAAAGTGACCAGTCCGGCGTCGTCGTTCGAAACGACTACGTTGGTGATGTCCGGCGCATTGGGGTCCTCGCCGATCGAGTCCGGGTAGGTCTGCGTGTTGCTCCTGTGGCGGGCATCGGCGCCGAGGGCGACGGCCGGCATCGCAACGAGCGCGACGCCGAGCACGAGGATCGTGAGCAGCCGTACCCTCATGAGGGCACGACTCTAGCTCGGTTCGTGACCAAGACACGACGGGCGCCTCCTCTAAACGCTGCTTACGCTCGACCTGACGATCTTCGCCGGCGCGGAACAACGTCATGCAGCTCACTGCGTCCGGACCGGCGGCTTCGGCGGCTTCCCGGCGGGCGTTTCGGCCGGTGGCCCGCCGCCGTTGCTTGGCGGCGAGGGAGCCGGAGGCGGGTCGGGGACAGGCGCAGCGACGTCGGTTCTCGTCGACAGGTCCGGTGTCGAAGTCGGCGGCTGTGCGGGAGGCTTGCCGGGGATGCGATCACTCTGCCCGGGATCACCGGGGTTCGCCGTGTGGGCCGCGTTGGCGGGATCGTCGGACTTCGCCGGGTGGTCAGGCTTGGGCTTCACCGGATGCTGATGTGCCGGCGCCGAGGGGCCGTGCTCTACGGGAGGCCGCGGTCGGCGTGCCGGCCGTTGCGCATCGCGGACGGTGGAGGCGTACGCGGTGCCCGCGGGACGACGGCCGCCGCCCGACAGGTGCGGCCGCTGCCGTGTGAGGGTGCCCGCGCGCCCCGCTGCCTCCGGCGTCGAGCCCGTCCGGCTCGTCTGTGCGGTTGCGTGCGGCTCCGGGGTCGACGCCGCTGCGGCGTGCGTGGTCGCATCGGCTCGCAGGCGCCTCGCCGCATGCGTCGTCGTTGGAGCAGAGTGAACGCGCCGCGTCGTCGCCGCGGCACGCGGGAGCGCAGCATGCCGAGAGGCGCGCGACAAGGCATTCGGACTCGCCCGGTCCGCCGCAGCGAAGCGTGGTGCCGGCGTTGCGGCAGCGGGCGACGGGTTCGGCATCGCACGCGAGTGCATGACGACTTCGGTGCCGACGCCGGCCGCGACGAGCGTGGCCGCGCCGAGCGCGACGGCCTTGACGCCGATCGCTGTGCCGACTGCTGCGCCGCCGCTCAGCCCGAAACCGCCCGCGAGCGACGGCGGCAAGGGCACCAGCGCGAGTGCCCTCCGCGCCGAGCCCTGGGCGCGTAACCGCCGGGCGAGCGACGCGCACTCAGAGCACGCACGGAGGTGGGCCCGCAGGCTTCGGCGATCCGCACGCGGGAGCACGCCGTCGAGCTGCAGGGAGATCGCGCGCTCGGCCTCGCTGCACGTCAGCGAACCCTCGAGCTGCTCGCGGAACGAGCGGCGTGCACGGAAGATCAGCGCCTCGACTGCCGCCTTCGTCATCCCGAGCAGCGACGCGATCTCGGCGTAGGAGCGACCTTCGAGCTCGCGCATCGCGAGCGCGGCGCGCTGGTTGAGGCTGAGCTGCGAGAGGGCGCGGACGATGTCCTCACGGCGGAAGCGCTCCTCGTCCTCGACGTGCTCCGACGCGAGATCCGGATCGAGCACGACCTCGCGCGGGCGCCGCGAGCCCGCGCGAACGCGCTGGCGGCAGACGTTGTGCGTGATCGCGATCAGCCAGTTCAGCGGCTCCTCGGGGCGGGTCCCGCTCTGGAATGCGCGGTACGCGTTCAGGAAGACGGTCTGGGCGACGTCCTCCGCATCGGTGGGATTCGCGAGCACGGCGCAGGCGTAGCGGTAGACGTCGGCGACGTGCCGACGATAAAGACGCTCGAACGCGCAATCGGCGTGCGCATCTGCGCCTCCGCCGAGCATGCTGCTGTATAGCGGACGGTCGCCGATCAAACAAGAGGCGGGACGTTGCCCCGCCTCTTGCGCACTGGACGAGCGGCGCCGGTTATCTGTGTCCCCGGCCGTTTCCCTGGCCGTGGCCCTGGCCGTTTCCCTGGCCGTGCTGGCCACTGCGGCCCGGGCCGCTCGTGAGCGGCGCGGCGGCGTGCGCCGACCCAGCGGTGGTCGTCCCCGCGGTCATCGTCGTCGTGGTCGTGGTCGCCGTGGTGGTCGTGGTCGTGGGCCTCACGCAGGCGCCGACCGCGTCACCGTGCTTCAGGTGCGCGGGCCAAGCGCGGACGCTGATCGTGATTGTCACGAACGGGTTGTGTTTCGAATGCGTGTGGTGACAGATCGTCACCTTTCCGCTCGTCGGGATCGTCGTCGTCGTCGACGACGACGACGCGGTGGTGACGAGAGCGATCTTCGGGCTGCTCGCGATACCGACTCCGACCAACACTCCTGAAGCCGCCAACAAACCGACAGCGACGGCGCCGCCGAGAACCCGTCGTGCCCGTCGGCTCTGAAAGGGTCGTTCGTTCCGCATAGACCCCCCTGGGCTGTGGAAAGACGTCTTACATCAACTAGACGCCGCGCCCCGAAGGAACTTGCGCTCTGCCTATCCGACGGCCGAGGCGGCCGTCCCACGCGAGGACGGGGTCCCGTCGATGTCGGCGACGGAGGGAGCGGCGCCGCCGCGGCGGCGCCGCTCGCGGCCGTCCTTACCCTCCGGCCAGGGCTTGCGACTTCAGCTTCTCGAACTCCGCCTGGGAGATCGCGCCGCTGTCCAGCAGGTCCTTTCCCTGCGCGATCTGCGTCGCAGGATCGGTGGTGCTCGCGACCGACTTGACGTAGGCGTCCATGTCGGAGCGGGCTCGCTGCACCTCCCTCACGTTCCGCTCCGCCATGCCTTTGCTGTTCGAAATCAGGTAGACGAAGATCCCCAGGAACGGCAGGAAGACCATGAAGATCGTCCAGCCCGCCTTCGCCCAGCCGCTGATGTCGTGGCGGCGGAAGAGATCCGCGAGCACGGTGAACAGGAGCCAGAAGAAGAGGATCCAGGTGAAGAAGACCAGCATCGACCACATGAGCTGGCCGAACGTCCAGTTGGTAGCAAGCATCGTCTGCTCCTAGATCGTGGGTTTGCCGTCGCGACCCTGCCGCGTCTGACCGCGGCGCGCGTCATCCGTTCTGGATGACACGTGAAGCTTCGGTCTGCCTCAGGGTCTGCCTGATCTTCTCTCAAATGCATTCTCCGCGCCAAGTGGTGTGAGGCCCCGGCGGTGCTCCGCCGGGAGCGCCCGCCGCGTTCGACTTCAGCGGGTGCGCGCGAACCGCTCCACGGCCTGGAGGAGCTCGCGGCTCTTCTCCTCGGCGGCTGCGGGGTCACCCGATGCCAGCGCACCGGCGACGCAATGGCTCACGTGATCCTCGAGCAGCTTGAGCGCGACGCTCTCGAGCGCGGTCGAGACGGCGCTGATCTGCGTGAGGATGTCGATGCAGTAGCGCTCCTCCTCGACCATGCGCTCGATCCCGCGCACCTGTCCCTCGATGCGGTGGAGGCGCTTGATCAGCGCGTCTTTGCCGGCGACGTAGCCGTGGGTCATGCGGTCTCCCTTCTGCTGTGGAAGCGCCGCAGCCGCAGGCTGTTCGAGATGACGAACAGGCTCGAGAACGCCATGGCGGCGGCGGCGATGATCGGGTCGAGCAGGCCGGCGATCGCCAGCGGGATCGCGGCCACGTTGTAGGCGAAGGCCCAGAAGAGGTTGCCCTTGATCGTGCGCAGAGTCCGCCGGGCAAGGCGGATCGCGTCGGCGGCCGCCCGCAGGTCTCCCGAGACGAGAGTCAGGTCCGACGCCTCGATCGCCACGTCGGTTCCGGTGCCGATCGCCAGGCCGAGATCCGCCTGGGCGAGCGCGGGTGCGTCGTTGATGCCGTCGCCGACCATCGCGACCACCTCGCCCTCGGCCTGCAGGTCGCGGACGACCGCGGCCTTCTGATCGGGAAGCACCTCGGCGATCACGCGCTCCACGCCGACCTCGGCCGCGATCTGCCGGGCGGTCTGCTCGTTGTCGCCGGTCAGCAGCACCGGCGTGAGCCCGAGTTCCTCGAGCTGACGAAGAGCCTCAGCGGTCGTCGGCTTGACGGTGTCGGTGACGACGAGGGTTGCGCGGGGTTTGCCCCGCCAGGAGACGGTGATCGCACCCTCTCTGCGCCCGACGTCGACCTCGAGCCCGTCGACGACGCCGCGGACGCCGATCCCGGGGAAGTTCCGGAACTCGCTGACCGCCGGGAGCATGCCCACCTCTGCCGCGGCCGCGCGTGCGACGGCCTTCGCGATCGGGTGCCCGCTTGCCTGCTCGACGGCTCCGGCCAGCCGCAAGACCTCGAGACGAGTGGCTCCGTTCGACGACTCCACGCCGACGAGCCGCATCTTGCCCTCGGTCACAGTCCCGGTCTTGTCGAGCACGATCGTGCTGATCAGGCGCGTCTGCTCGAGGATCTCGGGGCCCTTGATCAGGATCCCGAGCTGTGCGCCCCGACCCGTCCCGACCATGAGTGCAGTCGGCGTCGCGAGCCCGAGCGCACAAGGGCAGGCGATGATCAGCACTGCGACGGCGGCGGTAAAGGCCGCCCCTGCGTCGCCGGAGAAGGCGAGCCAGCCGGCGAGCGTGGCGAGCGACAGCACGATCACGACGGGCACGAAGACGGCGGAGACGCGGTCCACGAGCCGCTGGATCGGCGCCTTGCCTGCCTGCGCGTCGGCGACGAGCCGGGCGATCTGCGCTAGCGCGGTCTCGGCGCCGACGCGGGTCGCGCAGATGACGAGGCGGCCGAACGTATTGATCGTCGCCCCAGCGACCTCGGCGCCGGGCTCGACCTCGACCGGCACCGGTTCGCCGGTCAGCATCGACTGGTCGATCGCCGAGGCGCCTTCCTCGACGACGCCGTCGGTCGCGATCTTCTCTCCCGGCCCGACGACGAACCGGTCACCGACCTCGAGCTGGTCGACGGGGACGACGACCTCGACCCCCTCGCGCAGCACCCGCGCCTCCTTGGCCCCGAGCTCGAGCAAGGCCCTGATCGCGTCACTCGACCGGCGGCGGGCACCGGCTTCCAAGAACCGGCCGAGCAGGATCAGCGTCGTGACGACCGCGCCGACCTCGAAATAGGTATCGGCGTCCAGTCCCGCGAGCAGCACGACGGCCGACCAGGTCCAGGCAGCAAGTGTGCCGAGTGAGATCAGGGTGTCCATCGACGCCGACCGGTGACGCAGGTTCTGAACGGCGCCGCGGTGGAACTGCCGGCCGCTCCAGAACACGACCGGCGTCGCCAGCGCCCCGGCGACCCACTCCCAGCCGCCGAACTGAAGCGGCGGAACCATCGCGAGGAGAGCCACCGGCACTGCCAGGACGATCGCGACGATCAGGCGCCGCCGGAGCCCAGCGACCGCCTCGACCTCGTCGTCCGCTCCCGCCTTCACGCGATAGCCGGCAGCCCCGACCGCGTGGATCAGATCCTCCGGCGTTAGCCGCTCCGGGTCGTACGCAACGGCGGCCTCCTCAGTCGCGTAGTTGACCGCCGCCTCGACGCCTTCGAGCCTGTTCAGCCTCTTCTGGATCCGCGCTGCGCAGGACGCACAGGTCATCCCCTCGATCGGGAGCCGCGTGCGCGTCGGTGTGGCCGCCGCCATCGCCTACGCCGCTTCGTAACCGGCCTCTTCGATCGCATCGCGAAGCGCGGCATCCTCGAGATCCGCGCCTCGGACGAGCACGAGCCTGGTGTCGAGGTCGACCTCGACGCCTTCGACTCCCGCGATCTTCGAGACTTCCTCGGTGACGGCCTGCTTGCAGTGGCCGCAGGTCATGCCGGGCACCGTGTAGCTGCGAGTCTCCATCCGATTAGCTCCAATCCGTTTCATTTATACCCCACTAGGGTATATCGGGCAAATGTCCCGGTGCCCGGATCGTCGCTACACCAGGCCTCGGCGCCATCGGCACGGAGACCTATACCTGGTACGGGTATATACAGATCGAGCATTCTGGACACCTGGCACGATCGTGGCTCTTTTGGGGCGGGCTCCCCGAGTCGTGCGCCGGTCGCCGCCGCGTCCGCCGGGGCGACCTCAGGTTCGGAGTAACCTGTGCGGGTGGCCGTCGACGCGGTCCGCTCCGCGTATCAGTCGCTCGGTGACGGCGACGTAGAGCCGCTCGTCTCGTTGATTCACCCCGAGATGGAGTGGCGTGGGCGGCGGAGGCTGTTTCGATTCCGACGGTTCTGGCGGCCTCCGTCCTGACACGGCCCCGACGAGGCCCGTGCGGTTCTCGCCGAGGGGATGAGGAAGCGGAAGCTTCTGGGTGCTCGGGACTACGAGCTCGAATCGGTCCAGTCCCGCGGCGACCGTGTTGTCGTCGCGTTCTCGTGGGCCGATCAGCAGGGGAGACGGCACAAGTGGGCGCAGGCCCTTCGCTTGAAGAACGGCAAGATCGTCGACATGCAGGACTTCGCCAGTCCGACTCGCGCGGTTGCGTTGATGCGGCTCCGAGCTGCGTTCGGCTGATCGGCCGTGAGGTTCGGCGGTCGAGGAGGCCCGCGGCTGTCGGGTAAGGGGCCGGGGCAAGCCCGACCCCTTACGCGACTTCGATTCAGCTGCCGGCAGTGGAGTAGAACGCGTCGGTCAGCTGATGGAACGGATCGCTCCCGGTCGCCTGAACGAAGAAGGGCGTGAAAGGCTTCCGAAGCTGTCGAGGCCCTCGGCGTGGTGGTGGACGGCCCAGTAGTCGGTCGAGAGCGCCGCGTCGCCGGACGTGTCGTTGCGGAAGTCGTAGTACGTGACCGCGACGTCGCCGTTGGCCGCCACGTGGACCGACGGGGTGAACGCCTGCACGCCGGCCGGCGTGTGGTTCACCTTGACCGGCGCCGACCAGCTGTGACCGCCGTCCGTCGAGCGCGAGATAAGGATCGTGTCGTCGACCGGGGCGCCGTTCACGGTCGCCGAGGTGTGCGACTGCCAGACCGCGTAGATCGTGCCCGGCGAGCCCGAGTTCGCGTCGACGGCGAAGTCGGGGATTCCGTTGCCGGTTCGGACCACCAGGCACGGCGTCGACGGGGTGTTGTCCCCGAGACAGTTGACAGGCTCCGGATCGCGGACACGACTATCGCCGAGGTTCGCGATGATCGTCGCCTGCGACGACCACGTCGTACCGTGGTCTCCCGAGAACATGACCGCGGCGTTGTCACCCTTGCCGATGCCCTGACCGTTCGACCCCCGGATGTAGTTGAAGCCGTCGACCAGCGTCCCGTCGGGCAGCACCACGATCTGGTTGGCGATGGTCTGGGTCCGCCCCGCCTGCAGCTGCTCCAGGTGCGGCGACCTCCGTCGAAGTGTGGAACCCCTCCCCGGGGCCACCGCAACCGGGCGCGAACGGGCTCGCACCGCTGGCGAGCGTCAGGCTAGTGACCGTGTTAGGTATTTGCGCCTGCGGTCCCGACCACAACGAGCAGGGTCATCGCCGCGAGTGCGATTGGAACGAGCAACTTCTTCATACAGCCTCGTTTGCAGCGCTGCGCTTGTCGTGACGACGGGATATGCCCCTCAGGTCGCCCGCCCAACCCTCCGCAGCGGTGCGAACGCAGGCTCGTCCGGGGCACGGCCGTCGACGCGTCTACATCGACAGGACTTGGCCGACGCCTCGCTGAACGGCCGTGCGGTAGGCGATCTCGGCCGCGACGATGTCCTCGACGACGTGTCCCATGGCCTTGTAGACGGTGATCTCGGCACGATTTCGCCGGCCGGGCCGGAAGCCGCGAACGACCTCTCCGATCTCCGTCGCGCTGTTGGCGTTCATTCCCTGCAGTTCGGGGCAGCCCACCGGCGTGGGCCTGAACGCAATGCGTGACTCGACGAACAATGAGCCGTGCTCGACCAGCTCGCGCGGTAGCTCCCCGCTTGGCGGCTTGTAGCCGACCGAGCTGACATGCGTCCCGGGCCTGATCCAGTCTGCCTCGACGATCGGCTGTCCTGCGGACGAGGCGAGCGCTACGACATCGCTATCTCGGACGGCAGCCCGGAAATCCGTGATCGCGTGCGCGCGGAGATGCTGCCGTGCAAGCTGTTCGGCGTCCTCGAGGTGGAGGGATCCGATGCGGATTTCCTCGAAGTCGCGTACGAGCGGAAACGTCTCGAGGTGGTGCGTTCCCTGGACACCGGCGCCAAGGATCGTCAACACCTTCGCATCCTCCCGAGCCAACAGTCGTGCCGACACCGCCGCCGATCCGGATGTCCGGACCGCCGAGATGTAGGTCCCGTCCATGAACGCCCGGCACGCCCCCGTACTCGCGTCGAACAATGAGACAACGGCCAGGTGCGACGGCAGGCCGAGCGCGAGATTGTCCTCAAAGACAGTGACAACTTTCACCGCCATGTCACCGCCTTCCTGGTGCCCGGGCATGCTCAGAAGGAACGCCTCGCGCGGCATGCTTATCTCGTTCCGCTCCGGCGAATTCACCTCCCCGGCGCTAAGCCGAGCGAACCCCTCCTCGAGCCCGTCGAGGAGCTGATCGAGATCGATCAGATCCTCGACCTGCTCCATGCTCAAGAACAAGATGTCCATGCCCAGGCGGCCGGCTCCGTTGACGAGGGATCAAAACAACCGAGGGGTCGTGGAAAGTTCTAGCCAAGCCGAGCCCGTCACGCATTGACGAACGAAACCTGTCCGGCTGGCGTGTCGAGGGCGGCGGGGCGCGGGGCTATGCTCGGCCTGGTGTCGAGGTTGGCGGTGATCGGCGCGGGGCCGAAGGGGATCGCGATCGCGGCCAAGGCGCGTGCGCTGGCTTTGGTCGGTCTGGCCGGGCCGGAGGTCGTGCTCGTGGACGGAGGCGCGGTTGCCGGGAACTGGAGCGGTCGGCAGGGCTACACGAGCGGGTTGTTGCCGTTGGGGACGCCGGCGGAGAAGGATGTGGGTTTCCCCTACGCCGAGAGCTGGGGGGCGGCGTCGGCGGCGGTCACGGCCGCGATGGCGGAGTTCGGCTGGCAGCGGCATCTGATCGGGCACGGCGTGTATGCCGACTGGGTCGACCGGGGTCGGCTGCGCCCGACGCACAGGAGGTGGGGCGCCTACCTGCGCGAGGTCGCTGCGCGGGCGGAGGCGGAGATCGTGTCCGGCGAGGTGGTCGGCCTCGACCTCGAGGGCGAGGGGTGGCGGCTGATGCTGGCGTCCGGGGAGGCGATCTCGGCCGACGGGGTCGTCTGCACCGGCGCCGGGCCGCCGATCACGGTCGCCGGGCAGCCGCGAGGGCACCCGCGTGTGTTGAACGGGCGCAGCTACTGGCTGGGGGAACGGGCGCTGAGGAAGCGTCTGGCCGAGAGCGTGTGCGTGATCGGCAGCGGCGAGACAGCGGCCTCGATCGTGATCAGCCTGCTGCAGAAGCCTCGGACCTGCTCGACGGTCGACGTGTTGACCAGCCGCGGCGTGCTCTATTCGCGCGGGGAGAGCTACGACGAGAACCGCTTCTACTCCGATCCGGGCGAGTGGCCGCGGCTGGCCGAGTCGCACCGGCGTGAGTTCCTCGAGCGCACCGACCGCGGCGTCTTCTCGCTGCAGGCGGAGGCGGTCCTGAACCAGTCGCGACGCTTCCGCACGCTCGCCGGACGCGCGGCGGCGATCGAGGCCGGCCCGGGGCAGGTCGTGGTCACGATCGAGTACGGCGACGAGCGCGAGCGCGTCGCCTACGACCTGGTCGTTGTCGCGATCGGCTTCGAGGCTCGCTGGTTCCAGGCGCTGCTCGGCGGCGAGGCCCGCCGCCGGCTCGCGGACGCGCTCGCGGGAGCCGAGCTCGAACGGCGCATCGACGTCGACCTCTCGATCACCGGGCTGAGCCCGCCGCTGCATCTGCCCGTGCTCGCCGGGCTTGCCCAGGGGCCGGGCTTCCCCAACCTGAGCTGTCTCGGCCTGCTCAGCGACCGCATCCTGCGCCGCTACGTCCCGCTCGAGGAGCCGTCTCGGCCGACCGCGTCCGAGCGCAGAGCGCGTGTCTGAGACCCCCGACGATGTCTGGGAGAGCGACGACAGCGTCCGTCGCACAATCGTCATCCCGACCGAGCTCGCGGAGCGACTCGCAGCCGAAGCCGAGCGGCGCGGCCTCACGATCAGCGAGCTCCTGATCGAATACGCACAGCAAGGCCTCCAGCGCCGGCAAGCAGAGACATGATCGCGCAGTGGGGCAATCGCCAACGGGCGGCATCACCGGCAGGGCTTTCGGCCCGCCGGTCCGGCGTGGCTGACCCATCCGAGAAGCTCGACTCCTTGACGGCCGGCATCGACGGGTACCGATTCCGTCAGCCCGTGGGTGCAGATGAGATCGCGCACGGCTCTCGCCGCTCGATCAGGCCGAGCTCGCACAGGCGACGGACTGTCGTCAGCGCCACAGAGACGTCGACCTCGGCGTCCGCCGCCACTTCGCGGAGCGGGCGGTCGGGCGTGAGCGCGAAGAGCAGCGGCAACGCCTCGGGCGCGACCGAGCCGACGAGCCCAACGCCCGCCTCGAGCGAGAGCACGACATCGGCGACGGCGTACTCGTCCTCGTAGACGAGAGTCTGGTCGAGCCGGTGACCGCGGACGAGCGCGAAACGGTCGTCGAGGAGCGCCTCCTCGCGTTCGAGGCCGCCGAGGTAGTCCGTCGCCGCGAATAGGCGCAGAATCTGGTCGCCGGCCTCGCCGAGCGCAGGCTGGGGAGCGCCGATCCCCCGTACCCAGCCCGGGCTCTCACGGCCGCGCAGGATGACGGCGCCGAGGCCGATGGCTGCGACGGCTTCCCGCTCGTAGTAGTCGAGCCAGCGGCCGACGGCAGCACCGTAACGTTCGGGGTCGGATCGGACCGGCTCGTTCCAGCGCGCTGCGTAGCGGAGCGGCTCGACCGTGCCGTGCGAGAGCAGCAGCGTATCGCAGGCGAGCCCGCCAACCCACTCGACCAGGGGCTCCCACGGCCGCTCCGGCGTTCTGCAGATCCAGTTGCAGAGTACGGTGGCGAAGCCGCCGGGGCGCAGGTGTGCGGCGGCGCCGCGGACGACCTCGCGGCAGATCGCGTCCCCTTCCAGGCCGCTGTCGCGGAAGATGAAGTCGTTGTCGGGCGAGATCACGAATGGTGGATTCGCCACAATCAGGTCGAAGGTCTCGCGCTCGACAGGCTCGAAAAGGCTTCCGAGCCTGAGATCGAGGGGCAGCCCATTGAGTCTCGCCCCGAGCGCCGCGTACTCGAGCGCGCGGGGGTTGACGTCGGTGGCGACGACCGTCTGCGCGTGCCGGGCGGCGAGGAGCGCCTGCACCCCCGAGCCTGTGCCGATCTCGAGAGCGCGCTCGACCGGCCGGCGCACGGTCAGCGTTGCGAGCGTACTGGAGGCCGCGTTGATTCCGGTGACCCAGTCCGGGCCCGACACGTCCGCGTCGTGCGCAACCAGCAGACCCGCGAAAGGCGTCAGTCGGAGACGAGCGACGACCGATTCGCCGTCGAGGTCGACCAGGCCGGCGCCCGCGAGCGCCTCCGGGGACACGGGAAGCGCCTTCCGCGGGACGGGCTCGCCCAGCACGAAGAGCCGCAGGAGCTCGGCGCGCGGGTCCCCCGCACGGTAACGGCTCAGGACGAGCGGGACGTCCTCGCCGCTCGAGGCGCCGCCGACGAGCTCGGCGAGCGCAGCCTCGTTCAACCCAGCCTCCCGGAGCTCTTTCCCCAGCGCCTCCATACCGGAATCGTGCACGCTCGACGCGCTCGAGATGCCCCGATATACTCGCTGCGCAGGCTGCGGCGGACGACCCCCAGTCGACCGAAGGGAGAGGGGATATGGGAAGAAAGGTTCGTGCAGCGAAGGCAAGTCTCGTCGCCGCCTTTCTCGCGGCGGGAGGGGCTGCTGCCACCGCGAAGGCCGGTCCGGCGTCGCACGGTGCCAAGGCCGGCGCGAGCGCAGCGCGTGCGAACACGGGCGGAACGCTCAAGTGGGGAAGCCCGCTCGTCCGGTTCCTCAAGCTCGACGGGTTCCCGGCGTACCTCAAGATCGAGAACTTCACCCAGTACTACAAGATGCTCTCGCTTCCGGAGCTGTCCGACTTCTACGCCAAGGACACGAGCGCGATCATCGGTGTCCTCGACGTCTACCAGAAGGGCGGCACCGCGCATGGGAGCCTGCTCGAGGGCATCCTGATCGGGCTCGAGCAGTACTGGAAGCAGGACAACAGCGATGCGCTGCTCAACTTCCTCAAGGTCGAAGGCGCGCTGGACGCGTATCTCAAGTACGGGGACTTCTTCCTGGCGATGGAGCGGGACGCGCCGAAGGCCTTCGAGTTCTACGTGAAGACCACCGGCATCGCCGGAGTCCCCGCCGTCCAGCGAGAAGGCGGCGAGATCGGTTAGACGGACGGCGTGCGGCCCGGGGGCGCGATGTCCCCGGGTCGAGCTGCACGGTACGCGAGGCTCGGTAGTTGCCCGAGGGCGGTTCACCAGCAGCCGCACATCGCCGCTAGCTCGCGAGGCTATCGGCTGTGACGCCCACGAAGAAGGCGATCACGATCTCGTTGACGATCCACGAGTTGGTGGTCATCCACTCGCGTACCTTCGGCAGGAAACGTTGGGCGCGCTGGCCGAGCAGCAGGATCAGGATCGCCGGCAGGGCGAGGAGCAACAGCGTGAGCAGGAGGAACGGGAGGAGATGCCACCATGGGTCGCCGTGGTTCGACAGATACGAGCCGACGGCCCACGAGGTGAGGATGTCGGTGGGGAACACGCCCAGGAGCAGAAATCCAAGCCCGAAAGAGAGCTTCGGCGTTGCTTCCTGCAATCTGCCCATCCATTTCGGCGGCTCCGCCGTCTTGCGGGTGCGGAACACGTTTCCGCCCGCGGCGACGAGGAGCACGAGGACGATTATGTCGAGGGTGTCGTCGCCTCCGCCGGAGTTGATGCCACGGCCGACCCAGTAGGCGATCGTCACGAACACGGTGATGGAGAGCGCAGCCCCGGCCAGGAAAGCGGCTGAGTTGCGGCCCCAGTTCTCGCTCGTCGCAAGGAAGATGGCGCTGAGGATCTGCGGACCGGCGATCATCACGAACGCCAGCGGGAGGATCGTCGCGATGTTCACAGTCGAACCAGCCGGTTCCTTTCCGGGCGTGCCGAGCGTAAGGGATCGCGGGATTTCATCATCCCCAGCCCGAACTGCGTCGTCTCATCGCTCATCCGGCC
>JBKOVL010000135.1:0-7544 GCA_046723895.1 Actinomycetota bacterium | reverse complement strand
GCGCAGCGCTTCGTCGGCCACGAGCTCACGCATCGCCTGTTCGCCGAACCAGCTCGACCAGGGAGGCAGCATCCCGTCGACGGCGAGCGTGCGGAGCTGATCGCGGAAGGCCGGGGGAACACTCGGCGTCTCGCCCGTCCTCGCCGGCACCCCGGAATCGACAAAGACCAGCGCGGAGATGGGCGCCGCGACAGCGTCAGCGATAACCGGCAGCAGCAGGCCACCGCCGCTGTGGCCGACGAGGACGATCGACTCTGACAGCGTCCCCACTGCAGCGTGGGCGGCCTCGACGTCGTGCCGCCAGTCGCGTGGCGGCGCTCCGGCTGGCCCGAGCAGGGAGGGGACGACTGCTCGATGTCCTCGCCGCTCCAGCTCGCGGGCAGCCGGCGACCACGTGGTGGGACCAACGAGCGGGCTGTGTACGAGAACGAAAACCATCGTGAGAGGCGCTCAATCCGGCTCGCTCATGCTGAAGCGGGTTCTTAACAGTGCCAGGCATTGTTAAGACGACCGCCGTCAGGCGGCGAGGAGGGCTTCGAAGCGCTCGGCGTCCTCGAACGGCCCGATGACCGCGAGCCGCAGCGCCTGGTCGTCGATCAGCCCTTGTGCGACACGCTGCACGTCCTCCGCGGTCACCGCCTCCACGCCTGCGAGCACTTCCTCCGGCTCGGCGGCCCCGCCCTCCAGGACCTCGCGCCGCAGGCCGAACATGATCAGGCCGTGCGGGCTCTCGATCTGCAGCACGAACCGACCCTTCGCGAAGTTCTTCGCCTTGCGCAGCTCGTCGGCCGGCACCGCCTCGGCCGCGATCTTCTTCAGCTCGGCGGCGACGGTCGAGACCGCCTCGTCGATCCGCTCGATGTCGACCCCGGCCTGCGCGTACAGCGACCCGGTGTCGGTGTACGAATGGTTCGTCGCGAACACGTAGTAGGCGAGCCCGCGGCGCTCGCGCACCTCCGTGAAGAGCCGCGACGACATCCCTCCGCCCAGAACGGTCGACAGAACCATCAGCACGTAGCGGTCCGGATCCACGAGCGGACGGCTCCGCACCCCGAGACAGATGTGCGCCTGGTCCGACGGCTTCGTGTGCACACGGACGCGCGGCCCGTCCGGGAGCGGCGCCGCCGGCGCCGGTGACCCCGTGGGCGCGTCCTCGAGGCCGCCGAGCAGCTCGTCGATCCGCTCGAGCAGTCCCTCGCCGGTCCTGCCGCCGACGCCGACGACCATCCGGGACGGCTTGTACCACTGCCCGGTGTAGTCGAGGAACGTGTCACGGCTCGCGCTCTGCACCGACTCCTTCCGCCCGATGATGTCCCAGCCAAGCGGGTGGTCGCCGTAGACGAGCTGCTCGTAGACGCCGTCGATGAAGTCCC
The DNA here is from genome assembly GCA_046723895.1 of Actinomycetota bacterium. Lineage (GTDB taxonomy): Bacteria > Actinomycetota > Thermoleophilia > Gaiellales > Gaiellaceae > DATBLE01. Next base: position 6,171 of record JBKOVL010000135.1, on the reverse strand, counting down.
GAGGCGTGTCGAAGTACATGTTCATCTCCTCGATGATCACGCCCTTCTCACGCTCGATCTCGGAGGAGTCGAACTTCGAGTTCCGCAGCATGTCGACGAGAACGTCGAGCGCGACGTCACGATGCTCCGCCGCGCATCTGACGAAGTAGCCCGTGTACTCCTTGCTCGTGAACGCGTTGAACTCGCCGCCGATCGCGTCCACCTCGCCGGCGAGCTGCCGCGCGGTCGGCCGCCGGTCCGTTCCCTTGAAGAACATGTGCTCCGCGAAATGCGCGATCCCGTTCGTGTCGTGCGTCTCGTACCGCGAGCCGGCGGAGAGCATGACGAAGCACGACACCGACTGAGCCTCCGGCATCGGCGCGGTCAGCACGCGCAGCCCGTTGGGAAGAATCTGACGCTCGTAGGCGGCCATGACCCGATCCTAGCTAGGACGGTCGAGCTCGAAGACGGTCGTTCCGAGCAGCCCGGTGGGGGTCACCTCGAGGGTGCATACTCCTCCGCGCCCATTCACCGGGAAGTCATCGTGCCAGCTCGGGATCGCCGAGCGAAACACGAGCCTGCGGGCGAGTCGTCCGTTCACCCGGATCTCGACGGTCTCCGGTTGCTTGGGGATCAACGTGAGCCGGAAGGTGCCGTTGTGGCAGTCGTAGGCGGCGAGTCGACCCGTGATCGTGGGATAGATGTCGCCGTTCACCTGCAGCCCCGAGATCTGCTCGCGGAATCGAAGCGGACGCTGCACACGCCAGAGCCGGAGCCCGGCCTGGGTCAAGCCCTGCTGCTTGACCCCCTTCAGCTTCTCCCCGGCGAGCGTCGTCCAGGTCGAGACGACCGCGTAGTCGCCCGGCTGACGCGCCGACGGGGGCACGACGACCGTGCCGTCAGGCCGCACCTCGGCGTGAGCCTGCGGCAGCGGTCCCGGCACATCCACGTGCCCGAGGTCGTAGACGCGGTCGATCCTTTCGTTCCAGAAGAGCGTGTGCCAGACCCCGTTCCACGAAGGCTCACCGTCGTAGAGGTATGCCACCGGCCCGTCGGCCTTGCGATCGACCCAGTTCGGGCGATGCCCGAGGAACATCCGCTCTTGGGCCTGAGCCTGGTCGACGACGAACCGGCCGGCGACGACAGACGTCGCGACGAGCGCGACGAACAGCACGCCCGGGACGATCCGAATCATTCTCCGCGGCAGCAGCGCAAACGCGAGCGCGACCGCGGCACCGACGACCAGGTAGACCGCGAGCAGCGTCCCGGGGGAGCTCGCCCGGAGCAATTTGTAGAGCGGAACCATCGTCATCGCGTCGTGCGTGCCGAAGGCGTTCACGAGCCGCCGCACCGGCAGGACGAGCAGCACGACCGCGGCCGCAGCGGCGACCGCGCCCCGCTCGACCCAGCTCCCGGGCGCGCCCCGGTCGATCCAGAGCACGAGCCCGAGGAAGAGCACCGGCCCGAGCGAGATCAGGTTGCGCTCGACGATCCGATCCGAGTAGTACGACGCGAAGACCCCGACCTCGACCACGAGCCAGACGGTCAGGGACGCCCCGACCGCGAGGTATGCGCGCACGCGCGGATCGTCCTCGCCGCGCAGCGCCGCGCGAACGAACATGACCGCCACCGCCGCCGCCGGGAACAGCCCGCAGATGATCAGCACGGAGGCCAGGTGGTAGAGGACGAACTTCGCCGCCGCCCCGACGCTGTACGAGGTGCTGGCGACCACCTCGTAGCCGCCGAGGGTTCCCGACCCCGAGCCGAGACGCCACCCGATCCACACGACCGCAAGCCCCCCCAGCACACCCGCCGCCGGCAGCAGGCGCCGCAGGTTCGCCCATGACCGCGCGAACCAGCCGTCGACGATCGCCGCGGTGACGAGCACAGGCAGCAGCACGATGCCCTGGACCCTGGTGGCGCACACAGCGAGCACGGCGACGGCGAGCAGCGCCTGCGACCGCCCGCTCGGCCGCGCGATCACCTCGGCCCCGGCCCACGCCGCGAGCACGAGCAGTGGGTAGAACAGCACCTCGCTCATCAGCAGCCCGGCGTAGGTGAGGCCCGGAGCCGCGAGCGTCAGCGCCGCGGCGACCAGGGCCCACCGGCGGGAGACGAGCGAGCGCCCCCAGAGGTAGACCGGCACCGCGGCCAGCGACATCACGAACGCCTGGAGCCCCTGGACGACGTCGAGGCCCGTCGCGAGCCCGAACGCGCTGAGTGGAAAGCCGACGAGCGCCGGGACGGACAGCGAGTAGAACGGCGTCGGTCCGCCGAGGATCTCGAGCGATCCGTGGAGGTACAGCGAACGGCCGAGCAGCCCGTAGACCATCTCGTCGGGGGCGATCCATGGCACGGGCACCGAGACAGCCGCCCAGGCCCGGAAGGCAGTCGAGATCAAGACGAGCGCGGCGAGTGCGCCCCATTCCCTCCGCCCCGTCAACTTCACTCCAGCCGCGTGAGCTCGGCGAGGAGACGGTCGACCTCCTCGCCGGTGTTGTAGTGGACGAAGCCGACGCGCACCGCGCCGCCATCGTCCTCGAGACCGAGGCGCTTCATCACCTCGAGCGCGTAGTAGTTCCCGTGCCAGACCGCGAACCCGCGCTCGCCGAGCCGCGCCGCCGCCTCCCCGGCGGCGATGCCGGCGACCGAGAAGGCGAATGTCGGCACTCGGCCGTCCATCGTCGGCAGCCCGTAGACCCGGATGTTCTCGGGCAGGCCGGCGAGGAAGCGGGCGCCGAGCTCGCGCTCCCACGCGACGATCGACTCCCAGCCGAGCGACTCGATGTAGCGGACCGCGGCGACGAAACCGGCGAGCAGCTCGTACGGCGGCGTCCCGGTCTCGAATCGTGCGCCGAGCGGCTCGTCGGGCGCGGGCCGCACCTTGTACGGGCGCCAGCCCTCGGCCACCTCGCGCCGCGCGTAGGCAAGCCCGAGGTGCGGGCCGAAGTACTTGTACGGCGAGCAGATCAGCACGTCGACGCCCATCGCCGCGACGTCGATCGGGCCGTGCGGCGCGTAGTGCACGGCGTCCGCCCAGGCCAGCGCGCCGGCGCCGTGGGCGAGCTCGACGATGCGCTGCACCTCGGTGCGCGTTCCGACCGCATTCGAGGCCACCGGGAACGCGACCGCGCGCGTCCGCTCGGAGAGCTGGCGCGCGAGGTCGTCGAGGTCGAGGGTCGTGTCCTCGCGGATGTCGACGAAGCGGACCTCGAGGTCCTGGTCGGCCGCGAGCTCGAGCCAGGGCGCGACGTTCGCGTCGTGGTCGAGCCTCGTGACGACGATCTCGTCGCCGGGCTCGAACCCCCGCGCCGCCGTCCGCGAGAGCGCGAAGTTGAGCGTCGTCATGTTCGGCCCGAAGATCACCTCCTCCGGCGAGCAGCCCAGGAAGCGGCCCGCCGTCTCGCGTGCCACCCGCACGAGCTCCTCCGTGCGCCGACTCGTCTCGTAGGGGCCGCTGACGTTCGCGTTCGACTCCCGCAGGTAGGTCGCGATCGCGTCGATCACCTCGTCCGGCACCTGGGTGCCTCCCGGGCCGTCGAGGAAGACGAGTTGGCGCTGGAGAGCGGAGAACCGCGCCCGCACGGCGCGGACGTCGAGCGTCACGCAGCGGCCTTCCGCCACTCGGCGAGCAGCTCCGCCTCGCGCTCAGGGGAGAGCCCCGCCTCACCGGTCCACTCGGGCACCTCTCGTGCGGCCTCTTCGAGGGCTCGGAAGGTGAGGCCTGCGGCCACCGCCCGGGAGACGTCTGCCTGGAGGAAGTACCGCCTGTCCGGATCGCCCGCCGGAATCCAGACCGGGAGGTCGGCCCAGGGCTCGACGTCGCGCTCGAGCAGGAACGCCTCGTCGGCCCAGACGACGTCCTGTGCCCCACATGCCTCGAGCATCGACGCGAAGTCGATTGCCCCGGCAGGGGAGGTCGCGTTGAAGACTCCGGTCGCGCCGCTCTCCGCCGTCCGGAGCATCCAGGCGACGAGATCGCGCACGTCGATTACCTGCACGGGGTTGTCGGGCGGAGCCGGCGCCAGGATCGGCCCGCCGCGCTGGGCGCGGCGCGGCCAGTAGGTGAACCGGTCGGTCGAGTCGTAGGCGCCGACGATCAGCCCGGGCCGGACGATCAGCACCCGCTCGCCGAGGTGCTCCAGGAGCGTCCGCTCGCACAGCACCTTCAAGGGCCCGTAGTTGGCGTAGTCGGGGAGCAGCTCGTCGTCGGGGTGACCCTCCGCGAGCGGCGCGAGCGGCGCCTCCTCCGGGACCGGCTTGGAGAAGTCGGCGTAGACGCCGATCGTCGAGACGAGCACGTAGCGGTCGACGGCGTCGCCGAGCAGGCGGGCGGAGGCGTCCACCACCTGCGGCACGTACGCCGAGGTGTCGAAGACGGCGTCCCAGGTTCGACCCCGCAGCGCGTCGAGGTCGCCGTGGCGGTCGCCGTGCAGCTTCTCCACCTCCGCAAAGAGCTCGGGATTCGTCTGTCCGCGGTTGAACGTCGTCACCTCGTCCCCGCGCTCCAGCGCCGCCTCGATCAGCGCGCGCCCGACGAACTTCGGCCCGCCCAGGAGGAGGAGCCTCACGCGACGTCCCAGGTGTACGACGGCGCCGGCGTGAGCGAGGCGCCGACGAAGCAATCCCGCTCCGCCTTCGCGAGCAACCCGGCGATCTCGGCGTCGTCCGGCTTCGGGTCGAGCGCGATCTCGAACCGCACCTCGATCTCGGCGAACCCGTAGCGGCCATCCGACTCGCGCCTCGTGACCAGGCCGCGGGCGCTGCCCTCCGCGTCGACGGCGATCCCGTAGCGAAGCGCGTGGTAGCGCAGGCTCGTCAGCGAGCAGTCGAGGAGGCCGGCGAGCACGGAATGCTCCGGCGTCCAGTTCTCGGGCACCTCGATCGTCTCGCCCTCGGCGCTGAAGCGACCGTCGCGGAGCAGCGCGACGTCGTGCTCGAATTGCTTCGCCCGCGGCTCCGCCACGCGAGAAAGCTACAAGCTCCGTCCGGTCCGGGAGCTACGTTGCGGGCGTGTCGAGGCTTCGGCCCTTGAACGAGTCCGAGTGTTACGCCCGCCTCTACGGCGATCGCGAGCCGACCGTCGCGGTGATCCAGAAGGGCGAGCCCGAACGTCCGAGCGGGGGCCTTCTCGGCGAGCAGCTGCGCAAGCTGATCGAGGAGCGGATGGACGCGGGGGACGACCTTCCGGAGGTCGAAGCGGCGTAACGAGCGCCGTCCCGGACGTTCTCGACCGCGACCTTGCCGTCGTCTTCTGCGGGATCAACCCCGGCCGGGTGTCGTCGGCGGCCGGGGCTCACTTCGCGAACCCGCGGAACGACTTCTGGCGGCTCCTCTACGGCGCTGGTTTCACCCCGCGGCTGCTCGACCCCGCCGAGCAGTTCGAGGTGCTCCGCTACCGCATCGGGCTGACGAACGCAGCGCTGCGGACGACGAAGGGATCGGGCGAGCTCCGTCGCGCGGATTTCCTCGGCTCGGCGGAGCGCCTGGAGCGGATCGCGCACGAGCTGCGCCCGCGCGCGATCGGCTTCGTCGGCAAGGAGGCCTACCGCGGCCCCTTCGGAGGCCGTCCCGAGCACGGGCTCCAGGAGCGGCGCCTCGACGAGACTCTGCTCTTCGTCCTGCCCTCGACCTCGCCTGCCAATGCCGCTGTTCCCTACGCCGAGCGGCTGCGCTGGTTCCGCGCGCTCGCCGACCTGGTCGGCGTCAGCCGCGCCAGCGGTTCGTGATCGGCGTCCGGCGGTCGCGCCCAAACGCCTTCGGGCGCAGCTTCACTCCGGGCGGGGCCTGGCGGCGCTTGTACTCGGCCCGGTCGATCAGCGCAAGCGCCCGGTCGACGACGTCCGGGTCGAATCCGTCGCTCGAGAGCTCCTCGCGCGAGCGGTCGAGCTCGACGTAGGCCTCGAGCACGCGGTCGAGCTCGGGGTAGGGGGGCAGCGAGTCCTGGTCGAGCTGGTTGTCCCGGAGCTCGGCGCTGGGCGCGCGGTCGATGATCGACTGCGGGATCAGGTCGTGCCCCGCCCGTTCGTTCAGGTGCTGCGCCAGCCGGAAGACGTCCGTCTTGAAGACGTCCTTGAGCAGCGCGAAGCCGCCGGCCATGTCGCCGTAGAGGGTGGCGTAGCCGACCGAGAGCTCGGACTTGTTCCCGGTCGCGACGACGAGCCAGCCGAACTTGTTCGAGAGCGCCATCAG
>JBKOVL010000003.1:0-3540 GCA_046723895.1 Actinomycetota bacterium | reverse complement strand
CGCCCACACCGGCGCCGCCACGCTGCTCGCCCGTTCGGTCGACATCCCGCTCTACGAGCGCCGTCTGGCGGGGATCGAGCCGCTCGGCACGATCGTCAAGCTGCTCGTGCTCGACGCCCCGGTCCCGGTCGACGAGGCGAGGCGCGCGTTCGCCCCGCTCCCGCTCGAGCGCGTGGAGGCGCTCGGTGTCGTCGAGATCGGCGGCGGCGAGGCCCGCGCCCGCGTGCGCGTCGTGCCGCACGACGAGCTGCTGATCGCATCCGACCGGCGCACGCAGGGCGAAGGCGACAGCCGCCCCGACCACGTCGCAGGGGTGCACGGGCCGTCGCTCACACTCTCGCACCTGACGGTCCGGCGACCCGTCGAGAGCGCGCTCGACGTCGGCACCGGCGGCGGCATCCAGGCGATCCTCGCGTCACGGCACAGCGGCCGCGTCGTCGCCACCGACGTCAACGCGCGGGCGCTGAACTTCGCGGCCTTCAACACGCGCCTGAACGGCGTCGACAACGTCGAGCTCCGGCTCGGAAGCTTCTTCGAGCCGGTCGAGGGCGAGCGCTTCGGCCTCGTCACCTGCAACCCGCCGTACGTGATCTCGCCCGAGTCGGAATTTCTCTTCCGCGACAGCGGGCTTACGGGCGACACGGTCTCACGCGACGTCGTCCGCCGCGCCCCCGGGTTCCTCGAGGAGGGCGCGTTCGCCCAGATGCTCGTCAGCTGGGTCGACGAGCCCGGCGGCGACTGGTCGGGACGGCTCCGGTCCTGGGTCGAAGGCTGCGGCTGCGACGCGTGGCTCCTCCACTACGGGACCGACGATCCCCTCACGCACGCCGGCAAGTGGCTGCGCCATGAGCTCGGCCCCGACTCGCGCGCCTACGCCGCGGCGCTCGACCGCTGGCTCGAGTACTTCCGACGGCTCGGGATCGAGGGAATCGCCTCGGGCGCGGTCATCCTCCGCCGCCGCAGCGGAGCGAACTGGGTGCGCGCCGACGAGCTCCACGGCGATCGGCTCCGGCCCGCGGGCGAGCAGATCCTCCGCGTCTTCGCCGCCGGGGACTTCCTGTCGGCGATGACCGAGGAGCGAGAGCTTCTCCGGGAGCGGCTCGTGCTCGCGCCCGACGCGCTGCTCGAGCAGCAGGTCGTCTTCCGCGACCGCGAGTGGACAGTCGAGGAGATCGAGCTCACGCTCCAGGAGGGCCTCTGCTTCCGCGCCGGGCTCGACCAGCCGACGGCGGCGCTGCTTACCGCCCTCGACGGCACGCGCACCCTCGGGGAGATCGCCGGCGAGCTGGCGCGGCTGCAGGGCGCGAGCCGCGAGAGCCTGGAGCAGGGCGTCGTCCCGGTCGCGGCGCAAATGCTCGCCGCCGGGTTCCTCGAGCGCCTCGTGTAGCGGGATTCAGTGACCTGCCACGGCGAGCGCCTGGTTCAGCGCCTGGGCCGTGGCAGTGCCGACGATGCCGTCCTCATAGAGGTTGTGCGCCTTTTGGAACGCGATCACCGCGGCCTCCGTACCGGAGCCGAAGTCGCCGTCGACCTTACCGTCGTAGAACCCGAGGGCCTTGAGCGCCTTCTGCAGCGCAACCACCTGCGACCCGCTGTCGCCGGTGCTGAGGTTCCCGCCGGCCGGAACGGTGACGTGCAGGGACGGCGTTGTCGTAGTGGGTGTGGTCGTCGTCGTCTGGGGCGAGGTGGTCGGCTGTGTCGACTGCGTCGTGGTCGCAGCCACGTTCGGACTGCCCCCGGAGCCGCCGCTGGTGGCGATAACGACGATGACCACGATCAGGACGACAAGCGCGAGCGCCGCAAAGATGGCTATGCGACGCCGCCGCACGACCGCCGCGGGGCCCGGCCTCGCTGCGGCGCGCGGCGACCGCACGAGACCGGTTGCGCGCGCTCGCTCCGCCTCCGGCCACTCGGCCTCTCCCTCCTCGCGGCGCGGGTCGTGGAACCAGTCGAGCTCACCCTGCTCGGCCAGCCAGTCCTCGTCACGACCCTGCTCGTCGATCTGGCTCGGGGGCTCTTGCCTGATCCTGACCTGTCCCTTTACGTTAGTTAGCCGACCCTTGTGCCCGTGAATGCTACGCCTACCGGCCGCCTGAGGTTAAGGAAGGGCCGCGCGGCCGTCAATCGCCGATCGCCTTCAGCAGGACGCGCTTGCGGCGCCGACCGTCGAACTCCGCGTAGAAGACCTGCTCCCACGGCCCGAGGTCGAGGCGCCCGTCGGTGATCGCCAACACGACCTGGTGCGCCATCAGCTGCCGCTTCAGGTGCGCATCGGCGTTGTCCTCGCCGACGTTGTGCCGATACTGCGAGACCGGCTCGTGCGGGGCGAGCCGCTCGAGCCAGTCGTCGATGTCCTGGAGCAACCCCGCCTCGTCGTCGTTCACGTACACGGCCGCAGTGATGTGCATCGGGTTCACGAGGCAGAGCCCGTTCGCGATCCCGCTCTCGCGGACGAACTCCTCGACCTGCGGCGTGATGTTGAGATATGCGCGCCGCTGCGGAACCTCGAACCAGAGCTCCTTGCGCGCGTGCTTCACGAGGCGGCCAGTCCGTCGAGTTCCGCCGAGTCGAGTGCCACGAACGGCAGCTTGGGCACAGAGTCGAACGCCGTGTCGCCGGAGACGAGCGCGTCGACCTCCTGCCGGAGAGCAGCCGCAGCCAGCACGGCATCGAAGGCCCCCAGCCGCTCGTGCCGCTCGAAGAGCCGTAGACCGAGGTCGAGGTCCTCCGACGTCGCCTCGACCAGTGGGCTAAGCAGGTCGACGTACGACCGCGCGAGCGACGCGGCGTTCGATCGCGATCGCCTCCGCGCGTACACGTGGGCGAACTCCTGGATCACCTGGACGGTGGTCGTCATGCGCTCTGTCCCCGACGCCGCCGCCTCGACGAGCCGCCGGCTCGGCTCGCGGAGCGGATGCTCCTGGCCGACCGCGTAGCTCAGCACGGTGGTGTCGAGCAGGATCAACCGTGCGCGCCGGCGCGGATCTCGGCGAGCTCCCGCTTCAGGTCGTCGATGCTGCCGACGTCCATGGGCTCCGCGCTCAGGATCGCCCGACCGGCCGCCCTCCGCCGGGCCGCGTCAGACGGTATCGCCTTGTCGATCACCTCACGGACGGCGGCTCCGACGGACAGGCCCCGCGAGCGAGCGTACGACTCGAGGCGCGCGTACTGACGGTCGTCGAGGAGGATCTGGAGCCGCCGGGACAACATGCGCATACAGTAGCATGTGTATCTATCGCCGCTCGATCGTGCCGGTGTAGACGAGGTGCGCGTAGCCCGCGAGGAGAGCGCCGGCAACCCAGCTTGCCGCCGCGTCGTCCGTCGGAGCACGGGATCTGGTAGCGGCGCCGAGGCAGCCAGTGGACTTGATAGTGCGTCCCAGCTCGGCCCTCATGGTCATGAGTCCGACAACGATTCGATCTGTAGGGCAGTTGGCCGGACGCGTTTCGGATACATTTTGGGTAATGGTTGAAATCCAAGTGAGAGCCATTGCACCTTCTCTGCGGAAGTCACCGCAGGCAACGTGGCTCGCTTTCAGGC
>JBKOVL010000020.1:0-16880 GCA_046723895.1 Actinomycetota bacterium | reverse complement strand
CCTCCGCCGGCTCTCGATCGACGAGCTGCCGAACATGCTCAACGTCCTGCGCGGGGAGATGAGCCTCGTCGGGCCTCGCCCGCTGCCGGCCGCCGACTACGCGCTGCTCGAGGAATGGCACCGCAAGCGCTCGTTCGTCCTTCCGGGGATGACCGGGCTCTGGCAGATCTCGGGCCGCTCCGACCTCTCGTTCGACGACCTCGTGCGGCTCGACTTCTACTACCTCGAGAACTGGTCGATCTGGCTCGACATCACGATCCTGGCGAAGACGCTGCCGGCGGTGCTCTCGAGCCGCGGGGCGTACTGAAGATCGACCGTTCTTCGGCGGCCGCGTTCGCCAGGGTCGCGGAGAGCTATGAGCGCCGCCGGCCTGGATACCTGCCGGAGCTCGTCGACTGGGTCATCGACAAGCTCGCGATCGGACCGGGCACGACGGTTGTGGACGTGGCTGCGGGCACCGGCAAGCTCACGCGGCAGCTCGTCCCGAGCGGTGCGCGCGTGATCGCGGTCGAGCCGCTCGACGAGATGCGCGCGCAGCTGGAGGCGGCCGTACCCGAGGCGGAGGTGTTTCCCGGTTCGGCGGAGGCCCTGCCGCTGGAGGATACGAGCGCGGAGGCGATCACCGTCGCCTCGGCGATGCACTGGTTCGACCTCGACCGCGCCCTGCCCGAGCTGCATCGGGTCCTGAAGCCCGACGGAGGGCTTGCGGTCCTCGGTCAGGGTCGCGATCTCGCAGATCCGCTGCAACAGGCGGTTCAGGAGATCATCGGGGACTATCTCCCAGCCGGCGACGAGTTCGGCAAGTGGCGCAACGGCGTCCGGTCGAGCGGCCTCTTCGGGCCGCTCGAGGGCCGGGAGGGCTCGTTCGAGCAACTGCTCGACGCCGACGGCCTCGCCGAGAGGATCGGGACGATCAGCTACATCGCCCGGCTGCCTGACGACGAGCGCGCACGTCTGCTCGAGCGGGTCAGCACGCTCGGTGAGGAGCAGCCGGAGTCGCCGTTTCCCTTCCGGTACGGGGCGTTCGCAGCGGTCTGCGTGCGCCGCGAGGCCGTCTAACCTTGGCTGGGTGAAAGGCCCGAAGATCCTCGCAGTCACGTCCGCGGTCGATCTCGACTTCCGCTACGGCTGCACGCCTGCATGGTGGCAGCTCTGGAAGGGGCTGCACGAGGCCGGCTGCGACCTGATCGTCACGCCGTACCGTGGCCGGCCGGTCGAGTCGCCCTGGTGGCGAACGGCTCCGAACCCCTGTTACCGCGAGGGCGAGGCGTTCGCGCGGGTGCGCGACCTCGTCGCCCGGCTCAGGGGAGACCGGCACATCCGCCGGGTCGAGAGCGACCCCGGCGACACGGACCGCTGGGTCCGGGAGGCGATCTGGCGCTGGGTAACCCCGCGCTGGCATCGGCACCTCGAGCGCCTGCTCGAGCGAGAGCGCGATATCGACGCCGTCGTCGTCTTCACAGTGCCGATGAGCCATCTGCGCGGGATTCCGACCGCGCTGCGCGAGCGCTTCGGCGTCCCGATCGTCTTCTACGACGGCGACGTGCCGATGAGCCTGCCCGAGTTCGGGGGCATGGACACGGGCTTCAACTACTACTTCGGCGCCGACCCGTCCGAGTACGACCTCGTCGTCTCGAACTCCGAGGGCGGACTCGAGCGGCTGCGCCAGCTGGGCGCACGCCGGGCAGAGGCGGTCTTCTGGGCCGCCGATCCGGAGCTCTTCCAGCCCCATCCGGTCGAGAAGGAGACCGACGTCTTCTTCTACGGCTTCGGCGACAAGTTCCGTCAGGAGTGGACACGGGTGATGGTCGGTGAGCCCAGCCGCCGCCTGCCCGAGGTCGACTTCTCGCTCGGCGGCGAGGACTTCCGCGGCGACATCGGCCGCGCACGGCTCGTCGGGAACATCCCGATCAACCTCTTCGCGCGCACGATCTCGGCCGCGCGGATCAACCTCAACATCACGCGCCGCGCGCACGCGACCGTGTATGCCTCTTCGACCTCTCGTCCGTTCGAGCTGGCGATGTCGGGTGCGGCGATCGTCTCCAACCCGCACGAGGGGATCGAACGCTGGTTCGACCCGGGGCGCGAGCTGCTCGTCGTCTCGACCGCGGAGGAGGCGACTGCGGCGTACCAGGAGCTGCTCGACGAACCCGGGCGGGCCGAGGAGCTGGGCCGCGCGGCGCGCGAGCGCGCGCTCGACGAGCACACCTACGTCCACCGGGCCCGCCGGCTGCTCGAGCTGCTCGGAGTGGCGCGTACCTCTCAGCGCGAGGCGGTCCGTGGCTGAGGTCGCCGAGGCGGTGCGGGACGCGGTCGACCCGCGGCTCGCGGCGTTGAAGCGCATCGCGATCGTCCCGGCGCTGAACGAGGAGGAGAGCATCGGCCGCGTGATCGACGAGATCCGCGCCTTCGACCCAGGCCTCGAGGTCGTCGTCGTCGACGACGGCTCGGTCGACCGGACGGCTGCGGTCGCCGAGCAGCGCGGCGCGCACGTGGTCCGGCTGCCGTTCAACCTCGGGATCGGCGGATCCGTGCAGACGGGCTTCCGCTACGCCTTCGAGCACGGCTTCGGGCTGGCGGTGCGGCTCGACGGCGACGGCCAGCACGACGCCTCCCAGCTCGGCGTGCTGCTCGAGCCCGTGCTCGCCGACGAAACCGACGTCGCCGTCGGCTCGCGCTTCTCGGCGCAGTCGGCGTACCGGTCCTCGATGCCGAGGCGGGCTGGGATCACGATCCTCGCAAAGACGGTCTCCCTGCTCGTGGGGCGGCGCGTCACCGATCCTACGTCCGGCTTCCAGGCCCTGAACCGCCACGCGATCGCGCTCTTCGCCGCCGACTACCCGCACGACATCCCGGAGGTCGAGGCGGTGCTGATGACCCACAAGCACCGCCTGCGGATGACCGAGGTGCCGGTCGAGATGCGCGAGCGCGCCGGCGGACGGTCATCGATCGGCCGGATCTTCGCCGTCTACTACATGGTCAAGGTGCTGCTCGCCCTGTTCGTGGGGCTCTTCCGCAAGAACGTCACCCCCTTGGAGGACATCAAATGAGAACGCCGTCCGGTCTCTTGAGGAGGGGCCGGTGGGCGAACCATGGGTTCCCCCACGTTTCGTCACCCCACTGGAGGATGTGAAATGACGCCACTCGTCGTCTCGATCGTCGCCGCCGTCGCGTCGGTGGCGCTGCTCGTCGTCGTGCTCGAGCTGATCCGCAGCCGCCGCCTGCGCGAGCGGTACGCGCTGCTCTGGCTCGCAACCGGGCTCGTACTCCTCGTGCTCTCGCTCTGGCGGAGCGGCCTGAACACGATCGCCGACTGGGTCGGCGTGACGGGCTATCCACCCGCGGTGCTGTTCGCGGTCGCGACGCTGTTCATCCTGCTCGTCCTGCTCGACTACTCGACGGTGATCTCGAGCCTGTCCGACCAGAACACCGTGCTCGCCCAGCGGCTCGCGCTCCTCGAGCAGCGCCTGCGCGAGTCGATCCGCGAGCCCGAGTAGCGCGACCTAGCGCGACCAGGAAACCGCGAACTCGGCCTCGGGCGAGAGCCCGTTGCCGGCCGACCAGTCGACCTCGAAGCGCGGCTCGAGCCTGAACCTCGTCGAGACGTAGGAGCAGTAGGAGAGGATGCGCGGCTTCGCGCGCGTCCAGCCGCCGCGGTGGAAGCCGCTCGTGTCCGCGAACAGCATCGTCCCGGCAGGCCCCGTGGCCGTGAGGATGTCGTCGGCCGGCGCCCTCTGCTCGAACTCGTCCTGAGGCGGGTAGAGACCGTGCTTGTCGTAGACCTCGTCTCCCTCCCACGGCCAGAGGTGCGAGTTGCGCCCACCGGCCGGGGTCCCGCGCAGGTACTCGAACGGCCCCGCGTCCTCGTCGACGTCCGAGAAGTAGGTGAAGACCTTGACGATGTGGTTGTCCCACGGGTCGCGGTGCCAGCGCTGGGACGCGATCCGGTCCTCGGCCTCCGGGTCGGGGATCGTGTACCAGTTGTCGACGTCGATCAGCAGCGTGCGCTCGCCGCGGTAGGCGTTGACGACGTCGAGGATCCGATTCGAGAGGCCGAGGCGGAGCCACGGGTCGTCGAGGGCGAAGAGCCGCCCGCTCTTCAGGAAGCGCCTGATCAGGTACGACTTCTTCTTCTGCTTCGCCTGGAGCTCCGCGAGGTTCGCTTCCGTGTAGGCGGTGAACTCGGCGATGTCGCGCTGCAGCTCGTCCCACATCCGGTCGTCGCCGAAGAGCCCGTGGAAGGAGACGAGGGCGATCCCGTCGTCCCGCATCGAGTCGAGCAGGCGCTGCTGGACCTGGTCGAGCACGGCGGGCTATCTTAGCCAGCAAGACGCCCGGGCACAGCCCGGACGTCTCTCAAGGCGAGCCTAGCCGACCTCCATTTTCACGGGCCGGCTGACGAGCAGCACGTCGCCTCGCGTCGGGTCGTCGAGCCAGTTGGCGGCGAGCCCGATCCGGTAGGCCCAGCGCCCGCGCGGCGGGTGGTCGACGAAACCGAGCCCCTTCGTCGCCTCGATCCGCCGCATGTACAGGTGGCAATCCTTGGCGGCGCCGTTGCGCTGCTCACGGCACACGACCCCGTCCTTCACCCTTCGCTGGTCCGGGTTGGTCGGGTCCGGGAACTTGTGCGGAGAGCGGAGGACGACGTAGAAGACGCCGACCGGGCCGTGGTAGGGCGGCTTCCAGGAGAGGCTGACGGCGCCCCTCCTGTCCGTGCCGGTGAGGTGCAGGGAATCGCTGACCGGGACGAGCGTGTGCTGCGCGTCGTTCCTCACGGCCGTCGGTCCGGTCTGCACGCGGGTCGCGCCGAGGACGACCGCCGGCAGCGCGACCAGGAGGATCGCGACCACGACGATCGGGCGGGTCAGGCGGCGCGGGTTGGCACGCCCCGGCGGGTAGCGCCGCGCGATCGAAGCCCCCAAACGCGGGATCAGGAGCGGCACGGCAGCGATCAGCAGCACGAACGCCGGAAAGCTCGGCATCAGCAGGCGGAAGAAGCTCGCGTCCTCGATCCGCGCGTGCTCGGACGTCCCCTTGACGACGAGGAACGCGTAGAACCAGACCGCGATCAGCGCCCCCTTCGCCCACGAGCGCCGGAGGAGCGCGACGACCCCCGCGAGCGCGACCCACTGCAGCGGCCTGATCGCCCAGAAGAACTCTCGCAGCGAGTCGCGGTTCTCGCGCAGGTGATCCCAGTTGATGTTCACGTAGCGCCCGATTCCGCCGGCAAGCGTCCCGGCGGGTAGCGGGATCCCGAGCGCCGCGAGCGTCCCGTCGCCCCCCGCGGCGAAGAGCGGTTGCGTCCCGAGCCCGCGCTGCTTCCAGAGCACGACCAGCAGGACGCCCGGGACCAGCGTGGCGCCGAAGTAGAGGAGCTGGCGCCAGCGCCGGGCGATCAGGAACGCGACCACCGGGGCGGGAAAGAAGACGATGTTCGACGGCTTGACGCAGAACGCGAACCCGACGACGAGGCCGGCGAGCACCGCCTCGTGCCAGTCGCGGGTGTCGAGCGCGCGCACGACGAGGTAGGCGGCGACGAGGAGTAGCACCATCGACGGGAAGTCGGCGAGCGGCGTCAGCCCGAACGTCTGCGGCAGCGTCTGCTCGATGTACTTGCCGTGGTAGCGCTGGACGAAGAGCGGGATCGCGATGTACGGCAGCGCGATCCAGACCGCCGCCGTCCAGTAGCCGAAGACCCGGCCGCCGATTCGGGCGCCGATCCCGTAGATCGCGAGCAGCGCGACCGGGAGCAGCACGATCGCGTCGAGGAGGATGATCCCCGGCAGCCCGGAGAGAACGGTGTTGCCTGCGATCCCCGCCAGCGGGCTGAGCAGGTACGACCACCCCCAACCGACCTCGGCGGTCGGCAGGCGCCAGTGCGAGAACATCCAGCCCGTCGTCCAGTAGTAGGTCTGGTCGCCGCCCTGGTAGTAGAGCCACGAGTTGTGGCGGACGGTGAGCATGAACACGAGCAGCGCGAGCCACTGGACGAGGATCAGCGGCCCGAGGACGATCCAGGGCTCGCCGATCTTCGCGGCAAGGCCGCGGACATCGGCTGGCAGGCTACGACCCAAGCTTCTGTAGCGATTCCCGACGCAGGCGGGAATCGCTGCGGTACCAGGCGATCGTCCGCACGAGGCCGTCACGCAGCGGGGTGCGGGCCTCGAAGCCGAACAGCTCCTTCGCGCGCGAGGCGTCGAGGCTGCGGCGCGGCTGCCCGTTCGGCATCGACTCGTCCCAGCGGATCTCCCCGGAAAAGCCGCTGAGATCCGCCAGCAACTCCGCGAGGTCTCTGATCGAGATCTCTTTCCCGGCGCCGAGGTTCACGGGCTCGTCGCCGTCGTAGCGCTCGGCGGCGAGGACGAACGCCTCGGCCGCGTCCTGGACGTAGAGGAACTCGCGGGTCGGGGAGCCGTCGCCCCAGAGGACGATCTCGTCGGGCGTCTCGTGCATCTTCCGGATCAGGTCGGCGATCACGTGCGCGTTCGTCGGATGGAAGTTGTCGCGCGGCCCGTACAGGTTCGCGGGGAGCAGGAAGATCGCGTTCGTCCCGTACTGGTGGCGGTACGACTGCGCACCGACGAGGATCGACTTCTTCGCGACGCCGTAGGGCGCGTTCGTCTCCTCCGGGTAGCCGTTCCAGAGGTCGTCCTCGTGGAAGGGCACCGGGGTGTGCTTCGGGTACGCGCAGACCGTGCCGGCGAGGACGACCTTCGCGACGTCGCGCTGCCGCGCGAGCTCGAGCACGTGCGCGCCCATGATCAGGTTCGCGTACCAGTAGCGGCCCGGGTTCGCGCGGTTCGCCCCGATCCCGCCGACCTCGGCCGCGAGGTGGAAGACGAGCTCAGGCTGCGCCTCTTCGAAGAGCCGAACCGCGTCCTCCCAGCGCGTCAGGTCGTAGTCGGCGCGGCGGGCGACGAACGGGTCCCCGCCGTTTGCCCGAAGACGATCCACCAGATGGGATCCGAGAAACCCACCACCGCCGGTCACGAGGGTTCTCATCGTGTTACTTGCCGAAGGTGCGCAGCACTCTCGGCAACTTTCCAGTCCACACGGCCGATCCACCGGTCCCGGTTCTCCGCGTACCAGCGGATCGTGCGCAGGACGCCCTCCTCCCAGGTCACCTTCGGTTCCCAGCCTGTCTCGCGGGTCAGCTTCTCGTGCCCGACGCGCAGAGCCATCACCTCGCTCGCGCCCGGGCGGTAGCGCGCCCCGGTCGAGACCACATGCCGCCCGGGGGGCCAGAAGCCGTTCTCCTCGCCGACGCGGAGGATGAGCGCCGACCAGTCGGCCATCGAGATGTTCTCGCCCTGGCCGTAGACGTAGACGTCGCCCGGGATTCCCTGCGCGGCGACGGTCAGGTGGCCGCGCACGCCGTCGGTGCAGTAGCAGAAGTCGCGGAGCGGGTCGAGCTGCCCGAGCTCGACCTCCTCCCGCTGGAGCGCCTGCGTGATGATCGTGCCGGTGACGTAGCGTGGGTTCTGGCGCGGCCCGTAATTGTTGAACATCCGTGTGACGATCCCGGGCACGCCGAACGCGTCGTGGTAGTTCATCGTCAGGAAGTCGGCGGCGACCTTCGAGGTCGCATAGACCGACTTCGGGTTGATCGGAGAGCGCTCGTGCAGGATCAGGCTGCCTGCGTCGTCGAAGTCGTGGTGGTGGGCGACCGACTCGCGGACGTTGCCGTACTCCTCCGACGTGCCGGCCGTGTCGAACTTGTCGACCTCGAGGCCGTGGTCGACGATCGACTGGAGCAGGTTCAGCGTCCCGAGCGTGTTCGCCATCACCGTCTCGTAGGGCCGGTGCCAGGACTCGCCGACGTGCGCCTGGGCGCCGAGGTGGAAGACGTACGGCCGGTCGGGTGCCTTCGCGAGCTCCCTGACGAGGTAGTCGACCGAGGTCTTGTCGGTCAGGTCGGCGAAGTGGACGCGCAGCCGGTCGCGCAGGTGCCAGATGTTGTTCAGGGCGCCGCTGGAGGTGGCGCGAACGAAGGCATGGACGTCCGCGCCGAGGGCGACGAGCGCGTCGGTCAGGTGCGAGCCCATGAAGCCGTCGGCACCGGTGACCAGCACGGTGCGGGCGGTGTAGACGTCCTCGAACTCCTTCGCCAGGTCGGCGAGCCCCTGCTCCGTCCAGGCGACGTCGGGCGCGCGTTCGGCCATTCCGTGGAGGTTAGCCCGCCCTCGGGCCGGAACGGCCGATCAACGGGCGGACGAGCTCGACCGTCTTCAGGCCGAGCCGAGTGCTGAAGAACCGCTGCCGCGCGGACGCGACTGCACGCTGCCCGGGCGGCAGGTAGCGGAAGTTCATCCGCCCGCCGACGCGCTCGCCCTTCCACTCGCCGTCCGGCACCTCCTCGGCGAGCTTGCGCGCGACCGCGGTGCGGAAGCTCGCCGGCTCCTCCAATCGCCAGGCGCGGGAGCCGCGCAGGTGGTCGACGACGGCGGCGACCGGCGGCATGTAGGCGTCGTCGAGCAGGATCAGCCCGCCGATCTTCAGATGCGGCGCGAGGTACCACCAGTCGAGCGTCGGGTACGGGAAGGCGTGCGCGCCGTCGACGAGGACGAAGTCGAGCGGCCGCGGCTCCCAGTCGCGGAGGACGTCGGCCGAGGAGCCGATCCGGAAGCGGACGTGCTCGCTCGAGATCCCGCGGCGCTCGCACTCGCGCGTGATCCGGGCGGCCTCGTCGGCCGACGGCGTCACCGCTTCGTGCTCGGCGCCGCGGGCGGCGAAGACGATCGTGCTCGCGCCGGCGCCGGTCTCCAGCGTCGCCATGCCCGGCTGGACCTTGCGCTCGATGTAGGCGAGCGCGGCCCAGGCGAGTCCCCAGAGCTGCGCCTCCCCGTGCAGGCTCGGCTGCTCGTGCATCAGCTGCTCGGCCAGGGACCGCTCGCTCATCCGGCGCACTCTGCCCGATGAGCGTCGACAGTCATGCCTCGGCGAGGACGTGGTAGTTGACGAAGAGCGTGCCGGGCCGCGGCTCTTGCAGGAGCGCGACGCGGCGGTCGATCGCGGGGGCGAGGCGGTTGATCATGCGGACGCCGAGGCCGCCCAGGAAGCCGACGTGCAGCCGGCGCGCGAGCAGGTCGACATAGGTCGCGGTCAACTTGCCGAGGCACGCAGTCGTACCGCCCACCGGGGTGACCGTCACCGAGCCCCAGTCGGCGCTCGTCCGGAAGAGCCGCTCGAGCCCGGTATGCGTCCAGCGCCAGTTGTCCTCCGGCGACGGGTGGTAGACCTCGACGCCGTGCGTGGAGGCGAGCACGCGGCCGCCGGGGGCGACGACGCGGCGCAGCTCGCGGACCGCCCGCTGCGGGTCGATGGTGTGCTCGAGCACCTGCGTGCAGAGGACGACGTCGAAGCTCGCGTCAGGAACCGGGAGCTCCTCGACCGAGCCGTGTAGGTCGGCGGCGTCGTTCTCGACGACGTCGACGCCGACGTACTCGCTCGCTGCGCCACGGAAGAACGGGTAGTAGGGCTTGACGCCGCAGCCGACGTCGAGGACGCGGTAGCTGCCGTAGCGCTCCGCCGCTCGGCGCGCCTCATCCCGGAGCCAGGCCGAGAGCGGGGCGCGGAGCAAGTAGGTCGGCGAAGAACGGGGTGGGTTGCGCCGAAGCTCGCCGGGCCACTCACTGCCGGGCCACTCGCGGTCCATCGCGCGGACATTACCCCTCCTATCATGGGTCTCCGTGGACGCCCGCCGCGCGCTCGTCACGGGGATCGCAGGCCAGGACGGCTCCCTGCTGACCGAGCTCCTGCTGGAGCGCGGGTACGAGGTCTTCGGAGTCGTCCGCCGCGCGACCTCGGAGCAGTTCGAGAACCTCGAGGCCGTCCGCGACCGGATCGAGCTCGTCCAGGCCGACCTGCTCGACGAGCTCTCGCTCGTCGACGCGCTGAAGACCTGCCGGCCCCACGAGGTCTACAACCTCGCCTCCCCGTCGTTCGTGCCGATGTCCTGGCGACAGCCGGTGCTGACCGCGGAGTTCGCGGCGGTCGGGGTCACGTCGCTGCTCGAGTCGATCCGTCTCGTCGACCCGGAGATGCGTTTCTACCAGGCCTCCTCGAGCGAGATCTTCGGCGAGCCTCGGGAGGTGCCGCAGACGGAGGAGACTGCGCTCGCGCCGGTGACGCCGTACGGCGTCGCGAAGGCGTACGGCCACCTGATCGTGCGCAGCTACCGGAAGCGCTACGGCCTGTTCGTGTGCTCGGGGATCCTCTTCAACCACGAGTCGCCCCGGCGGCCGCCGGACTTCGTGACGCGGAAGGTCGCGCGTGCGGCGGCCGCGATCTCGCTCGGCCTCGAGGGCGAATTGTGGCTCGGCGACCTCGACGCCCGCCGCGACTGGGGGTACGCCGGCGACTACGTGCGCGCGATGTGGCTGATGCTCCAGCAGGACGAGGCGGACGACTACGTGATCGCGAGCGGGGTCGCGCACAGCGTGCGCGAGCTGGTCGAGCTCGCCTTCGGACACGTGGATCTCGACTGGCGGGACTACGTGCACATCGACGAGTCGCTCGTCCGCGGCGCGGCCGAGTTGCACGACCTCGTCGGCGACGCGTCCAAGGCGCGGGAGCGGCTCGGCTGGCGGCCCACGCTCGAGTTCGAGCGGCTCGTCCGCCTGCTCGTCGAGGCCGACCTCGAACGGCTTCGGCGCGGGGAAGTCAAGGTCGAGGCGTGAGCGCGCGATAGACCTCGTCGTGCTCGCGGGCGCAGCGCTCCCACGTGAAGCCCGCGGCGCGCTCGACCCCGCCAAGGGGCGGGTGGTCGAGGACCCGGCGGATCGCGTCCGCAATCGATTCGACCGAGGTCGGGTCGAGGTAGACGGCGGCGCCGCCGCACACCTCGGGCAGCGAGGCCGCGTCCGACGCCGCGACCGGGCAGCCGCACGCCATCGCCTCCAGGCACGGCATGCCGAAGCCCTCGTACAGGCTCGGGTAGACGACCGCGGCGGCGCTGCGGTAGAGGCCGACGAGCTCGACGAGGGGAACGTGGCCGCGCGACTCGACTCCGTCCGGGAGCGTCAGGGCGCGGTGGCCCGAGCCGGTGAGCACGAGCCGGAGCTCGGGCCGCTGCCGGCGGACGAGTGCGAGCGCCTCGAAGAGCCGGGCGTGGTTCTTGTGCCGCCAGGCGTTCGCGGGGTAGAGGAGGAACGAGTCCCGCGGGCGCCCATCAGGCCTGAACGTGTCGTGGTCGACGGCGAGGTGGATCGCGCGTACGCGCTCCGGCTCGAGGTCGTAGCGCTCGAGGATCGTCTGCCGCGCATGCTCGCTGATCGTGATCACGATGCCGCTCTTCTCGATCGGCCGTCGGTAGAAGCGGCGGCGGTAGAGGAGCTGCATGCGCGAGAAGAACTCGGGAAACGCCTCGTGCTGGAGGTCGAGCACCGTCGTCGCCGCGGGAGTCGAGTCGACCGGCGGCAGCATCACGGTCAGCGGGAAGTGGATCGCGTCGAGCTCGTCGACGTCCAGCGCACGCCTCAGCCGGCCGGGCGCGAGCTCTGCACGGGCCATCGCCGCCATCCGTGCCGGCGTCGAGCGCGCAGTCCCGTACTCGGCGACGACAGTCGTCGGCAGCCCGTCGCCGGCGTCCGCCGCGCCCGGCGGGACGAACACGCGGTACTCGAGCCCGCCGATGCGGGCCAGGGCGGCGACGAGCTGCCGCGCGTAGGTCTCCGACCCGCCGACCAGCCCGGGAACGAGCGTCAGCATCGAGATCCCGATCACCTCGGCGAGCTTACCGAGCCGTAACCCGGCGGCGATAAAATGGGCCGATGTCCGGGCCCGAGCCGAAAACCCCTGCCGATGCAGGGATTTCCGCGGCGCCCGAGGTCGACGTGAACGCGCTCGTCCAGCGTCTGCGCGAGGAGCTCGCCGGCGGTGCGAACGGCGGCGGCGCAGGACGAGGCCAGTTGCTCGGCGCCCGCCGCCGTGCCGAGCGGCTCTGGGCGGTGAGCGCCGTGCGTCCGCTCGAGCGCCGCCCCGGCCTGAAGGGCCTGGTTTCCCAGCCGATCAAGCGCCTGCTCCGACCGTTTCTGCGCTGGTACGTCGAGCCGCTCGCCGCCGAGCAGCGGATGTTCAACGACGTCGTCCTGAAGCTCGTCGACGGGATCCTCGAGGAGGTCGATCGAGGCGAGCAGGGCCGCGAAGCCGCCCTGCGCACGCTCGGCGAGCTGGAGGAGCGGTTGACGCGCGTCGAGCGGCGCGGCGGGTCGGCGGCGCCCGCGACCGTCGCGGCCCAGCCCACCGCCACCGCGGTCCCGGACTACTTCGCCTTCGAGGCGCGAATGCGGGGCTCGACCGCCGACGTGCGCGAGCGCCAGCGGCCCTACGTCGAGGACTTCCGCAACGCGCCGCCGGTCCTGGACGTCGGCTGCGGCCGCGGTGAGTTCCTCGGCCTGCTCCGTGAGGCCGGGGTCGAGGCGCGCGGTGTCGACGCCGACGCCGACATGGTCGCGTACGCGCGAGGCGAGGGGCTCGAGGTCGAGCAGGCCGACGCGCTGGCGTACCTCGAGAGTCTCCCTCCTGCCTCGCTCGGCGGGATCTTCGCCGCCCAGGTCGTCGAGCACCTGCCGCCGCCGGCGCTCTTTCGGCTCCTCGAGCTCGCAGCCCGGGCGCTCCGCCCGGACGGCCTGCTCGTCACGGAGACGATCAATCCGCTGTCGCCGCTCGCTCTGCGCTCCTACTTCGCCGACCTGACGCACGCGCAGCCGCTCGTGCCCGAGACGCTCGCGCTGCTCGCCGGGCAGGCGGGCTTCCGCGAGGTCGAGACCCGCTTCCTGAACGCGCCTCGCCACGCGGACGACGTAGACGAGCGGATCCGCGAGATCCTGTTCGCGCCGCTCGACTACGCGATCCTCGCTCGTACGTGAAGATCGCCGTCTGCCGTCCCCAGGTGCCGTTCGCGCGCGGAGGCGTCGAGATCTTCACCGACGACCTGGTCGCCGAGCTGCGCGAGCGCGGCCACGAGGCCGACCTCGTCAGCGTCCCGTTCAAGTGGTACCCGGGCGAGCGCGTACTGACCCAGGCGTTCCTCTGGCGCCTGCTCGACCTGGACGAGGCTGACGGCCGCCGGATCGAGGTCGTGATCGCGACCAAGTTCCCCTCGTACGTCGTTCGCCACCCGAACAAGGTCGTCTGGCTCGTACACCAGTTCCGGCAGGCGTATGAGCTCGACCGCACCGAGCTCGGACAGTTCGGCGAGTCGCCGGAGGAGCGGGCACTGCGCCGGCGCGTCCAGGAGCTCGACAAGGTTGCGCTGGCGGAGGCCCGCAAGGTCTTCGCGACCTCGCGCAACGTCGCCGATCGGCTCGAGCGCTCGACCGGGCTCGCCGCGGAGGTGATGCCGCACCCGCCGCAGGAGCTCCAGTACCGCTGCGAGGAGTACGGCGACTTCGTCCTCTCGGTCGGCCGGCTCGACCGCGCGAAGCGGATCGACCTGCTGCTCGCGGCCGCGAAGCAGGGCGGTTTCAAGGTCGTCGTCGCCGGCGAAGGCCCCGACCGTGACCGCCTCGAAGGGCTCGCCGACGGCGTCGCCCGGTTCCTGGGGCGCGTGTCGGAGGAAGAGCTCGCCGGCCTGTACGCGCGCTGCCTTGCCGTCTTCTACGCCCCGGTCGACGAGGACTTCGGGATGGTCCCCTACGAGGCGTTCCTGTCCGAGAAGCCTGTCGTGACGACGACCGACGCCGGCGGGCCGCTCGAGGTCGTCACCGATCGCGTCACCGGCCTCGTCACCGAGCCGCGCGTGGACGCGCTCGCGTCCGCGTTCGCGAGCCTGAACCGCGAGGACGCGGCCGCCTGGGGCCGCGCAGGCCGCGAGCTGGCGCAGCGCGTCTCCTGGGACGCCACGATCGAGCGGCTATTGGCGTGAGGGTCGCCTACTACTCACCGCTCCCACCCTCGCGCTCGGGAATCGCCGACTACTCGGCGCTGCTCGTCCCGGCGCTCGCCGAGCGCGTCGAGGTCGTCGTCGCGCGGCGCGGCCGGTTCCGCCGCGAGCCGAAAGCAGACGTCTGCCTCTACCACGTCGGGAACGACCCTGACGAGCACGGTTGGATCGTCGAGGCGCTGCGCCGCCGGCCGGGCGTCGTCGTCCTGCACGAGTTCGTCCTCCACCACCTCGTCTCCGGGCTCACGCTCGCCCGCGGCGACGTCGAGGGATACTGCGCAGCGCTCGAGCGCGATGCCGGCCTCGTCGGCCGTCTGCTCGGTCATGCAGTGGCGGACGCACGGATCGATCCCCTGTGGGAGACGCGACCGCAGGACTTCCCGCTCGCCGCCGAGATCCTCGATCTCGCCGTCGGGCTCGTAGTCCACTCGAGCTACGTCGAGGAGCGGGCCCGAGCGGCCGGCTACCGGGGGCCGGTCTGGCAGGTGCCGATGCCGGCGTGGCCGGTCCCGGCCGTGGAGCCGGCGGAGATCGAGGGCAACCCCCTGCTCGGCAGCTTCGGGCACGTGAACGAGAGCAAGCGGATCCCGCAGGTCTTCGCCGCGTTCGAGCGGCTGAGGGTGCGGCGGCCGGAGGCCCGGCTCCTGCTCGTCGGCTCGTGGTCGCCGCGCTTCGAGGAGCTCGACCCGCCACCCGGCGTGATCCGGCTCGACTACGTGCCCGAGCACGAGCTCTGGCGCCTGCTCGCCGCCTGCGACGCCGTCGTGTCGCTACGCTGGCCGACCATGGGCGAGACCTCCGCGGCCGCGATCCGCGCGCTCTCGCTCGGCAAGCCGCTCGTCGTCAGCGACATCGGTTGGTTCTCGGAGCTGCCGGACTCCGTTGCCGTGAAGGTGCCGGTCGGCGGCGACGAGATCGAGCAGCTGGCGCGCGCCATGGAGCTGACAGCGACGAGTCCCGAGATGGGGGCCGCTGCGCTGCGGCTCGCCGAGACCGAGCACAACCTCGACCGGGTCGCGGATCTCTACGCGACCGCGTTGCGCGAGGCGGTCGCGCCCGCGGTGGCGGCATGAGAGTCGCGTACTACAGCCCGATGCCGCCCTCGCGGTCGGGGATCGCCGACTACTCGGCGCTCCTCCTGCCCGAGCTCTCGAAGCACGTCGACGTCGTCGTCGCCAAGCAGGGCCGCTTCCGCCGCGAGCCGAACGCGGACATTGCGCTCTACCACATCGGCAACGACGCCGAGGCGCACGGCTGGATCGTCGAGGCCCTCCGGCGCCGGCCGGGCGTCGTCGTCCTGCACGACTTCGTCCTCCACCACCTGGTCGTCGGCCTCACCTTCGCCCGCGGCGACGCGGCCGGGTACCTCGCGGCGATGGAGCGCGAGGGCGGTCTCGTCGGACGACTGCTCGGCTACGCCGTGCTCGACAACAAGCTGCCCCCGCTCTGGGACACGCGGCCGGAGGACTTCCCGCTCACGGGCGAGGTGATCGCGTACGCGACCGGCCTGATCGTGCACTCCCACTACGTCGAGGAGCGCGCGCGCGCAACCGGCTACCGCGGCCCGATCGTGCGCATCCCGCATCCGGCGTGGCCTGTACCCGCGGTCGCTCCCGCACGTGTCGAGGGCGCTCCGCTCGTCGGCTGCTTCGGCCACCTGAACGAGAGCAAGCGGATCGGCGAGCTCCTCTCGGCGTTCGCGCGGCTGCGCGAAAGGCACCCGGGAGCGCGCCTGCTGCTCGTCGGCGGCGCGTCCGTCCGCCTGCAGCGGATCGACTACCCGGACGACGTGATCCGCGAGGAGTATGTGCCGGAGGACCGGCTGTGGGCGCTGATGGCGGCCTGCGACGCGATCATCAGCCTGCGCTCGCCGACGATGGGCGAGACGT
This sequence comes from Actinomycetota bacterium, assembly GCA_046723895.1. Lineage (GTDB taxonomy): Bacteria > Actinomycetota > Thermoleophilia > Gaiellales > Gaiellaceae > DATBLE01. The sequence goes on along the minus strand of JBKOVL010000020.1, from coordinate 1,106 downwards.
CGGGGAGCGCGATCAGGGCGCTCTCGCTCGGCAAGCCGCTCGTCGTCAGCGACGTCGGCTGGTTCTCGGAGCTCCCCGGCGAGGCCGTGCTCAAGGTGCCGGTGGACGAGCGCGAGGAAGACACGCTCGCCGCTGCGCTCGAGGCGCTCACCGACGAGCAGGTGCGCCGCTCGATGGGCGCCGCCGGCCGCGTCCTGGTGGAACGCGAGCACCGGCTCGACCGCGTCGCCGAGGCGTACGCGGCCGCCCTCGAGGAGCTCGCCGGCGGCCCGGCCGTGGAGGACCGCGTCCTGGAGGAGGTCGCGAGGGCCGCGGCCGAGGTGGGTATCGGCGGGGAGGACGCGGCCGAGCTGGCGGCCCGGCTCAAGGAGGTTGGCCTTGGCGGCCACTAGGGCGACGACGGCAGCGGACAAGCGAGTCGCCGCCCTGTCCGTGGTACGGGTGGTTCCCGCCTGGGCCTGGCTCACCCTGCTCGTCGTCGTCTCGGCGGTGATCCGCTACGCGCTCAGTCGCCAGGCGGTCGCGCCCTGGATCATGGTCGACGAGGTGATCTACTCGGAGCTGGCGAAGAGCTTCGCCGCCGGCGGGCAGTTCCTCATCCGCGGCCACTCGACTGCGGCGTACGGGATCGTCTACCCGGCCCTGATCGCCCCGGCGTGGGCGTTGTTCAAGGCGGTCCCGGACGCCTACGCGGCGGCGAAGGCGATCAACTCGCTGATGATGTCGCTGGCGGCGATCCCGGCCTACCTGCTCGCCCGGCGGATGCTCTCGATGCCGTGGGCACTCGGTGCTGCGGTGCTGGCCGTCTCGCTCCCGTCGCTGGTCTACACGGCGACCCTGATGACCGAGAACGCTTTCTACCCGATCTTCCTGTTTGCGGTGCTGGCGCTCGTCGTCTGGCTCGAACGACCGACGACGACCAACACGCTCTGGGTGATCGCACTCGTCGCGCTCGCCTACCTGACTCGGGCGCAGGCGCTCTCGTTCGGGCCCGCGATCCTGACGGCGCCCTTGCTGTATGTGTGGGCCCAGCGGCGCGGTTGGCGGTCGCTACGCGACTACGGCCTGATGTACGGCCTTGTCATCGCCGGCGGGCTGCTCGTGAT
>JBKOVL010000124.1:0-4005 GCA_046723895.1 Actinomycetota bacterium | reverse complement strand
CGCGCGCGACGCGGTCGGTGACCGTCTTCGAGACCTCGGCGTTGTTCGAGAGGTCCTTGTTCAGGTACGAGCCGACGGCGTTGTAGATGTCCAGGCCGGCCATGTCGAGCAGCTCCATCGGGCCGATCACCGCCAGCTTGTAGCCGATCCCCCAACGCACGTTCAGGTCGAGGCCCTCCGGGTCGATGATCCCGCGGTCGACGAGGTCGAGGCACTCGCGGAGGATCGCGTAGAGGATCCGGTTCTCGACGAAACCGGGGACCTCACGCTCGACGACCGGGTGGTAGCCGATGCGCCGCACGAGCTCGGAGGTCGCGTCGACCGTCTCCTGCGAGGTCCGCTCGCCGGGGATCACCTCGATCATCGGGATCAGGTGGGGCGGGTTCGACCAGTGCATCCCGACCACGCGTTCCGGGTGCTTCGTGACCTCGGCGATCCTGGTGATCGGGATGCCGGAGGTGTTCGAGGCGAGGACGGCGTCGTCGGCGACGTGCTGCTCGAACTGCGGGAAGACCTCCTGCTTCAGCTCGAGCTTCTCCGGCACGGCCTCGAGCACGAAGTCGGCGCCTGCGAGCGCCGCCGCCGCGTCGGTCTCGAACCGGATCGAGCCGCCGTCCTCCTGCGCCGCCTCCAGCCGCTCGAGCACGGTGCCGGCGAGCTCGGCGCCCGCCTTCGCCCGCTCGAGCGCCTCATCGCTGACGTCGTAGAGCGCTGTCTCGATCCCGGCGCGGGCGAGCACCGCCCCCATCCCCGGGCCCATCGTTCCGGTGCCGATCACCGCTGCACGCTTCACCGCTCTTGCCACTTGCCCTCCTTCTTCAGCTGCTGGATGCGCCGCCAGACGCGCTCCGGCGTCAAGGGCAGCTCGTTCATGGGTACGCCGGCGTCGGCGAGCGCGTTGACGATCGCCGCCGGCACTGCCGCCAGCGCACCTTCGCCGCAGCCCTTCGCACCGTACGGTCCGGGGCCGTCGCCGTTCTCGACGATGACGCACGTCATCTCGTCCGGAAGATCCTCGAAGCTCGGCACGCGGTAGTCGAGCAGCGAGTCGTTGAGCAGCAAGCCGTCCTCGTAGACCATCTCCTCGAAGAGCGCGTTACCGATGCCTTGGAGCGTTGCGCCCTCGTCCTGCCGCCCGACGAGCTGCGGGTTGATCGCACGGCCGACGTCGGCGGCGGTCGCGGTGCGGCGCACCTTGACGACGCCCGTCTCCGGGTCGACCTCGACTTCCGCGGCGCCGGCGCAAACCTCCCAGAAGACGGGTCCCTCCGCGTACGAGCCGGTGCCGGCAGGCGCAACCTCGCCACGGCCGATCAGCTCGCCGCCGGCGAAGCCGAAGTGCCTTCGCAGCAATGCGAGGCGGTCGTTCGCGTCGAGGTCCGAGCGCGCCGCGATCTCGTCGAGCTGCCGCCGGATGTCCGCCGCTGCACGCTGCACGGCGAGGCCGGCGATCGTCGTCGAGCGGCTCGCACCGGTCGACCGGTCGTACGGCGAGAAGCGCGTGTCCGCGCCGCGCACCGTCACCTCGTCGGGCTCGACGCCGATCTCCTCGGCTGCGATCTGGGCGAATGCCGTTCGCGGGCCTTGACCCATCTCGGTCGTACCGACGAGGACGACGACGCGACCGTCCGCCTCGAGGCGGCACACGGCGCCCGATACGGGGTGGGCGCCCGCGGCGAGCAAGCCCACGGAGACACCGCGGCCGACGAGCGGCGGCTTCACGTCGTCCCACCCGACCGCGACCGCGACCTTCTCGACGTCGCCGATCAGGTCCGCGTCGAGCGGCCTTCCCCCGGCCCGCACCTCTTCGCCCGGCGTGCAGAGGTTCTGCCGGCGCACGTCGAGTGGGTCGAGCCCGGCACGGCGGGCGACCTCGTCTACCTGCGACTCGCCGATCCACTGGAGGTGCGTTGCTCCGAAGGCGCGGTACGAGCCGGCGGGCGCAAGGTTCGTGTAGACGCACGACGCGTCGACGCGATAGGCCGCCCAGCGGTAGGGCCCGGGAGCGGCGTCCCCGCCGGTGGCGACCACGCGCGGGCCGTTGTCCGCGTAGGCGCCGGTGTCGAACAGGCACTCGACGTCGCGCGCGAGCAGCCGGCCGTCCGAGGTCGCTGCGGTGCGCATCCGGCACGAAATGTTGTGGCGGCGCGTCGTCACCATCGACTCGGACACCCGGTTCTGGATCCGCACCGGCCGTCCGGCCTTGCGCGCGAGTGCGACCGTCAGCGGCTCGATCTTCGTGTACGACTTCGAGCCGAAGCCGCCGCCGAGGTACGGCACCTGGACGCGCACGTTGGCGACCGGAACCTGGAAGAGGTCGGCGATCTCGGCGCGGACGAGAAACGGGTGCTGGCACGTCGCCCAGAGCGTGATCTCGTCGCCCTCGTACTGGGCGATCACCGTGTGCGTCTCCATCGCGTACTGGTAGACGGCCGGGAACGTGTACTCGCCCTCGACGACGATGTCCGCGCGGGCAAAGACGGCCTCCAACTCGCCGCGGTCGATCCGGTAGCGGTAACAGACGTTGCCGTCGCGCGGCGGAAGCTCGCCGAGGCCGTGGAAGAGCCCCGGCATCGCCTCGCGGTCGGTGACCAGCGGCGCACCCGGCGAGACCGCGTCGTGGACGTTCGCGACCACCGGCAGCTCCTCGTACTCGACCTCGATCGCCTCGACCGCGGTCGCAGCGGCGGCCTGCGTCTCGGCGGCGACGGCGGCGACCTGCTCGCCGTGGAAGCGCACCTTGTCGATTGCGACGATCGGGCGGTCCTTGATCGCGTGCCCGTAGTACGGGTCGATGTCGGCGAGGTCGGCGCCGGTCAGGACGCAGACGATGCCGGGTATCTTCTCCGCGGCGGAGGTGTCGATCGAGACGATCCGCGCGTGCGCCACGGGGCTGCGCAGCACCTTGCCGTGCAGCATCCGGGGCACGATCATGTCGCCGACGAACTGCGCCTGGCCGCGCAGCTTCTCGTGCGCGTCGCGGCGCGGGTACGAGCGCCCGATCTGCGTACGGCTCGCGGGGATCGTCGCCGTCATCGAGCCGCGAGGTCGGCGACCGCTTCGAGGATCCCGCGGTAGCCCGTGCAGCGGCAGAGATTCCCCGCGAGCCGCTCCTTGATCTCCCCCTCGTCCGCGCTCAGCTCCTCGTGCTCGAGCAGCGAGCTGACGGTGACGAGAATCCCCGGCGTGCAGAAGCCGCACTGGAGCGCGGCGTGGCGCGTGAACGCCTCCTCGAGCCGCTCGAACTCCGGCCGCTCGGCAAGTCCCTCGACCGTCGTCACCTCGCGGCCGTCCGCGTCGACTGCGAGGTAGCAGCACGAGCTGACCGGCAGGCCGTCGACGAGGACCGTGCAGGCGCCGCACACCTGGACGTCGCAGGAGCGCTTCGCGCCCGTGAGCCCGAGCGAGTCCCGGAGGAAGTCGAGCAGCAGCTCCTCCGGCGCGAGCTCCCGGACAACGTCCCGGCCGTTGACGCTACACGCGAGCTCCACCGAGACCTCCCCCTTCGCGCGTCACGCGCCGCTGCCACGCCGCCCAGTACTCCTCGACGAACTCGTCCCGGTATTTCACCGGCTGGAGCCGGCGCGCGAGCTCCTTCGCGATCGGGCGCAACTCTCCCAGCGTCGCCGCGATCGACTGGAGCTGCGCTGCTCGCTCGAGCGTCACCGCGGCGAGCACCGCCCACTTCACGTCCGCCCCGACGACGAGCACGCCGTGGTTCTCCATCAGCACCGCGCGGCGCGAGCCCAGCGCAGCGGCGACGCGGTCGCCCTGGTCGTCGTCCACGATCAGGTCGGGATCGCCGAACCGCGACACGCCGTCCGCGAACAGGATTCCGTCGTGGGTGAGGACCAGGAGGTCCGACCCGGTCGCACCGAGCGCGGTTGCGTACGGCGGGTGTCCGTGCACGACGGCGCCCACGTCCGGCCGCGCGCGATAGACGCCCGTGTGGAGCACCGTCTCGAGATGCATCACGGCGTCGGGGTCGTCGAGGGCGACGACGTC
>JBKOVL010000204.1:0-4210 GCA_046723895.1 Actinomycetota bacterium | reverse complement strand
GTACCGCTCCTCGACGAGCTCCTCGCTGGGTTGGGGGGTCGACTGGTACCCCCAGGCGATGCGGGCGTCTTGATGCAGCTTCTCCGCGAACGCCTCCGCGAGCCGATCGGCGAGCGCCTTGACCATGATCGCCCGGTAGTCGTCGTGCTCGGCCTCGTAGCGAGCGGCAAGCTCCTCGGCTCCCTGGATCCCGACCGCGAACGCCCCGATCGCGTCCCCGGCCGGCGCGAGGTAGTCGGCGAGGCCGCGATTGGGCCGCGAGTCGCCGTAGTCGGACTGCTGGCGAAGGAAGCAGAACCGCGTACCGTCGTCGAGAAGGACGTCGTCCCCTTCGGCCGCCGCAGACCAGAAGCCGCACACCCCGCGACCAAGTAACAGACTGTTACTTGTGATCTCCTCGAGCAGCGCGAGCGCGTCGTCGTAGAGCTCGCGCGCCTCCGGACGTTCCAGAATTGCAGGGAACTTCCCCTTCAGCTCCCACGCGTGGAAGAAGAACTGCCAATCGACAAAGTTGCAGACTGTTACTAGGTCGGGTTCGACGAGGCGGGCGCCCTCGAACGGCGGTGGGGACACGTCCTCGAAGGACACGCGATGCGCGTTCGCCCGCGCGGCTTCGATCGAGAGCAACGGCTTGCGGGCTTGCTCGGCGTGCCGCTCGCGGAGGCGCTCCTGAAGCTCGCGGTTCTCGCGGTCGAGATCGCCCGCGCGCGCGGGGTCGAGCAGTTTCGAGACCGTGGCGACGACCCGGGAGGCATCGAGGACATGCACGGTCGGCCGCGAGTACGCGGGGGCGATCCGCACGGCGGTGTGCTGCTTCGAGGTCGTCGCCCCGCCGATCAGGAGCGGCAGGTCGAGCCCGCGGCGTTCCATCTCCTGGGCGACGTGGACCATCTCGTCGAGCGAGGGCGTGATCAGTCCGGAGAGGCCGACGACGTCGGCGCCCTCCTCGACGGCGGTGTCCAGGATTTTCTCGGCCGGGACCATCACTCCGAGGTCGAGGACCTCGTAGTTGTTGCAGCCGAGAACGACGCCGACGATGTTCTTGCCGATGTCGTGCACGTCGCCCTTGACGGTCGCGAGCACGACCTTACCCTGCGCGCGGGCCACTCCGTCTCGCTCCTCCTCCATGAACGGCTCGAGGTAGGCAACCGCCCGCTTCATCGCGCGCGCGCTCTTCACCACCTGGGGCAGGAACATCCGGCCCGAGCCGAACAGGTCGCCGACGATCTTCATCCCCTCCATCAACGGGCCTTCGATCACATCGAGCGGCCGTGCGTATGCCTGCCGCGCCTCCTCGGTGTCCTCCTCGATGAAGTCGACCATCCCGTGGACGAGCGCGTACGAGAGTCGCCCGTCGACCGGCTGCTCGCGCCAGGAGAGGTCGACCTCGCGTCTGGTCGCCTCACCGGAAACGGTCGACGCGTACTCGACGAGCCGCTCGGTCGAGTCCGGGCGCCGGTCGAAGAGCACATCCTCGACGCGCTCGAGCAGCTCCGGCTCGATGTCCTCGTAGACGACGAGCTGGCCCGCGTTGACGATCCCCATGTCGAGCCCGGCGCGGATCGCGTGGTAGAGGAAGGCCGAGTGCATCGCCTCGCGGACGGCGTCGTTACCGCGGAAGGCGAAGGAGAGGTTGGAGATGCCGCCCGAGGTCAGAGCGCCCGCGCAGCGCTCCTTGATCAGCGGGAGCGAGTCGATAAACGCCTTCGCGTAGCCGTTGTGCTCCTCGATCCCGGTCGCGACGGCAAGAACGTTTGGATCGAAGATGATGTCAGAGGCATGGAAGCCCTCGGCGACGAGGAGCTTGTAGGCGCGCTCGCAGATCTCGACCTTCCGCTCGACGGTCACTGCCTGGCCCTCCTGGTCGAAGGCCATCACGACCGCGGCTGCTCCCAGTCGCCGGACGGCCCGCGCGTGGGCCAGGAACGCCTCCTCTCCCTCCTTCAGGCTGATCGAGTTCGCGATCCCCTTGCCCTGGATGCACTTCAGGCCGGCCTCGATCGCGGTGAAGCGGGAGCTGTCGACCATGATCGGCAGCCGCGCGATCTCCGGTTCGGTCGCGATCACGTTCAGGAAGGTCGTCATCGCCTCCTCGGCGTCGAGGAGGTCGGCGTCCATGTTCACGTCGAGCAGGTTCGCGCCGCCTCGCACCTGCTCGAGCGCGACAGCGACCGCGCCGGCGTAGTCGCCCGCCTCGACGAGTCGGCGGAACCGCGCTGAGCCGGTCACATTCGTCCGCTCGCCGATCATCACGAAGCCGGTGTCGGGGCCGATCTCGAACGGCTCGAGGCCAGAGAAGGCCGGCACTTCCAGCCGTGTCGGAACGCGGCGAGGGGTCAGACCCTTTACAACTGCCGCGACCGCTCTCACGTGGTCGGGCGTCGTCCCGCAGCAGCCGCCGACGACGTTGACGAGACCCGACTGCGCGAACTCGGACAGGTAGCGGCTCGTGTCGGCCGGAAGCTCGTCGTGCTCGCCGAACGCGTTCGGGAGGCCCGCGTTCGGGTGGCAGGAGACATACGTGTCGGCGATGCGAGCGAGGTCTTCGACGTACGGCCGCATCTGCGCCGCACCGAGCGAGCAGTTCACGCCGACGATCAGCGGCTCCGCGTGCTCGATGGACTGCCAGAACGCCTCGGCGGTCTGGCCGGAGAGGTTGCGACCGCTGATGTCGATCGCCGTGAACGAGATCCAGCGCGGCACGTCCGGGGCGATGTCGAGCGCGGCTGCGATCGCCGCCTTCGCGTTCAGCGTGTCGAAGACCGTCTCGATCAGGAGCAGGTCGACGCCGCCCTCGACGAGCGCCGCGATCTGCTCCGCATAGGCCTCGCGAACCAGGTCGAACGTGACCGAACGGAAGCTCGCGTCGTCGACCTTCGGCGAGACCGACAGCGACACGTTCAGCGGCCCGACCGAGCCGGCGACGAACCCGCCCGCCTCGTCGGCAGCCTGCCGCGCGAGCCTCGCCCCCTCGAGGCTCATCTCGGCGGCTGCGTCCTCGAGCGCGTAGTCGGCCTGGCCGACCCGCGTCGCGGTGAAGGTGTTCGTAGTCGCGATATCGGCGCCGGCGGCGAAGTAGCGGCGGTGGAGGTCGAGGATCAGCTCCGGCCGCGTCAGATTGAGCAGGTCGGGATCGCCGGCGACGTCGCGCGGGTGGTCGGCGAAGCGCTCGCCGCGGTAGGTCTCCTCGCCGCGCAGATCGCGCTGGATCAGGACGCCCCACGCGCCGTCGAGTAGGACGATCCGCTCGTCGAGTAGTCGCCTGAGCTGTTCGATCCGGTTCGCCATCCGCGCCTCTTGCCGAAAGAGTCGCGGTCGAACTTCCGGTCCCGCGGGCTCTTTAGGCGTTTGGTAACCCGGTCGCCAAGCTGCCGTTCAAAGCTCTCCGGGTGAGCTCAGCGTAGCGGACGGGACGGGGCCCCGGCCCGCCCTAGATGTGCTCGGCCCCCGCCGAGGTGCGCGGCCGGAAGTCCCCCGGGTTCCCGCCCGACGCGACCGAAAGCTGGTTCTCCGCGTGCTTGACGCGCTGCTCGAGCTGCCAGCGGTCCGCCTCCGACTCGCCCGCCTCGACGCGGGCGAGCTCCGCCTGCGCCGCCTCGAGCTGCCCGCGGGCACGCTCGACGTCGATCTCGTCCACGTCGACGGCGTCGTCGACGAGCGCGAGCGCGCGGTCGAGCTCGACCTTGAAGAAGCCCGGTCCGGTGGCAAACTCCCGCACGTCGTGGCCGCGCCGGATGTGGACACGCGTCGAGCCCGCCTTCAACAGCGCGACGAGCGGAGCGTGGCGGGCGAGCACGCCGATCTCGCCGGCGGCGCCCGGGACGATCAACATCTCCGCGTCGCCCTCGAAGGCGGAGCCGTCGGGGGTGACCAGGGAGACCTCGAGCGTGCGGGCGTCGTCGGCCACTAGGCCGCGCTGGGCTCGGCTTCGCGCCCGGCCGCGACGGCCTCCTCGATCGTGCCGACCATGTAGAAGGCCTGCTCGCCGAGGTCGTCGTGCTTGCCGTCCAGGATCTCGGCGAAGCCTTTGACCGTGTCCTCGAGCTTCACGTACACGCCGGGGCGGCCGGTGAACGGCTCGGCGACGAACATCGGCTGCGAGAAGAAGCGCTCGATCTTGCGGGCACGCTGGACGACGAGCTTGTCCTCGTCCGAGAGCTCGTCCATGCCGAGGATGGCGATGATGTCCTGCAGCTCCTTGTAGCGCTGG
>JBKOVL010000191.1:0-7146 GCA_046723895.1 Actinomycetota bacterium | reverse complement strand
CTTCCGCGCTCGTGCCCTGTCCGTCAGCTCGCGCGACTCGCGGTGGATGTCCGAGATCGACTTCCGGTCGGCTTCGCGGATGACCGGGACCAGAAGGGCGTCCTCGGCGGCGACCGCGATCCCCACGTTGATCTCGGTTGCGTAGCGGAAGCCCTGTTCGCTGTAGGCCGCGTTCACGCGCGGGTGGTCGCGCAGGGCGAGCGCACACGCTCGGACGACGAGGTCATTGAACGACGGCCGGGAATCGAGCGAGCGCCGGAGCTCGGAGCACGCGGTCATGTCGATCGCGACCTCTGCAGCGAACGTCGGCACCGCCGCGGCCTCGACCATGTGCCGCGCGACGGCCTGCTGCAGGCGCGAGAGCGGCTCCGGCGCCGCGCCGGCCGGCACGGCTGGGAGTGCGTCGGCGGCACGCTCGACGTCCTCCTTGGTGATCATCCCGTTCGGACCGGTCCCGTCCAGGCGCGCGAGGTCGACGCCGCGCTCCGTTGCGATCCGCTGCGCGATCGGTGAGGCGTTCGCGCGCGGAGCGCGCGAGCCTCCTAGTAACAGACTGTCACTTGCTCGTTCGTGCGTTTGTCCTGCTCGCGCCGAAGATTCGCCTTGTAACAGACTGTCACTTGGCGTTTCAGCGATCTCGGTCGGCGAGCCGATTCGTGCGATCGGTGTGCCGATTGGTGCGGTCTCGCCCTCGGCGACGAGGATCTGCAAGAGCGTTCCCTCGCTCTCCGACTCGTATTCCATCGTCGCCTTGTCGGTGTCGATCTCGACGAGCGGCTGCCCACGCACCACCTGCGCGCCCTCCGAGACGAGCCACTTCGTGACCGTCCCCTCCTCCATCGAGTCGGAGAGGCGCGGCATGACGATTTCGACCGCCACTTCATCCTCCTCGGGAGACGCAAGACCGAAGTGTTAAGTTAACAGAACACCTACTGAACGCATGGGAGGACGCGTGCAGGTCGCCGTGCTCGGACTGGGGAAGATGGGTGAGCCGATCGCGCGGCGGCTGCTCGATGCGGGCCACGCCCTCTCCGTCTGGAATCGGACGGCCGAGCGCGCGGCCGGACTGGCCGACGCAGGCGCGCAGGTCCTCTCGACCCCGCGGGAGGCGTGGGAGGCCGCAGACGTCTCCTTAACGATGGTGCTCGACGACGCCGCTCTGCTCGAGGTCACCACCGGGCCCCACGGCCTGCTCGACTCGGGCGGTCAGGGTCGGGTCCTCGTCGACATGAGCACGGTCTCACCCGAGGGGTCGCGAACGGTCGCCGAGGCAGCCGCACGGGCAGGTGTCGGCTACCTGCGCGCGCCCGTGAGTGGCAATCCGTCAGTCGTGGAGGCCGGCAATCTCGGAATCATGGTCTCAGGGGACGAGGAGGTCTTCCAGCGGACGCAGGAGCTGCTTCGCGACATCGGCCCGAACGTCTTCTACGTCGGCGCGGGCGAGGAGGCGCGCGTCCTGAAGCTTGCGCTGAACCTGATGATCGCCGGAAACGCCCAGGTGGTCGCGGAGGCGCTGGTCTTGGGGGAGGTGCACGGGCTCGACCGCGCGCAGATGCTCGAGGTGATGGGCGCGAGCGCCGTCGGCTCGCCGTTCGTCAAGTACAAGACGGCCGCCCTCGTCCAGGACGACTACACCGCGACCTTCACCGGCTACGCCATGTGGAAGGACCTGTCGCTCGCGCTCGCCGCCGCCCACGAGGCGAATGCGCCGTTGCCGGTCACCGCGACGATCCAGCAACTCGTCGAGGGCTGCATCGGATCGGGTTGGGGCGAGCTCGACCTGATGGCGCTGCTCCCGCGGCTCCGGCGGGAGGCGGGGCTCGACCCGGGCCTCCCGGGCTAGGAGGGCTTGGCGAAACATGGCCGGTACCGCCGGGGCGGCGCGCAACGTCCCGCCGAGCCCTCCTAACGGTCGGAGCCGGTGTTGCGAACGTACCCGCGGCCGTCGTCCTGGCGGCCGACGACGACCCAGACGCCGCGCACGGGCTCTTCGCCGAGATTCGTCAGACGGTGCGGAACGGTGGAATCGAACGAGATCGAGTCTCCCGGCCCGAGGACGTAGTGGTCGAAGCCGACGGTGACCTCCAGCGTGCCGCTGAGCACGAGCCCGTACTCATGCCCGGAGTGGCGCATGGACCGGTTGCCCTCGCTCGAAGATCCGCCGACGTCGTAGGTGACGAAGAGGAAGTCGGTGTCGTGGTCGGGACCCGGCGTCAGCCGTTCCCAGCGGACGCCCGACTCCAGGTCGATCGTGGCGCGCCTGTCCGCCCGCTGGACGTGTCGCTCCGCCGGCCTTCGGCCGCGGAGAGTGCGCGGCGCGGAGGCGGGTGCTGCCGCCGCGCGAGCCGTACCCGGCTGCGCCGCCTTCGGCGCGCCGAAGAGCTCGTCCAGCGACATCCCGAGCTCGCTGACGATCGAGTACAAGGTGCTCACGGACGGCCGGGACTTTCCAGTCTCGATCTGTGAGATCGCGCTCGGCGAGACGCCGAGCCGCCGGGCCAGCTCGCGCAGGCTGAGGCCGCGCTGCTCGCGGTGCGCCCGTAGCCGAGGACCGACGTCCTCCTCGAGCGGCGGCCGCGTCGACCGCCGCGCCCCGCGCTGCGGCGCCTGCTTCCCCACCGCGCGATTGTAATCGCTGCCCGACACGTTCACCAATACTTGACAGTGCAGGTTATCGTTCCACCCATGCCGGAGCTCGAGTTCCGTGACGCGGTCCGGGAGGCGCTCGACGAGGAGCTGGAACGTGACGAGCGGGTCGTCTTCATCGGCGAGGACGTCGGCGCCTCCGGCGGGGTCTTCGCGGTCACGCCGGGGCTCCTCGAGAAGTACGGACCTCGCCGCGTCATCGACACGCCGATCTCCGAGCTCGCGCTCGCGGGCGCCGCGTTCGGAAGCGCCGTCACCGGACTGCGCCCCGTCGTCGAGATCATGTTCGCGGACTTCCTTCCGCTCGTCATGGACAGCCTGATCAACCAGGCGACGAAGTACTGGTACCTCTCGAACGAGCAAGGAAGCGCGCCGATCGTGATCAGGTCTGCGTGCGGTGCCGGCGGACGGTTCGGCGCGATCCACTCGCAGACGCCCGTGTCCTGGCTGCTCGGCGTACCGGGACTGAAGATCGTGGGGCCGTCCACGCCCCACGACGCCAAGGGGCTGCTCAAGTCGGCGATCCGGGACGACAACCCGGTCCTCTTCCTGGAGCACAAGCGGCTCTACACCCTCAGGGGTGAGGCGGACGGTGAGCTGATCGCGATCGGGGAGGCCGCCGTCGTGCGCCGGGGCGTGGATCTGACGATCGCCACGGCGATGAAGGGCGTTCACGACGCGCTCGCAGCGGCCGAGACGCTCTCCGCGGAGGGAATCGAAGCGACGGTGATCGACCTCCGGACGTTGCGGCCGCTGGACGTCGACACGGTCGTCGGCGCGGTCGAGGCGACGAACAGGCTGCTCGTCGTGGAGGAGGGGCCGGCGACAGGCGGCTGGGCCGGCGAGGTGCTCGCTCAGGTGACCGAGCGCGCTCTCGGGCAGCTCGACGCGGCGTGGCGCCTGACGACGGCGGACCTGCCCATTCCGTACAGCCCGCCGCTCGAAGACGCGTTCCTTCCCGGGGCCGACGCGATCGTCGAGTCCGTTCGGGCTCGGCTCGGCTCGTAACTCTCCCGCCCTACGAAGAGTCGCGGGCGAGCCTCTCCCAGTCGGCCCGATAGCGGAACTGGTGGCGCGACGGCGGCTGGGGCGCCTGCGTCTCGAGCCAGCGGACGGGCAAGTCGGATCGGTTCGTGAGCTCGTGCATGCTCCCGACGCCGCTCCAGAAGTAGTCGCCGGGCCCGACCGTGTGCCTCTCTCCGTCGAGGTCGGCTTCGAGCTCGCCCTCGACGAAGAAGAACCCCTCCTCGAAAGCATGGTCGTGCTCCTTGATCGCGCCGCCCGGGACGTACTGGAGCGCCATCAGGACGAGCTGGCTCGCACCGAAGTCGGCGTTGACCAGGAGGCGGACGGAGGCTCCGCCGACGTTCGTGCCGGCGCCGGCGAGGATGGCGCCGCTCGGCTCGGGCAGCTCGGAGATGTCGAAGTGCCCTCGGCGGTACGGAAGCTCCGGCGTCGCGCCGGGTCCGTCGGTGAAGACGGTGTCCTCGAAGCGCGCGCCGGGATTCGGCGCACTCGCCTCCAGCCACACCGCCGGCTCCAGCGAGGGGTTTGCCAGCGCGTGCGGCACGCCCACCTCGACCCAGACATAGTCGTCCGCGCGCAGTTCCTCGAGCGTGCCCGCGAGGTCGACCGCGATCGAGCCGGACAGGACGTAGAGCGCCTGCTCGAATGCGTGCATGTGACGCTCGATACGCCCTCCGGGGGCAAGCTGAAAGTGGACGAGCGAGTGGTGGACGGTGCCGCGGTCGCGGTCGAAGAGGGGGCGGCGTGTCAAGCCTTGGGCCCGGCCTTCGAACGGTCCGTCGTTCGTCGCCGTCTCGGCGAGCTTCCCGACGATGTGCACGCTAGCGCGCGGAGGGAGCGAACTCGGTCGCCGGTCGGCCGGGATCGGGGAACGGTGCGGCGACAGCCGCCGCCTCGACCGCATCGAGCTCCGCAGCCACCGCCACCTCCAGCGCGTCCAGCTCCTCCGGCGTGGCGCCCTCTTCGAGCAGCCGCGCCCGCGCGATGACGAGCGGATCACGCTCCCGCCAACTGTCGAGCTCTCCGTCGGGGCGGTACCGGCCGGGGTCGCTGCGAGAGTGGCCGACGAACCGATAGGTGAGTGCCTCGATGAACGCGGGGCCGTTGCCGGCGCGAACGTCTTCCAGCGCCGTCCCGGCCGCTTCCCGCACCGCCCACAGGTCGTTGCCGTCGACGACCTGCGCGGGCAGCTGGATCGCCTCGACTCGGCTGATCGCTGTTCCCGCGGTGACGTCCTCGGACCGCGTGTACTCACCGTAGACGTTGTTCTCGCAGACGTACAGCGCGGGCAGCGCGAAGACCTTCGCGAAGTCGAGGCACTCGTAGAAATAGGCCTGGTTGACTGCGCCGTCGCCGAAGAACGCAACGGCGACGTTTCCACTATCGCGGAGCGCGAGCGCGGCTCCCGTCGCGGCCGCGATGCTGCCGCCGACGATCCCGAAGCAGCCGATCAGGCCGTGCTCGAGATCGACGACGTTCATCGACCCGGCGCGGCCCCCGCACACTCCGGTCGCGCGGCCGAGCAGCTCGTCCATCAGCTTCTGCGGCTCGAGGCCGAGGGCGAGTGCGTGCCCGTGCCCGCGGTAGGTTCCGCCGACGCGGTCGCCGGGCCGGAGCACGCTCGCCACGCCGACCTCCACCGCCTCCTGACCCGAGCAGAGGTGGGTCGTCCCGTGGACATGGCCTTTGAGGAAGAGCGACTGCACGCGGTCCTCGAACCCGCGGATGAGCGTCATCCGGCGGTAGAGCGCGAGCAGAGTCGCCAGATCCGCGCCGGCCGGAGCGTGCAGGTCGGTCATGGTGAGGCTTCGAGCTCAGCGAAGTCGGCGCCGCGGGCGTAGATCCGGCCGCAGACGAGCAGCTCGTCCGCCGGGAAGCGCGTCAGGACCTCGCAGCCGTCCGCCGTGACCAGGACCTCTTCCTCGATCCGCGCGGCGGACGTGCCGTCGCTCGCGGGGCAGTACGTCTCGAGGGCGAAGACCATTCCCTCCTCGATCTCGACCGGGTCGTCGAAGGAGTGCAGCCGTGAGATCATCGGCGACTCGTAGAGGCCGACGCCGAGGCCGTGGCCGAACTGGAGGCCGAAGCAGGACTCCTCGCTCGGGAAGCCGAGCTCCTCGGCAGTCGGCCAGACCTCGGCGATCTTGTCCGTCATCGTGCCCGGCCGGACGAGCTCGATCGCATCGTCCAGCCACTGGCGGCACTGCCGGTAGGCCTCGACCTGGCTGTGCGAGGCGCTGCCGACGCAGAACGTCCGGTAGTAACAGGTCCGGTAGCCCATGAACGAGTGGATGATGTCGAAGAAGGCCTGGTCGCCGGGCCTGATCAGCCGGTCGGAGAAGACGTGCGGGTGCGGGTTGCAGCGGTCGCCCGAGACGGCGTTGATCGCCTCCACGTGCTCAGAGCCGAGCTCGAAGAGGACCCGCATCGCCTCGGCCACGACCTCGTGCTCGCGCACCCCCGGCCGGAGCAGCTCGTAGATCCGCTCGTACACAGCGTCGACGATCGCCGCGGCGTGCGAGAGGAGCGCCTGCTCGTCCTCGGTCTTGGTCTTCCGGGCCGAGAGCATCACGCGCGTCGCGTCCGTCGTCGCGATGCCGGCGCGGTGGAGCGCCTCCAGCGTGACGAGGTCGGACATATCGACGCCCAGCGGCTCGCCCTTCAGCCCGCGCTCCTCGAGCTCGCGCACGATCTTCGCCGCCATCGAGTCAGGCACACCGGTCTCTTCCGGCATCGCGCCGCGCATGCTCGTCACCCCTGCCCGCCAGCTCGACTCCGGTAGCCACGGCGCATAGAGCTGGTGGTGCCGTGCGGCCGAGCCGAAGTCCCAGAGGATCGGGTCGGAGTCGCGGCAGAGGAGGACGAAGCGCGCGTTCTTGTCCCGCGCCCACTCGCCGATATGGGAGCTCGTCACGTAGCGGATGTTGTTCGGGTCGAACAGAAGGAGCGCACCGAGGTCGGACGAGGCCAGCGCGGCCCTGGCCCGTTCGAGCCGCTCCCGGCGTAGCCGGGGAAAGTCGACCCGCTGCTCCCAGTCGACCGCCATCGTTGCCCCGCGCGAGGCAATGGTCATGCGCTTGCTCCTTCCGGTCCCGATCGGGTGTTCAAGAACGGTAAACATGCGGCGGACGGGGCGTCAAGTAGTGCCTCACACGGTGTGCGCCGCCGATCATCGTCCGGCGGCCGGCTTGTCAGACCGCGGCGACGGGCTCGGCGAACTCGGCCGCGAACTGCTCGACCGACCACTCCGGGCCGGGCACCTCGTGCTTCAGCCGGGCGACCACGCGACCCCCCTCGACCCGGGCGGGGAAGTCGTGTAGCGGGAGGACGAAGTCGTGGTTGAGCGCGCGCTTGATCGCCGCCTTTTCGCTCCGCTTCGTCAGCGAGTGGTTGCCGGTCGTCTGCGGCTCGTAGGCGAGCACCTGGTGCCAGGGCTCCACGACCTGGTTCTGGATGTCGTAGATCACGTCACCG
>JBKOVL010000272.1:0-16491 GCA_046723895.1 Actinomycetota bacterium | reverse complement strand
GCGCATCTCCTCCGCCGGCACGAACTCGAGCGGGCCCGCGACCGCGACTCCCGCGTTGTTGACCAACCCGTGCAGCTCGTCGAGCTCGAGCTCCGGCGGCGGCTCGGTGACGTCGACGAGCAGCTCTTCGGTTCCTTCGGGCGCGGTGCCGGGACGGCGCACGCCTGCGAGCACGCGCCAGCCGCGGTCGCGCAACCGCACGGCGCATGCTGCTCCGATCCCGGAGGACGCGCCCGTGACGAGAACCGATCTCAATCCAGCAGGTGCGCGGCGATGCGTGCGCGGTGCTTCGATGCGTAGCCCGCGTGCGCCTGGATCCACAGCGCGCGCTCGTAGTACAGGTGGAGCACGTGCTCCCACGTGAACCCAATGCCTCCGAGCACCTGGATCGAGCGCTCGCACGCGGCGACCGCCGCGTCGCCGCAATACGCCTTCGCCGCGGCGCATGCGACGTCGACCTGCTCGTCGACTTCCGCGACGCACCACGCGGCCCAGTACGCGAGCGAGCGCGCGAGCTCCGTCTCGACGTAGGTGTCCGCGAGCTGGTGCGACACCGCCTGATACGTGCCGATCGGCTTGCCGAACTGCTCCCGCGTCTTCGCGTAATCGACGGCGAGCTCGAGCGCCTTTGCGGCGATCCCGACGGCCTCCAGGGACAGCGCGGCGAGCTGCTCGTTCGCGGCGCCAGCAGATTCGAAGAATTCCTCTCCGCGCCCGGCTCGGCCCGCCTCCTCGTACAGGACGGCGCGATCCAGGTAGCCGAGCTCCGCGACCTCGTCCTTGCCCCAGCCGCCGTTCGCGAGCACGCCGCGAGCCTCTCGCCGCAGCAGCTCCTGCTCCTCCGTGAACGCGAACTGCATCAGCGGCTCCGCGGGAGGCCGAGGACGCGCTCGGCGATGATGTTACGCAGGATCTCGCTCGTGCCGGCCTCGATGGTGTTCCCGCGCGAGCGGAGCTGCTGATGGCGCCAGTACCCGTCGTCCTCACCGCCGAGGATCTCCATCGCGAGCTTCGTCAACCGCTGGTTCTGCTCCGACCAGTGGAGTTTCGATCCGGAGCCCTCCGGGCCGGGGACACCGGCCTGCATCAACGTCGTCAGCGAGCGGTTGTTCGTCAGCTTCAGCGCCTGCAGCTCGATCCACTCCTGCGCGACGCGGTCGCGGATCAACGGGTCGTCCGCCGCGCGCCGCTTCGCGAGTGCGACGAGCTTCGTCACCTGTAGCTCGAGGGTCCCCGCGAGCGCGAAGCCGAGCGTGCCACGCTCGTGCAGAAGCGTGGTCATCGCCACCTGCCAGCCGCCGCCGATCTCGCCGAGCAGGTTCTCCTTCGGCACGCGCACGTCGGTGAAGAAGATCTCGTTGAATTCCGCCTCGCCGGTAAGCTGCCGCAGCGGCCGCACCTCGACGCCCGGCGTCTTCATGTCTGCGATCACGTACGTGAGCCCCTTGTAGCGCGGCGCATCTGGGTCGCCGAGCCCTACGAGGATGCAGTGGTCGGCGACGTGCGCGAACGACGACCAGACCTTCTGGCCGTTGACAAGGAAGTGATCGCCCTTGTCCTCGATGCGCGTACGCACCGCCGCCAGATCTGAGCCGGCGCCCGGCTCGGAGAAGCCCTGACACCAGATCTCTTCCGCGGTGAGCATCGTCGCGAGGTAGCGCTGCTTCTGCTCCTCCGTCCCGTGGGCCATGATCGTAGGCCCCGCCATGCCGAGCGCGATCACGTTCATGTGATTCGGCGCCTCGTTCCGTGCGAGCTCTTCGTTGGCGATCGCCTGGTGGCTGTACGGCCGGCCGCGACCACCGTACTCGACGGGCCACGTCATGCCGGCGTAGCCCGCGTCGTAGAGCTTGCGGCTCCAGTCGCGACCCCGCTCGGCCGGCAGGTTGTCTTGCAGCCACGCCCGTAGCTGCTTGCGGAAGGCCGCCTCGTCGGGGGAGTCGCGAAGATCCACGGCCCTATTCAAACACGATCACCGAGCGAATCACATCCGCTCGCCGCAGATCCTCGAAAGCACGCTCGACGTCGTCCAGCGCGATCGTCTTCGTCACCATGCTCGCGAGGTCGAGCTTGCCGTCGAGCGCCCACTGCGCGAACTTCGGGAAGTCGGCCGCCGGCCAGTGGTCCCCACCGTGAGCGACGACGATCCGCGTGCGCTTGTCGAAGAAGGGGTTCAGCTCGAGCTCGGCCCGCGCGGCCGGCTGCGGCAGGCCGATGTAGACGAGCGTCCCCGCGTGGCCGAGCATCGCGAGGCCCTCCGCGACCGTCTCGGGGCATCCCACGACGTCGAAGACGAAGTCGAGCTGCTCACCGGGCCCGGTGTGCGTCGCGCCGAAGCGATGCGCGGCGTCGAGCTTCCGCGAGTCGAGGTCGAGCGCATAGACCTCCGACGCACCGGCGATGCGTGCGCCCCGCACCGCCGACAGTCCGACCGCGCCGCAGCCAATCACGCCCACGCGGGCGCCCTCCCAGATCCGAGCCGTCTCGAGCACCGAGCAGACGCCGGTGGCGACGGCACTGATAATGAGCCCCCGCGAGAGCACGCCGGGAGTACGGACTCGTGTCCGCTCGGTGCCTCTAGCGACAGTTCGTTGCAACCCAGATAACGCGAACTTGCAGGCTCTTTCTGCTTCCTGCGGCTATGCGAGGCTGTCAGGCTGACTTTTAATCCCAAGGTCGCAGGTTCGATCCCTGCCCGGCCCATCCAAAGCTCCCTGCACGCCAGCGCTCGTCGGTCGCACCGCCTGTTCCCTGCTTGGAGCGTGACGCCGCAGAGTCATCGCCGCACCTCAGACAAGAGGCGTCGCGTAGACGCCGTGCTCGAGCGTCGACGGATCGGGGGGCGGCGCGGCCTCGGCTTCCGCCAGCGCGGCCGCGACCTCGTCGACCGCAGCTGTCCCCACCGCGTCCACCTCGGCCTGCGGAACGCCTTCGGCAAGAAGGCGCATCGTCAGGCGGTCGATCGGGTCGGCGAACTGGGCGCGAAGCTCCGCGGGAACGTAGCGCGCGTCGTCGTGGGCGGCGTGACCGTGCCCGCGCAACGAGACAGCCTCGATTGCCTGCGGCCCGGCGCCCGCGCGCGCGCGCTCGATCGCCCTCCGCGCGGCGGAGAAGACGGCCGTGGCGTCCGTCCCGTCCACGCGCTCGCAGGGGATGCTCCACCCTCCGTCGATCCGCTCGGCGAGGTTCGTGTTGACCATCTGGCGGCGCGTCGGCGTCGAGTAGGCGAACTGGTTCGACTGCGCCACGAACACGACGGGCACCTGCAGGACGCCGGCCAGGTTCAGGGCCTCGTGCACGTCACCCGTCGACATCGCTCCGTCGCCGAAGAACGTGAGTGCGACCCGCGGCTCACGCCGCCGCTTGAACGCGAGCGCCGCGCCCACAACCACCGGGCAGAGGTCGCCGAGCATCGAGACGAGGGGGAAGACGCCGCGCTCGGGGACGCCGAAGTGCATGTTGCAGTCGCGGCCGAACGTCGGCCCGGTCGCCTTGCCCAGAAAGTTCCGGAGCACGTGCGCGACCGGCACGCCGCGCGCGTAATGGCAGGCCTGTTCGCGGTTGAGCGGCGCCACGACATCGTCCGGGCCGAGGGCGAGGCCGACAGCGGCGCCAACCGCCTCCTGCAGGTAGCCGGTGTAGACGCTGCCGACGATCCTCCCCTGGCGGTACAGCGCCATGATCCGCTCCTCGGCATACCGCTGCAGGAGCATCAGCCGCAGGAGCTCCAGCTGCGTCTCGCGCGGCACCTCGGCCGTGTCCGGGTACGACTCAGTACGCAAGGAGCTCCTCCACTGCGCCCCTGACGCGTTCGACCGACGGCAGGTAGGCGTCCTCGAGCTCCGGCGCGAACGGCACGGGCGTGTCGGGCGGCGCGACGACGGCGGGCGGCGCGTCCAGGCTCTCGAAGCCTTCGCCCGCGACGAGTGAGAGGACCGCGTCGGCGACGCCGTTCGACCGCTGGGCCTCCTGGAGCACGAGCAGCCGCGACGTCCGCGCGACCGACTCGAGCACCAGCGAGCGGTCGAGCGGCCATAGGGTGCGCAGGTCGAGCACCTCGACGTCGAGGCCCTCGACGGCACCCAGCGCGAGGTCCACGGCGGCGCCGTACGTGACGAGGGTCGCGGCGGAGCCCGCGCGCGCGATGCGACCTCTGCCGATCGGCGTGCGGAGGTCGCCGCCGACGGTCTCGCCGCTCAGCCGCCGGTAGAGGCCCTTGTGCTCGAAGTAGAGGACGGGATCATCGTCGTCGATCGCCGCGCGCAGCAGTCCGTAGGCGTCCTCGACTGTGCCCGGGCAGACGACCTTGAGCCCCGCGACGCCGACGAACCAGCCCTCCGGGCACTGCGAATGAAAGGGCCCGCCCCGGACGCCGCCGCCGAACGGCGCGCGGATCACGAGCGGCAGCCGGATGCCCGACCGCCAGTGGGTCTTGGCCGCGACCGTGACGATCGGGTCGAAGGCGCAGGAGACGAAGTCGGCGAACTGCAGCTCGGCCACGGGCCGATCGCCCATCCAGGCGGCGCCGACCGCCGCCCCGACGAACGCTTCCTCCGAGATCGGCGTGTCGATCACCCGCTCGTCGCCGAACTCCTCCCACAGGCCCTTCGTCACGCCGAAGGCGCCGCCGAAGTGGCCGATGTCCTCGCCCAGCAGGAACACGCGCTCGTCCTCGAGCAGCGCGTCCCGGAGCGCGCCGCGAATCGCCTCGATGAAGAGCGGCATCAGCGGGTGGTCGGATTGACAACTTGCGCCGCAAGGCGGAGTTTCTGCACATGCGGTTCCGTCCACTCGCACCCGTGGCGCTTGCGCTCGTGCTCGCAGGCTGCGGGGCAAGCGCGACCTCGCCTCGCGACGTGGTGCGTGCGTGGGCGCGCGCGTTGCGCGCCGACGACAACGAAACGGCCGCATCGCTCTTCGCTCGCGGCGCAGCTGTCGTCCAGGGGGACCAGTTGATCTACCTGCGTAGGCATGCCGACGCCGTCAGGTGGAACGCGCGATTGCCCTGCTCCGGCACGATCGTCTCCCTGCGCGAGAACGGAAGCGCGGCGACCGCGACCTTCAGGCTGGGCGACCGAAAGAGCAGGCGCTGCGCTGACCCACCCGGTGCCGAGGCGATCGCGGTCTTCGTCGTCGAGCACGGCAAGATCATCCTCTGGGACCAGATCGGGTCACAGATCAGGATCGGACACTGATTACAGGCCGATCCAGGTCGTCTTGATTCGCGTGTACTTGTCCAGTGCGTGCAGCGACTTGTCAACGCCGACGCCGGACTGCTTGAACGTCGCGAACGGCAGCGAGATATCGCCACGGTCGTACGTGTTCACGTACACGTTCCCCGCGCGCAGCGCACGCGCGATGCGGTGAGCTCGGCTGATGTCGCGCGTCCACACCGCTGCCGCCAGCCCGTACTGCGTGTCGTTCGCGATCGCGACGGCACGCTCCGGGTTGTCCGCGGGGATCACGGTGAGCACCGGCCCGAAGATCTCCTCGCGCGCGATCTTCATCTCGTTCGTGGCGTCGGTGAAGATCGTCGGCTCGACGTAGGTCCCGCCGGTGTCGACGAGGGTCTGGTGCCCACCGGCGGCGAGCCGCGCCCCTTCCTCGGTGCCGGCCTCGATGTAGGACAGGACCCGCCCGAGCTGCGTGTCGTCGACGATCGCGCCCATGCGCGTGTCGGCCGCGAATGGATTCCCGGGCTGCCACGTGTCGGCGGCCTGCACGAGCCGATCGAGGAGCTCGTCGCCGATCGACCGGTCGACGATCAGGCGCGAGCCCGCGTTGCACATCTGGCCCGCGTTGACGAACACGCCGCCGGCGATCTGCTCGGCGGCGGTGTCGAGATCGGGGGCGTCCGCGAGGACGATGTTCGGTGACTTGCCGCCGCACTCGAGCCAGACCGCCTTCATGTTCGACTCGCCTGCGTACCGGAGGAAGAGCTTGCCGACCTCGCCCGAGCCGGTGAAGGAGATGACGTCGATGTCGTCGTGCCTGCCGAGAGCCTGCCCCGCGGTCTCGCCGAAGCCGGAGACGACATTGACGGCGCCCGGCGGAAGATCCGCAGCGGCGGCGAGCTCGCCGAGCCTGACCCCGCACAGCGGGGTCTGCTCGGCCGGCTTCAGCACGACCGTATTGCCGGCGGCGAGCGCCGGGCCGAGCTTCCACGCCGGCATCAGCAACGGGTAGTTCCACGGCGTCACCGCGCCGACCACCCCCGCCGGCTCGCGCGTCACGAGCGTCAGCGAGTCCGGCCCCGTTGGGCCGATCTCGCCGTAGACCTTGTCGATCGCCTCCGCGTAGTAGGCGATGCACTGGACGGTGTAGTCGACTTCGGAGAGCGCGTCCGCGATCGGCTTGCCCATCTCGAGCGTGATCAACAGCGCCAGCTCCTCCTTCGCATCCGCGATGACGCCGGCGTAGCTCAGGAGAGCCTGCTTTCGGTCGCGCGGTGCGACGCCGGCCCAGACGCCGGCTTCGAATGCCTTGCGCGCCGCACGCACGGCTGCGTCGACGTCTGGGGCGTCGCCCGACGCGACGTCTGCGAGCCGGCGGCCGTCGATCGGGCTTCGCTTCTCGAACGTCTCGCCTGAGCGGGCGTCGACGGATTCGTTGGCGATGAAGACGCGTCCCGAGAGCGTCAGCTCCTCCGAGCGAGCTTCCCAGGCCGTCGCGTCGAGTGTCGTGGCCATGTCGTTCCTTTCGGTGGCTGGTCCCGGAAGTCTCCCTCAGCAGCTTTCTCGTTGCCAACTGTCGGCGCGGCGCGTCAGAACCGGTCGGGGAGAAGCTTCGAGGCCGCGGGGATGGTACGCGGCTCCCCGTACACGATCCACTCTGCGGCGATCCTGCCGAGCCCCGGCGACGACTGGAGCCCGGAGCCGCCCGCGCCCGCGACGGCGACGACGCTCGGCTTCCGCCCATAGGGACCGACGGCCGGCGCGCCGTCGGGGCTGAGGGGATAGAGGCCGGCCCAGAGACCGGCGAGCCGCGCACCGGCGAGCTCCGGCAGCCGGCGTGCGAGGCGCTCCGCCACCTCTTCCATGAAGCGGTGCTCGCCGCCTCGTCCGTACGAGTCCGGGTCGACGAGGTCATGGAGGGGCTCCTCGGTGTGGAGGCCGGCGATCAGGCTGGACCTGCTCTCGTGACGGAAGTACAGGCCGAGGGCACCCGACGACGGGATGTAGTCCATCACCGACGGCATCAGGTAGTCGAGCTCGAGTGGCAGGTGCGCGACGAGCGCCCGATGTCGCTGCGGGAGGACGCGCGTCGGCGCGCCCAGCAGGTCGCCGACCTTCGTCGCCCACGCACCGGCGGCGTTCACGACGACGTCGCATTCGAGCGTGAGCCCCCGCATGACGAGCGCGTGCCGGCCCGAGCTCGTCATGGAGGCGTCGACGAGCTCCGCCGCAGTCACGATCGTCGCACCTCGCGACCTGAGCAGGTCGGCCAGCAGGTTGCAGTAAAGGTGACCGTCGATGTAACCGTCAGCAGGACCGAAGAGGCCCCCGGCGAGGTCGCCGCATTCGAGGTGCGGGACGAGCCGTCGCAAGCCGTCCCGCTCGACGACGTGTGCATCGCGAACGCCGAGCGCCCGCTGGATCCCGACGCTGCGCTCGAAGGACTGCAGGTCGTCTGCGGTGTGACCGAGGCGCAGGTAACCGTTCCGAGTGATCTGCAGCCCGTGCTCGCGCTCGAGACGTCGGAAGAAATCCATGCTGCGAACGCGGATCTCGATCGCCAGCGGCTCGAGGTACTGCGTCTCGATGATCCCCACCGACAGCCCCGAGGACGCGCCCGCCACCTGGCCGCGCTCGATCACCGTCACGCCGAAGACGCCGAGCTCCGTCAGCTCGAACGCCGTGCAGAGACCGAGCGCGCCTGCACCGACCACGACGACCTCGAGATCGCTCACGGCCTGATTCTCCATCGGCGGAGATGCTCTACATTCCGCCTGTGCGTAGCCTCTGGCTCGACGAGGCGCTGAGCGGGGCCGACGACGCGCCCGCGCTCGAGGGCCACGAGCACGCTGACGTCTGCATCGTCGGCGGCGGCTACACCGGCCTCTGGACGGCGATCCGGCTCAAGGAGCAGGACCCGGCGCTCGACGTCGTCCTC
This sequence comes from Actinomycetota bacterium, assembly GCA_046723895.1. Lineage (GTDB taxonomy): Bacteria > Actinomycetota > Thermoleophilia > Gaiellales > Gaiellaceae > DATBLE01. Next base: position 8,379 of record JBKOVL010000272.1, on the reverse strand, counting down.
GTCGAGGGGGACGTCTGCGGCGGCGGTGCGAGCGGCCGCAACGGCGGCTTCGTCCTCAGCTGGTGGGCGAAGTTCGGATCGCTGAAGAAGGTGTGCGGCGGCGAGGAGGCGGTGCGTCTCGCCCGCGCCTCGGCGGAGGCCGTCGACGGCATCGGCGCGTTCTGCGCCGAGCACGGCATCGACGCGCACTACCGGCGCGACGGATGGTTGTGGGCCGCGACGAGCGCGGCTCAGCTCGGCGCCTGGGAGGAGACGCTGGCGACCATCGCCGCGTACGGCGAGCAGCCGTTCCAGCACCTCGACCCGGCCGAGGTCGCCCGGCGCGCCGGGGAGGCGACACACCTCGGCGGCGTCTTCGAGCCGACGGCGGCCACGGTGCAGCCGGCGCTCCTCGCGCGAGGCCTTCGGCGCGTGGCGCTCGAGCGTGGGGTGCGGCTGTTCGAGAAGTCTCCCGTGACGAGGCTCGAGCGCTCCCGGCCGCCTCGGGTCGTCACGGTGCGCGGTGCGGTCACGGCTTCCAGGATCGTTCTCGCGCTCAACGCGTGGGCGGCCGCGTTGCCGGAGATCGGGCGCGCGCTCGTCGTGATCGCGAGCGACGTCGTCGCCACGGCTCCAGCCGTGGAGCGCCTCGAGGCGCTCGGCTGGACCGACGGCATGTGCATCTCCGACTCGCGGATGCTCGTCAACTACTACCGCACGACGTTCGACGGGCGGCTCGTCTTCGGCCGCGGCGGCGGGAAACTCGCATTCGGCGGCAAGATCGGCGCGACCTTCGACGGCTCGTCGCCGCGCGCTGAGGCAGTCGCGCGGAGCATGCGCGGCCTCTATCCCTCCCTCCGCGACCTGCCCGTGACGCACAGCTGGATGGGCCCGATCGACCGCACGCAGGTAGGCCTGCCGTTCTTCTCGCGTCTCGGCGGTCGCGACGACATCCTCTACGGCCTCGGCTACTCCGGCAACGGCGTCGGCCCGACCTATCTCGGCGGCCGGATCCTCGCGTCGCTGGCGCTCGGCCTCGACGACGAATGGTCGCGTGCCGGCCTGGTGCGCGACCCGGTGGGGCAATTCCCGCCCGAGCCGTTCCGCTACCTGGGCGGCCGGCTCGTTCGTCGGGCGGTCGAGCGAAAGGAGGAGGCAGAGGACAACGGCGGCCGAGCGGACCGCGTCACGCTGCTGCTCGCCGACCTCGCCCCCTCCGGCCTCGTGCCACTGAAGAAAGCGCAGGCGACGAGCGCCTGAAGGACGTCGTCGTCATCGGCGCGGGCATCGGCGGCCTGGCCGCCGCCTACCAGCTGCGCGACCTCGACACGCTCGTCCTCGAGGCGGACGATCGCGTCGGCGGCCGGATCAAGTCCTTCGCGCGCGGCGAGCACTGGCTCAGCGTCGGCGCGCACATGTTCCCGGGCGAGGGATCCTTTCTCTGGTCGATGCTCGACGAGCTCGACCTCGAGCCGGTCCGAATTCACGGCAGCCTGCTCGGGATCGCGCAGCGCGGGCGGGTCGTCACAGGCGGACGCGCCGAGACGATGCCGTTGCGGCTTCCACTCGCTCCGTCTGCCCGCATATCGCTCGCGCGGGTGGGGCTCCGGATCCGGCGCGACGCCGGCCGCTACAACGAGCTCGCCCGCCGCGGGCCCGGCGAGTCGGACTCCGACGTGCGGCGCCGCCTGCTCGGCTTCCTCGACGACCGGACCTGGGCCGAGTACGTCGGTCCCGTCCACACGCAGATCGAGTCGATCTTCCGCGCCACGGCGAACCGGCTGACCGCGGAGCCGGACGAGATAGCGGCCGGGTGCATGGTCGGCCTGTTCGCGCACGTCTGGGAGTCCGAGGGCGTCGTGCTCGGCTACAACCTGCGCCGCGGCCCGTCCGCGCTGCCTGACGAGCTGGCGCGACGGCTCGGCGAGCGCGTCGTGACTCGTGCGCCCGTCAGCGAGGTCGCGCGCGACGACGACACCGTCCGTGTCCGCTACCGCAAAGACGGTATCGAGGAGGAGACTCGAGCGCGGTGCGTGATCATCACGACGCCGGCGCCGATCGCACGTGCGCTCGTCTCCGACCTGCCGGCGGAAACGGCTGCAGCACTCGACGCAATCACGTACGGCCCGTTCGTCGTCGCCGGCATCCTCACCGGTGAGACGCGGGCGATGCCGTGGGACGACATCTACTCGCTTCTGACCGTCGAGACGTCGTTCAACATGCTCTTCAACCACGCGAACACATTGCGCGAGCCCGGCGTCGCGCGCGAGCCGGGCGGCGCACTCATGGTCTACGGCGGCGCCGACCGCGCCCGGCGGCTGTTCGACCAGGGAGACGAGCAGATCGAGGCCGTGATCGTCGACGACCTCTACCGCCTCTATCCCGAGGCGCGGGGGATCGTCCGCGAGGTGGTGGTGCAGCGCTGGGAGCGGGCGATCCCGTTCGCCGCGCCCGGCCGGTCACAAGTGCAGGCGGCGCTCGAGCGCGGCGTCGACGACAGGATCTTCTTCGCCGGCGACTACGTCGGCGAGTGGACGCACATGGAGTCGGCGGCGCTGACGGGGGTCGAGGCTGCGGCGGCGGCACGCGCCCGTCTCGCGGCGGTGCGGGCCGTCGACTAGTGCGCCTCGTTTGCGCCGACGGCGAGCCGCAGTACCACCGTCGTCTCCGTCGCGACCAGCTCGACCGGCTCGAAGCCGAGGGACACGAGCTCGCGTGGTTCGACGGCGCGCCCGACTCGGTCGACGTCTGGGTCGAGCGGCTGCAGGGGGCCGAGGGGCTCCTCCTGCTCTGGCGGCTGCCGCCCGGCGTCCTGTCGGCGAGCGCCGGCATTCGGGTCGTGAGCTTCGTCGGCACGGGCGTCGAGACGTACGTCGACATGGAGGAGGCGCGCGCAGCCGGCGTCACCGTCTGCAACGTCCCGCGCTCCGGCGCGAACGCAAACGCGGTGGCCGAGCACGCGCTCGCCTTGATGCTCGCCGTCGCGCGCGGACTGCTCGACTGCGACCGCGCGGTCAGGGCCGGCGAGTGGGAGCAGACCGAGCCCCTCGACCTGCGCGGGCGCCGGCTCGGGGTCGTCGGCGCCGGGCCGGTCGCGGTGCGGCTGATCGAGCTCGCGCACGCGATCGGCATGACCGTCGTGTGCTGGACGAGGCGCCGCTCGCCGGAGCGCGAGCGGGAGCTCGGCGTCCCGCTGGTCGAGCTCGAGGAGCTGTTCACGTCGTCCGACGTCGTCTCGCTTCACCTTGCCGCGCGCGCGGAGACCGAGGGCATCGTCGATCGTCGCCTGCTCTCGCTCCTGCAGCCGCACGCGATCCTCGTCAACACCGCCCGCGGCTCGCTCGTCGACGAGGTGTTCCTCGCCGAGCTGCTCGAGCGGGGCGCGATCCGCGGAGTGGGCCTCGACGTGCTCGGCACCGAGCCGCCGCCGCGCGACCACCCCCTGCTCACCGCGCCGCGCACGGTTCTCACCCCGCACGTCGGGTTCAACAGCGACGCGGCCGCGAACGAGCTGATGCGAGTCGCGCTCGAGAACCTGCTCGCGTTCGCGCGCGGCCGCCCTCAGAACGTCCGCCCCTAGGCGAGCGCGATCGCCTCGATCTCGACGAGGAAGTCGGCCGGCAGTCCGACCTCGACGGTCGCCCGCGCCGGCGGCACGTCGCCGACGTGGCGCCGGTAGACCTCGTTCATCGCCGCGAAATCGTCGAGCGTTCTCAGGTAGACGGTCGTCTTGACGATCCGCTCGAGGCTGCTGCCGGCGGCCTCGAGGATGGCGCGGAGATTCGCGAACGTCTGCTCGGTCTGCTCCTCGACGGTGGCGCTCACGGCAGCCGTCTCGCCGGGGCGAATTCCGACCTGCCCCGAGACGAAGACGAACCCACCCGCGACGATCGCCTGAGAGTACGGAGCGCCGCGGAACGGCTGCGGCGCCTGCTCGGTCTGCACGGCCTGCTTCGGGGCCATCGCTTCTCCTTTCGTCGGCGTTATGACCACTACCCTCCCATGCATGAGCGACCGGCGCGGCTTCTTCAGGGACCTGCTGCGGGAGGCGGTAGGCGTGGCGCAGGAGCTCAGCGCGAACGTGCAGGCGGCGATGGAGCCGGACGACGAGGACCGCGTCTTTCAGGCCCCCGCCAAACCTGCCACCGCGGTCGTCGACGAGGACACGCTCTTCGGGCTGTGCTTCGAGGTCGGACTCGCGCACCGGGCCGACGATGTCCGGGGCTGCGCGCGCGTCAGCCTCCGCCTGACGCGCGGCGATGCCGCGTCGCGCTCGCGCGTCGGCGGCGTCCCCGAGGTCCCGCCGGGGTTCGTTTGGCCGTTGCGGCATGGTCGCGAGCTGGGTTTCCTTGCTCAGGTCGACCTCGCCGAGGCCGCAGCGGTCGACCCCGACACGATCCTCCCGCGCCGCGGGCTCATGCTCTTCTTCTACGACCTCGCGGAGCGGCCCCCCGGCCTCTCGCCGGCCGATCGTGGGAGCTGTTGCGTGCTCGTGGTCGACGGCGACCTCCGAGCGGCCGAGGGACACGCGCCTGCGCTACGCGCCTCGCCGCTCGAGCTCTCGCGCGAGCTCATGCTCCCCGGTGCCTGGTCCTTCCAGGCGGAGGAGCTCGATCTGACGTACGAGGAGCGCGACGCCTGGGACGAGCTGCGCGAGCGCCTGGCCCGCATGCAGGGCGTCGAGCTCGAGGAGACGAGCGCCGGCCGGATCGCCCTCCATCGGCTACTCGGCTATCACGAAGAGATCGGGGGCGAGGTCGAGGTCGACTGCGCGCTCGCGGCCGCTGGGCTCGATGCCGACGACTTCGACGTCTACGGCGCGCGCCGCCCGGCCGTGGAAGCCGACGCGCGGCGGTGGCGTCCGCTTCTGCAGGTGAGCGCCGAGGATTCGGATGGGTTCGAGCGGCTCTACGTCCTGATCCGCGACGGCGACCTGCGCACGGGCACCTTCGGCGGCGCATGGGCCGTCTGCCGGTAGCGACGACGCGGGCGCGGCCGCGGGCGGCGAGATCGTGTCTCAGCCGCGACCGTGAGAAGATACGGACACATCCGCGCCGGTGAGCAGCATCTCCTTCCCCAAACTCTCCCTCGGAAAGATGCCCGTGATCCGCTCTCCGCGCGCCCGTGCGATCGGGCGTCAACTCGCCGCCGCCGTCGCCACGCTGCTCGTCATCTCGATCGTCGTGTTCGGCTTCATGAGCCTGCGGACGCCGAGCGAGATCGCGCACCAGAAGTTCGGGAACCAGATCACCCCCGAGCAGATCACTGCCTTCGCACAGTCGGTTGGGCTCGACAAGCCCGTCTGGGAGCGCTACGGGATCTGGCTCTCCCACTTCGTCCGCGGCGACATGGGCACGTCGTTCGTGACGAACTCGCCGGTGTCCGAGAACGTCATCCCACGGTTCAAGAAGACGCTCGTCCTCGCCGCGCTGGCGATCCTGATCTCGCTTCCCATCTCCGTCGCGATCGGCGTCTTTCAGGCGCGACGTGTCGGCTCGGTGACCGACCTCTCGCTGCTCATGGGGTCCACCGTCGTGGCGGCGCTCCCGGAGTTCGTCGTCGGCATCCTCCTCCTCTTCCTCTTCGCGCGTGTGCTCGGCTGGCTGCCGACGGACAGCACCGCGCTAGTCTTTCCGACCTCCTTCAAGAACCAAGCGGAGGCGTACGCGCTGCCGACGGCGACGCTGGTGCTGGCGATCGTCCCGTATATCGCGCGCATCGCCCGCGGGTCGGTCCGAGAGGCCCTCGGCGCTCCATACACGCAGGCCGCCGTACTCCGTGGTCTCCCGCGGCGCACCGTCGTCTGGGACCACGCGATGCGCAACGCCGGCGTCCCGCTCATCAACGCCGTCGCGGTGAACATCGTCTACCTCCTGAGCGGCGTCATCGTTGTCGAGAACGTCTTCGCGTTCCCGGGCATCGGTCAGGGCCTGGTCCAGGCGATCCAGACAACCGACGTCTACAACGTGCTCGCGATCGCGGTGATGATGGGCGCGCTGTTCGTCATCGTCAGCATGGTCGCCGACATCTGCGCGGCGTACTTGAACCCCCGCCTGAAGGCGACCGCCGCGAGGTGACGGCAACGTCGGCAGCCGAGGTCATCCCGGCGGAGGCCGTCGAGGAAGAAGGACGGCCGCCCTCTGCGATCCGCGCGATCCTGCGGTCGAGCGAGGGGCGCATCGGGCTCGGGATCGGGTTCTGTGTCCTGTTCGTGATCGTCTTCGGCCGCTTCTTCACCCCGTACAACCCCGACGCGATCCAGGTCGGCCCGTCCGCGGCCCGCCCGAGCTGGTCGCATCTGCTCGGCACCGACTCTCTCGGCAGAGACGTGCTCAGCCGGCTGCTCGTCGGCGGCGGCGCGATCATCCTCATCCCCCTCGTCGCCGTCACGATCGCCTGGGTGCTCGGGCTCACCTTCGGCATGCTCGGCGTCTACATGGGCGGACGCACCGACGCCCTGATCAGCCGCTTCCTCGACCTGCTGCTGACGCTGCCGCCGCTGCTCGTCGTCCTGACGCTCATCGGCGGCGCCGGCACGTCGAGCGTCGTCCTCGTCTTTTCGCTCGTACTCGTCTACACGCCGCGGATGGGCCGGATCGCGCGCGGCGCGACGCAGGCGGCGATCACGAGCGAGTACGTGCAGGCGGCCCAGGCACGCGGCGAGCGGACCTTCGCGATCCTCTTCCGCGAGGTGCTGCCGAACATCATCTCGCCGACGGTCGCCGACTACGCGCTCCGCATCACGTACGGCGTCATCTTCATCGCTACCCTCAACTTCCTCGGTCTCGGCGTGCAGCCTCCGAAGGCCGACTGGGGTGTGATGATCCACGACCACTACGCCTTCTTCAACGTCGCCCCTGTCGCGACGCTCGCGCCGGCGGCCGCGATCGCCCTCCTCTCCATCTCGCTCAACCTGCTCGCCGACGCCCTGACCCAGCACGTGACGCACGGGCACCGGGAGATCGTGCCGCTGTGAGCGTGGGCGCCTCGGAGGGGCTTGTGAACGCCGAGACCGTGCTCGACGTCCGCGGTCTGAGCGTCGGCTTCGTCCGCCGCGACGGCTCGATCAACCGCGTCGTGCACGAGGTCTCGCTGGCGCTCGAGCGCGCGAAGATCCTCGGCCTCGCCGGCGAGTCCGGTTGCGGCAAGTCGACGACCGCGCTGGCTGCGCTCGGCTACAGGCCGCCGGGCAGTCGCATCCTCGGCGGCGCGTCGATGCTCGACGGCCTGAACCTGCTCGAACTGCCGGCCGCGCGCCTGCGGGCTGTGTGGGGCAAGCGGGTCGCGTACGTCGCACAGAGCGCCGCGCTCGCTCTCAACCCGGCCATGACGATCGGGAGACAGCTGGGCCAGCCGCTCGCGGTGCACAGGGGCCTGCGCGGCGAGGCGTTGCGCGCCCGTCAGCTCGGGCTGATCGAGGCGGTGGGGCTTCCAGACCCTGCCGGTGCGCTCCGGCGCTACCCGTTCCAGTTCTCGGGCGGTCAGCAGCAGCGCATCGCGCTTGCGATCGCGCTCGCGTGTGGGCCCGACGTGCTGATCCTGGACGAGCCGACCACCGGCCTCGACGTCACCACCCAGGCGCGCATTACCAAGCTCTTGCGATCCCTCGTCTCCGAGTTCGGCATCGGTTGCCTCTATGTCAGTCACGACCTCGCGCTGCTCGGCACCTTCACGGACCGTCTGGCGGTCATGTACGGCGGCGAGCTCGCCGAGGTCGGCTCGGCCGACGCCGTGGCCCGGGCTTCGCGCCATCCGTACACCCACGCCCTGCTCGGGGCGGTACCGAGCGTGCGCCGGCCCCGTTACGTCGTCGGCATCCCCGGCCGGCCGCCGACCGGCGTCGTTCTCAGCTCGTGCGCGTACGCGCCACGTTGCCCCTACGTCATTGCCGAATGCTACGACGGCCATGTCGAGCTGCACGACCCCGGCGACGGCCACGCCGCCCGCTGCATCCGGCTCGCAGAGGTCCAGAAGGAGCCGCTCCCAGGTCACGCGCTTCTGCCGGCGGCGGGCGGCCCGCAGCTCCTGCTCGAGGTCTCCGGCCTCCAGTGCGACTACAAGGGGGCGGCGTCACCCGCCGTCAACAACGTCAGCCTCCAGGTCCGGGCTGCAGAACGGGTCGGCATCGTCGGCGAGAGCGGCAGCGGGAAGTCGACCTTCCTGCGCGCGATCGCCGGTCTGCACAGGCCGACCGCGGGATCGACCCGGCTGCGCGGGGTCGAGCTGGCCCCCGTGGCCGTCAAGCGACCACGCTCGGTCCGGCGGGAGATCCAGCTCGTCTTCCAGAATCCGGACTCGTCGCTGAACCCACGGCACACAATCTTCGACATCGTCGCTCGCCCGATCCGGCTGTTCCGTGACGACATCCCCTCGAAGCGCCGGCGCGAGGCGGTGCAGGAG
>JBKOVL010000170.1:0-16612 GCA_046723895.1 Actinomycetota bacterium | reverse complement strand
GCCTTCTCGAGTGTGGTGCTGAAACCGCCGACGTGCTTCCGCAGCGCCTCGGCGATCTGGTCGGCGTTGATGGACAACTCAGCCATTACAAGCGTTCCTTCAGTTGATCCAGCCGGTGGCGGACGGAACCGTCGATCACAGTGTCGCCGATGCGGGCCACGACGCCGCCGAGCACGTTCGGGTCGACGACCACCTTGACCTCGACCTGCTTGCCGGTGGCGCGGCTCAGCGCCTGCGCCAACCGGTCACGAAGCTGGTCGTCGAGCGGCACGGCGGCGCGGACCTCGGCTACCTCGTGCTGTCTCTGTTCGGCCGACAACTCGAGGAACCGATCGACAATCGCCGGCAACTCGCCGGCCCGGTCTGCGCCGACCACCATCGACACCATTCCCACGCTCACGGGGAGCGCAGTTCCACCCATGAGCTCCTCGACGATCGCGATGCGCCGTTCGGCCGGGATTGTCTTGTCGCCGAGCGCCATCCGGAGGTCGTCGTTGGCGTCGAGCGCGCGGGCGAACCGGAAGAGGTCGTCCTCGATCGCGCCGCCCTGCTTCTCGGCCCGCGCGACCTCGAAGAACGCCTGGGAGTACGCCTCGACCCGATCTGCCTCCGCCATGCCCGTTACCGGCTCCCGTTCCCGTTCCCGACTTGGCCGATGTAGCTCTCGACCAGCGCGAGCTGGGTGTCGCGATCCAGGTTGCGCTCGACGATCTTCTCGGCGAGCTCGATCGACAGGTCCGCCACCCTTCCTTGGAGGTCGGCTTGAGCCCGGTCGGTCGCGAGCCCGATGTCCTCCTGGGCGCGCGTGCGAATGTCGGCTGCATCCGCCTCCGCTTGCGCCTGGATCTGGCGCTTCACCTCGTCGGCAGACTGGCGCGCTTCTTCGATTATCCGCGCCGCCTCGCTGCGGGCGTCGGCGACCTGGCGCCGGTAGTTCGCCAGCTCCCCCTCGGCTTCCGTGCGCGCCTGCTCGGCCCGCTCGAGGTCGTCCCGGATGCGGTCCTCACGCTGCTTCATCATGTTCCGCACCGGTGGGAGCGCGTACTTCCACATGATGAGGAGCAGCACGACAAAGGCCGCCCCACCCCAGATGATCTCGTTCGACGCCGGGAGGATCAGGCTGGGGGCCTTCTGGCAGTCGTCGATACTGCCGCCGCCCTCGAGCGTCTTGACGCACTCCTCTTCAGCCGTGCCCTTGGGCTTGGCCTGGGCGATCGCGGGCGTCGCGATCACGCCGAGCACGGCCACGGCCATGGCGGCGATCAACAATCGGATCCGCATGGACAACTCCTAGCCGCTGATGATGAACGCCAACACGAACCCGAAGAGCGCCAGCGCCTCCGTGAACGCGATGCCGAGGAACATCGTGGTCCGGACCGTGCCCGCCGACTCCGGTTGTCGCGCCATGGCGGTGATGGCGTTCCCGACCACGAGGCCGATACCGATGCCGGGGCCGATGGCGGCGCCGCCGTACACGATCCCGCGACCGATGGCGGTGAGGCCCTTCGCCAGCTCGCCGGCCTGTTGTGCTGCAAGCAGAAAGTCGTGCAACGAATCTCTCCTCCGTTGGGGGCTCTAGTGCTCCGGGTGCATGGACAGACCGATGTACACGCCGGTGAGGATCGTGAAGATGAACGCCTGCAACGCCGAGACCAGGATCTCGAACGCCGTCAGCGCGACGAGCAGGGCGAACGGGAACGCGGCCCCAATCTTGAAGTAGACCGCCGCGCCCCAGATCGCCGACGACAGGATCGCGAACGTCACCAGGATGAGGTGGCCCGCCAGCATGTTCGCGAAGAGTCGGATGGCCAGCGAGAAGGGCCGCACCAGGAACACCGAGATGAACTCGATGAACACGAGTAGAGGCAGGATCGGCTTCGGGACATCGGGCGGGACGACCGAGCTCTTGACGTAGTGGCCGAAGCCCTGCCTCGCGATGCCGACGATGTTGAACATGAACCAGACGAGGAGGGCGAGGAACATCGGCACCGCGATGCGCGCGTTCCCGGGGAACTGGATGAACGGAAGGATCTCGAAGATGTTGATGAAGAAGATGAAGAAGAACATCGTCGTGAGGAAGGGCAGGTAGCCCATCCCGTCCGGGCCGATGGTCTGCAGGATGATCCCCTCGCGGACGAAGTCGATGCTCGACTCCGCCATGTTCTGCACCCCCCGGGGAACGAGCTGGTGCCGCCGCGCGGCGTAGAAGAAGAACGCCAGCGTGATGACCACAGACGCGAGGTAGATGAGGACGGTCTTGTTGATGGCGAACGGGGTGCCGCCGAAGAAAATGTCGGGCCACCGCGTCACGTGGGAGATCGGCGGGAAGTCGAGGCCGAGCAGCGTCACTGCGCGTCGTCCTTTCGTGCGCTCGTCGTCAGCTGATCACGCCGCAGACCGGGTGCGGCCAGGGAGAAGCTGACGGAGCGTAGCTCCCAGAACAACAAGCCGAGGTGGGCGACGAAGAGCGTCAGACCGAGCACGAGCACGTCTACCCAACCGAACAACGCCCGCGCTACGACGATCACGAGCACGATCGACAACATGCGGAACAGGAACCCACCGAGCGCGACCGCCATGAGCGCGTTCCCACCGCGGCGCGCACCCCACTCGAGCGAGACCGCGGCGGCGAAGAAGTTGAGCACGCACACGCCCAGCCCGAGCGCGGCGCTCGCGGCGGCGTCTACTCCCCCGAAGAGCCCGGCCACGACGACGACCGCCGGCGCGACGAGCAGCCCGTGGCGCGCGAGGTCGAGGGCGATGCGCTTCTCTACCGGGGGCGGCGCGTCCACGGCTTGCCCTCCTCCTCGCGTTCGACCTTGGCCTTGTAGTGGTAGGCGGTGCGGAGGCACACGCCGACGAAGCCGAGCGCAGCCAGCGCCACGAGCACGAAGGGCTGCGTCCCGAGCCGATCGTCGACCCACCATCCGAACGCCGCGAACAGCACCGGGACGGCCGCGAACTCGAACGCCTGGGCGAGCGCATCGCCGAAGCCGCGGTTGAGGTCCCGCCGCTCCGCCCAGCGCCTCTCCTGCTGCTCCTCAGCACCCGGATGCGCCGTCACGCCCACTCGCCCCGCTCGCCCACTCGCGCCCTAGACCCCCGCTCGAGCTTGTGAATGTAATCACAATGTAGCTGGCGCCCGAGAGGGCGTCAAATCCGGAGTCTCGTCCGAAGGCCGCCGCCGAGGCCAACGGCGGCAGCTACGTCCCCGAGCGCTCTTCCTGCTGCTGGCGGCGGGCGGCGAGGTCGACGACGTCCTCGCCCAACGCGGCGGGGTCGGCGGGATCGAGGGCGGCCTCGCGAGCCGACCGGACGCCGGGATGGAACACGACGTAGAGGGCGAGGCCCAGGGCTGCGACCCCGAGCGGGACGATGGCGTTCCCATGGTTCGTGTACGTGGGGAGCAGGACGAGTGCCGACAGCAACGCCGTCCACAGCCAGAGGATGGCCACGGTTCTGCGGGTGGTGTGGCCGAGCCGCATGAGCCGGTGGTGCAGGTGGTCCTTGTCGGCGACGTGGAAGGCGGTGCGCCGGTAGACGCGCCGGAAGAAGGAGAAGGCAGTGTCGATGATCGGGATACCGAGGATCACGATCGGGATGAACAACGGCGCGAAGAAGAAGTAGGTCTGCCCGCTGAACTGGTCAGCGGTGCGGCCGCCGACCGTGATCGTCGTCGTCGCCATGAGCAGCCCGAGAAAGAGGGCGCCGGCATCGCCCATGATGATCTTGGCCGGGTTGAGGTTGTGGGGTAGGAACCCGACGCACACGCCGACGGCGATGATCGCGACGAGTGGCGCGATGTTCGATCCCTCGAGGAGGCCCGCCTTGAACAACCGGTCCGCGTACAAGAAGAACGCGCCGCCGGCGATGGCGACGATGCCGGCGGCGAGACCGTCGAGGCCGTCGATGAGGTTGATGGCGTTGGCCAACACGACGACGGTGAGCACCGTGACGAGAGGTGCGAGGTCGGACGAGAGGACCACATAGTCGTACCGGGCGAACGGGACCCGGAAGTAGAGCATCGTCACCCCGAGCAATGAGAGGACGCTGCCCGAGAGCACCATCCCCGCCACCTTGGCCGGCGGCGACACCCCTCCCTTCCGCTCCCAGAGGTCGTCGACCGAGCCGACCACGAACATGATTCCGGCCGCCAGGATGAGACCGAGCGGCTCGGTCGCACCGTCGAACATCTCCCGGAACTGCGGGATCTGCGACGCCACCGCCATCGCGACGAGGAATCCTCCGAACATGCCGGCGCCGCCCAGTGTGGGGGTGGCGCGCTCGTGGACGCTGCGGCCCTGTGGCACGGACACGGCGCCGATGCGCACCGCAACGCGTCGCACCACGAACGTCAAGAGAAAGGTGGTGACGGCCGCGACGGCAAGGACGATCGAATAGCCCGCCACGCGTCAGACCCGTTCCCGCCTCATGTTCCGGCGAGCTCGGGATACGGGGTGTACTTGGAGCACAGGCGGGCGGCGGCGTCACGCACGTCACCGGCCACGGTGTCGTCGTCGGCCTTTCGCAACACGGTCGCGATGAGGCTCGAGATCTCGGCCATCTCGGGCTCGCGCATCCCGGCCGTCGTCACGGCGGCGGTGCCGAGGCGTAGCCCGCTCGTGACGAACGGCTTCTCGGGGTCGTTCGGGATCGCGTTCTTGTTGACGGTGATGCCGGCGCGGTCCAGTGCCTCCTGGGCCTGCTTGCCCGTCACGCCGAAGGGCCGGAGGTCGACGAGCATCAGGTGGTTGTCGGTCCCGCCCGACACGATCCGGAAGCCCTCGCCGTCGAGGCCAGCTGCCAGCGCCTGCGCGTTGCGCACGATCCCCGCGGCGTACTCACGGAACTCGGGCTGGGCGGCCTCGTGGAAGGCGACCGCCTTGGCCGCGATCACGTGCATGAGCGGACCGCCCTGGAGACCCGGGAACACGGCCTTGTCGATCGCTGCTGCGTACTCCTCGCGGCACAGGATGCAACCGCCACGGGGGCCACGCACGGTCTTGTGCGTGGTCAACGTGATGATGTCGGCGTACGGCGCCGGCGACGGGTGCGCGCCGCCCACGACCAGGCCCGCGATGTGGGCCGCGTCGACCAGGAACAACGCGTCGACCTCGTCGGCGATCTGGCGGAAGGCGGCGAAGTCGATGATGCGGGGGTACGCAGTCGCGCCGGCGACGATCATCCTCGGCCGCTCGCGTAGTGCGAGGTCGCGGATGCGATCGTAGTCGAGCGTCTCGGTCTCGTCGTCGACCCCGTAGGCGACGAAGTCGTAGAGCCGACCGCTGAAATTGACCGGCGAGCCGTGCGTCAGGTGGCCGCCCTGGTCGAGGCGCATGCCCATCACCTTGTCGCCCGGCTCCAGCAGCGCCATGTATGCGGCCATGTTGGCGCTGGCGCCGGAGTGCGGCTGGACGTTGGCGTGATCGGTCCCGAACAGCGCACAGGCGCGGGCGCGGGCGAGCTCCTCGGCATCGTCGACCACGTAGTTGCCGCCGTAGTAGCGCTTGCCCGGATACCCCTCCGAGTACTTGTTCGTGAGCACGGATCCTTGCGCGGCGAGGACCGCGAGCGACGTGAAGTTCTCCGACGCGATGAGCTGGATCGTGGTGTTCTGTCGCTCGACCTCTCGCCGGACGATCTCGGCCACGTCGGGATCGGCGGCCGCCAGGGCGGTGAACGGGTCCGTCATATCTCCCCTTGTTCGATCTCGGCGATCTCCTCGACGCGCCGTGCGTGCCTTCCGCCTTCGAACGCGGTCGCCAGCCACAGGTGCAGGATCTCGTCGGCGAGCCCGTCGGCGACGATGCGCCCGCCCATGGCAAGAACGTTGGCGTCGTTGTGGCTCCGGGAGAACCGGGCGGTGTACAGATCGTTGCACAGGGCGGCCCGGACGCCCCGGACTTTGTTGGCCGCGATCTGCTCGCCCTGGCCGCTCCCGCCGAGCACGATCCCCCGCTCGGCCCGACCGTCGGCGACGGCGCGGCCGACGGCGGCACAGATGGGCGGGTAGTCCACGGGCTCCTCGGAGTGCGTGCCGAGGTCGTCGACAGTGTGCGCGTCCGCCTTCATGACCTGCTTGAAGTGCTCCTTGAGGCGGTAGCCGGCGTGGTCGGAGCCGATCACGATGTGCACGGGCACCCCCCGATGCCGACGTCAGGGCCGGCGGCCGACCCAAAGCCTACCGGCGGGGTTGCTCGCGACGACGCCGGCACTCCGCTACATCATGGTCCGCAACCAGCTCATGAGGGGCACGTACCCTCGACGCCGTGACCCGCGACGACAACCTCGATGAGCTCCCGAAGGTCACGCTGATGTTCCTTCGTCGAGTCGAGGAGCTGTGCCCCCGGCGCGTCGCCTTCGAGCACTACAACCGGCGCGGGAACCGAACTGCGCCCGCTCGCTGGCGCGTCGCCAACCAGCTGACCGAACACGCACGCGTCGCGCACATCGAGCTCGGGTTGCCGTCGCCGGAGGCCTTCACGCCGTTGCCGAATCTCCTGACCGAGGAGCGGCAGGTCTACGAGGCCGCCGCCGGGTGGTACATGCAGCTGTTCGGCGATCGCGCCGTGCGCAGCGTCGACCACGACGAGCTCGACGACTGGGAGACGCCGGTTCCCCAGCTCGGACTTCGGCTCGTGGGCCGCGCCGGCCTCACCCTCGAGGACGGCGACGGCCGGGCCGAGCTCCGGTTGCTCCGAGTGGGCGGGCCCACGCCCGACGCCGCCGACCCGTTGGCGTCTGCCGACGCACGGTTCGCGCTGCTCCGGCACGCGGCGTGGCTGTCGGGTCGGTCGGTCCGGCTCGTGCACGCCGACCTCCTGTACGGCGGCATGGTCGAGCACGAGGTCGACGCCGACACCGCCCTGTCCGACCTGCGGCCATGGCTCCGTCAGCGGGTCGACGCGCTGCATGAGCGGATCGCGCGGCCGCTCCCCCGGCCCGGCCTCGAATGCGGACGCTGCCGCTTCGTCGCCGGCTGCAACGCGCATGGCTGACGAGCTGCGTCCCGAGATCCTCACGCTCTCCCCGTCCGCGCTCGACACGTGGCACCGCTGCCGGCGCCAGTTCCGGAGCAGTCAGCTCCTCGGCATCCCGGGCAGCGACGAGGGGCCGTCACCGGACCAGGGCCTCCTCGTGCACGACCTCCTGCGCCACGTGCACCGGCAGGGATCGTGTCGGGACGCCGCGCATGTCGAGGACGTGCTCGTCGCGCACGGCCTGTCGACCTCCGACGCGATTCGAGGCTACGTCTCTCGGCATGCGCGTCGCTGCCCGGCCGAAGCCGACGACTCGCGGCACGAGCTCGAACGCGCCCGGTTCCATCGGCGCCCGGCGCCGATGTTCATGGCGACAGGTCGGATCGACGCCATCTGGCTCCGCGACGGCATGCTCGACGCCCGCGACTACAAGACGGGCCGGTTCGAGAGCGAGCGTGTGGCTGACGACCCGCGCGCCCGTCTCCAGGCGTGGCTGCTCGCGCCGGTGGCTATGCGTCGCGGCCTACGACTCCGACTGAGCTACGAGTGTCTCGCGGCTGAGACGGTCGACGATCCCCAGCCGTTCGAGCCCGACCGGGAGGAGCTCGACGGGATCGAAGAAGAGCTGCGCACCGTCGCCGAGGCCATCTGGCGCGAGGAGGACTTCAAGGGCGTCGGGGACGCCGCGATCTGCGGGACGTGCAAATACCGCTCGATCTGTCCCGAGAGCGCGGCGCCGGCCCGGCCCATCTGGCCCACGCTCGAAGACAATCTGGCCGAAGGTCTGGCCGCGCAGCAGTAGCGTCCGCGGGGGCAGCGGCTTCGCCGACCGTGGCTGCAGAACCGGAGCTTGCGACGGCGACCAGAGGAGCATCTCGTGGTGGATCCCCGCACACCCGTGATCGTCGGCGCGGGCCAGGCGTCGCAGCGAACTGACGACCCGACGGAGGCGCGCGAGCCCATCGATCTCCTCGTCGAAGCGGCCCGCGCCGCCGATGCCGATGCCGGCGCGGACCGTTCGGTGCTCGCCGCGCTCGACACCGTCGCCGTCGTCGACATCGTGTCGTGGAAGTACCCCGACCCGGGCGCCTTGCTCGGCCGCCGGCTCGGCGTCGAGCCGCGTTCGACCGTGACGACGACCGTCGGCGGCAACTCGCCGCAGCTCCTCGTGAACGAGCTCGCGACCGACATCGCGCGGGGCGACGCCCGCGGCGTCCTCATCGGCGGCGCCGAGTGCGTGTACACGCGTTGGCGGGCCCGGCGCGAGCCCAAGGCCTGGCTGGACTGGACCCAGGCCGACGACCGGCCGTGCGCCCGCGTGGTGGGCGATCCGCGGCCCGGCACGAACGACTACGAGATGGCGCACACCGCCATCGCTCCAACCCAGATCTACCCGCTGTTCGAGACCGCGCTTCGAGCCGAGGCCGGACGCACCGTCGACGAGCACCAACGCGAGGTGAGTGAGCTGTGGGCGACGTTCGCGGCCGTCTCTGCCGCGAACCCCCATGCGTGGTCGCGAGTGCCGTACTCGCCCGAGGAGATCCGGACGCCCGCGGCCGAGAATCGGGTCGTCACCTTCCCGTACGTCAAACGCATGTGCGCCAACATCGACGTCGACCAGTCCGCAGCCCTGCTCCTGTGCTCGTACGAGGTGGCGCGTGACCTCGGCGTGCCCGACGAGCGGCTCGTGTTCCCGCTCTCGGGCGCCGATGCCCACGACCGGTTCTTCTTCAGCGAACGCGAGTCCCTGACCGCGTCACCCGCAATCGCGGCGGCGGGTGGCGCCGCGCTCGACGCCGCCGGTGCGGGCATCGACGACGTTGCCCGCTTCGACTTGTACTCGTGCTTCCCGTCCGCGGTCGAGATCGCGCTTGGCGCGCTCGGTCTTCGGGGACCCGGTGGCGGCGATCGGCGGCCGCTCACGGTGACCGGCGGCCTCGGGTTCGCCGGCGGCCCCGCCAACGACTACCCGACGCACGCGATCGCGGCGATGGTCGACGCCTGCCGGCGGGACCCGGGCTCGATCGCCATGGTGAGCGCCCTGGGGTGGTACGTCACCAAGCACTCGATCGGCCTGTACTCGACGATGCCGCCGGAGGGTGGCTTCACGCGCGTCGACGCTTCGAGCACGCAAGCAGCGGTGGACGCCCTCGCCGGTCGAGAGCCCGCCGGCGCGTACTCGGGACCGGCGACCGTCGAGGCGACGGCGGTCGTGTTCGAGCGCGAGGGCGCGCCGGCGGTCGCGATCATGTCGACGATCACTCCGGACGGCCGGCGTGCGCTCGCCAACACGCGCGACGCGGCTGTCATGGAGGATATGACCGAGAAGGCGTGGGAAGGGCGACGAGTCGCGCTGCGCACCGACGGCACCGTCAATGCCCTGGACGCTTGATCAGCGGCGATTGCCCCACTGATTCCACGAGGTGACGTCCTCGACCGGGTGGCGCTTCGCGGGCTTGAAGTCGTCGCCGGTGTAGTGCGCCACCGGAAGGAGCCCGGCCTGCAGCACACCGTCGGGGATGCCGAGGAGCTCGGCGGCGTCGTGCGCGCGCGGCAGATGGAGCGTCGTCAGCACCGAGCCCAGCCCGCGGCTGCGCAGCGCGAGCTGGAAGCTCCACACGGCAGGGTAGATGGACGCCCAGAACCCGGCGTGGGCGTTCCCTTTCGTGTAGTCCTCGATGCACGGGATGACGTGCACCGGCACACGCTCCAACCGTTCCGCCAACCACAACGCGCTCTCGCCGACACGGGTCAGCCCTTCCGACCCGGAGCGAGCCCGGTCCATGTACGGCCCGAAGCCGGCCCGGTACATCTCCGCCAGGGCCGTGCGCTTGTCGGCATCGGTGACGACGACCCAGTGCCAGCCCTGGCGGTTGGAGCCGGTGGGCGCCTGGATCGCGAGGCGCAGACATTCCTCCACGATCTCGGGAGCGACGGGCCGGTCGAGGTCGAGGCGCTTGCGGACGGCTCGGGTCGTCGACAGCAGGTGATCGATCGTCTCGAGCTCGCCGCGGTCGAACGGATGCGGATCGCTCACGAGCCCTGTGGCCGCAGATCCACCTGCAGCGTCAGGATCCCGTCTTCGAATGTCCACGTCGCGTCGCCGACGATGGCGTAGTCCATGTAGTCCAGCTCGGCCTGCTCGATGAACTGCTGTCGCTCGGCCCCCGCCACCGGCGGCAGCGGGCGGTCCTTCACGGCGTCAGCCCGCTCCCGGAAGCGTTCGAGCATCGCGTTGACGTCGAGGTCGTCCGCCGCGTCCGCCATCGCCTCACCCTACCCAAGCATCCTCGCTACCAGAACCCGGTCGCGCCCCGACAAGTCGTGACGGACGAGCACCTCGTCGAACCCGGACGCGGTCGACACCTTGGTCGCGGCCTCCGACAGATGCGGGGCGATCTCGCACACGAATGTTCCGGGTGTACCGAGCCACACGGGCGCTTCGCGCGTGAGCTCCTCGATCGACTCCATGCCGGTCGGACCGCTCACCAACGCGCCCCGCGGCTCGCGGCGCACCTCGGTGGGGAGCTCCGCGACCTCCGACTCGGCCACGTACGGAGGGTTCGAGACGACAAGCAGGAGACGGCCGCGCAACGCTGTCGGGAGCGCGTCGAACCACGACCCGCGGGCGAGGCGGACGCGAGTCGACGGCAGGCCGGTGCCGGCCAGGTTGGCGCGCGCCACTGCAAGGGCGTCGTCGCTCACGTCGGTCCCCCACACCTCGGCGTCGGGAAGCTCGCTCGCGAGCGCGAGCGCGAGGGCGCCTGAACCGGTGCCGAGATCGGCGATCGAGTACGTGGTGGCCCCGCCCGCCCACGGATCGGAACGACCCCGCCGGGCGCCGAGCCTGACGGCTTCGTCGATCGCGACCTGCGCCGTGACCTCGGTCTCCGGCCGCGGGATGAGCACGCGCGGGTCGACGAGGAGGTCCAGTCCGCGGTACAGCCAGCCGCCGAGCACGTACTGGAGGGGCTCGCCGCCCGTGCGCCGGCCGATCAGCTCGTCGAGGTGCGCGGCGGCGCGCGTCGCGGCCGGCTCGTCCTCGGCGGTCAGGAGCTCGGCGGCGTCGAATCCGGAGACGTGCTCCACCATCCAGCGCGCCTCGTTCGCCGCGTTCTCGATCCCTGCTGCGGCGAGCGACCGCTCGGTCTCGACGCGCAGGTCGCGCCAGCTCGGCACGGATCAGGCGGAAGCCGAGGCGAGCTGCTCAGCGCGCTTGGCCGCGATCAGCTCGTCGACGATCGGGTCGAGCTGGCCCGCGAGCACCTGGTCGAGGGCGTGAAGCGTGAGGCCGATGCGATGGTCGGTGACCCGCTTCTCCTTGAAGTTGTACGTGCGAATCTTCTCGGAGCGGCCGCCGCTCTTCACCTGGTCGCGACGGGCGGACGACAGCTCCTCGGCCTGGCGCTCCCTCTCGGCCTGGAGCAGACGCGAACGCAGGATTCGCAACGCCTTCTCCTTGTTCTGGAGCTGGCTCTTCTCGTCCTGGCAGGTGACCACGAGACCGGTGGGCAGGTGCGTGATGCGCACGGCCGAGTCGGTCGTGTTGACGGACTGGCCGCCGGGACCGCTCGACCGGTACACGTCGACCTCGAGCTCGTTGGGATCGATGTCGATATCGACCGCATCGGCTTCGGGCAACACCGCGACAGTCGCCGCGCTCGTGTGCACCCGGCCCTGGCTCTCGGTGGCCGGCACGCGCTGCACCCGGTGCGGGCCCGCCTCGTACTTGAGCCGAGCCCACGCGTCGCTCCCCTTCACGACGAACGTGATGTCGCGGTAGCCGCCCATCTCGGACGGTTGGCTCGACAGCACCTCGACGCCCCACCCGTGCAACTCCGCGTACCGGCGGTACATCTCGAACAGGTCGCCTGCCCATAGGTTGGCCTCGTCGCCGCCCTCTGCGCCGCGGATCTCCATGATGACGTTCTTGCCGTCGTTGGGGTCTCGTGGGACGAGCAGCTCCTTGAGCGTGGCCTCGAGCTCTGCGAGGCGGGCCTCGCGTTCGGCGAGCTCGCCCTGGAGGTAGTCGCGCATCTCCGTATCCGTCTCGGCCGCGAGCAGCTCGCGGGCGTCGGCGACGTCGGCCTCCGTGCGCCGGTACTCGCGGTAGGCGTCGACCACCGGCTTGAGCTCGGCGTGCCTGCGTCCGGCCTCGCGCGCGGCCGCCTGATCCCCGCTCGCGTAGAGCTCGGGCAACTGCGACTCGAGCTTTTCGAGCTCGGTCTCGAGGTCAACCAGGTGTTCGAACACGTAACCAGGCTACCGGCGGGCCCCCGCGACGCCGGAGGTTCGTGCGTCAGCGCAGCGCGTTCGTGATGACGGAGTTGTCGCCAGCGGCGGTGTCCTCGGCCACCTGGTCGAGGAACTTGTGGAAGTCGTCGGATCCCGACCGGTCGGCGATCGCCCGCGGGATGGCGGGGAAAGCGTAGTCGTCGGTCGGCAGCGGCGGGTGGTCTCCGGCCGGCTTGCGCGCCATGACCTGGTCGACGACCGGCGCCAAGCGCTGCGCCTTGTCCTTCTGGGCTTGTTCGTCGCGCTCGAGGAACTCGGGCAGCACGTCCCGGCCGAACAGCTCGAGGCTCTCCATGATGTGCTCGTGCTGGTTCTTGCCCGACTGGCTGACGAAGATGACCTGGTCTACGCCGCACTCCTCGTATCGCAGCAGGAACTCGCGAACCTGGTCGGGAGTGCCGACGGCGCCGCGCAGGCCGCCGAGGCCGTCCTGTACGACCTTGGCGCCGAGCCGGTCGGAGTTGGCCGCGGCCGCGTGCACCGCGCTCGGGTCGAAGCCCTGCTCCCCCCGCTGGTGCTGATACTCGGCCCATACGTCGGTGACGCCGGGCTGGTGTCGTCCGAACACGTAGTAGTGCGCGAGCGAGTACCCGAAGAAGTTCGCCCCCTCGAGCCCACGCTGCAGCGCCTCGTCCTCGTCGGGATGACACATGAACGTCGTGACGCACGCGAGATTCGGGTTCACCGCGTCGCCGATGGGTACACCCTCGCCCTCGAGCGTCCCGTAGTAGTCGCTGACCCAGTGACGGGCATCTTCGGGATCGATGAACGCGAAGCTCAGTGCACCGATCCCCTTCTGCGCTGCGAGGTGGATCGTGTCGCGCCGGCTGCACGCTACCCACACCGGCGGGTGGGGCTTTTGGCGCGGCTTGGGCACGACGTTCCGGGGCGGCATCGTGACGTACTTGCCGTGGACGCCTGTGAACGGCTCCTCGGTCATGCACCGCACCGCGACGCGCAACCCCTCCTCCCACATCTCGCGCTTCTCGATCGGGTCGATGAGGAAGCCGCCGAGCTCTGCCTCTGAGGAGGACTCGCCCGTGCCGAAGTCGACGCGCCCGCCCGAGACCAGGTCGAGGGTGGAGATGCGCTCGGCGACGCGGGCCGGGTGGTTGAACGCCGGCGGCGTCTGGACGATGCCGTGGCCGAGGCGCATCTGCTTGGTGCGCTGCGACACCGCGGCCAGGAAGACCTCCGGCGCGCTCGAATGGCTGTACTCCTCGAGGAAGTGGTGCTCGACCTCCCAGCAGTGCTGGATGCCGAGCTCGTCGGCGAGCTCGCACTGCTCCAGCGCGTTCTGCAGCAACGTGTACTCGGAGTCCTCGTCCCACGGACGAGGCAGCTGGTGCTCGTAGAACAGGCCGAACTTCATGGCGATCCTCAGTAGGTGCTGGCGGCGACGAACGCGCCGTCGTCGGTCGGTCGGATGCTGCCGTGCTCGTGGAACTCCTCCAGCAACGGGCCGCGGCGGGCGTTCCCATCGAGGGCGTGCTCGACCTCGCGCAGCGTCAGCGCGAGATTCTGCTCGCGTCGGGTGCCGAGCGATTCTGCGAGGCCGCGGTCCCACAACCGGCCGACGATCTCGGTGCCCGCGTACTTGCGGCCGGAGTCGCCGACGAACGTGCGGTCGCGCATCTCGGTGAGAGCGGTCTTGAGGTACTCGACGTGTGGAGTCTCGTCCTGACGGATGTACGACACCAGTCTGGCCGCGGCGCCGTCGCCGGCGACGAGGTCGGTCTCGGAGAGCACCGTCTCCGCCCAGGCGAACGTGTGGAAGGCGGAGATCTCGATCAGCAGGATGTTGATCATCCGCTGGATCAGCATCTCGAAGTCGAGGTCGAGGTCGGCGAAGACGCGCGCCTCCTCCATCTGGCGGCGGATCCGCTGCGGGTCGGGTGTCGGGCCGCCCCCGCCGATGCCCATCCGCTCGAGCATCCGGGCCGTCTCGTCCTCGGTGACCGGGTGCTCGAACGCGACGTCGCGCGCCGCGAACCACATCTGCTTGTGACCGGCCTCGGCTTCGAAACCCGCCTCGTCCCGCGCGTGCGCCTCGAACAGGCCCCGATGCAGGTGCGCGAGCGACGTGCCGGTGATGCTCTCGTCGAAATAGCGCTGCGGATCACCCACGTTCGCGTAGCGGATCATCGCCCCGAATCCCTCGACCGTTCCGATGCGGGTGAGTGTCGTGATGATCGGCTCGCGCACGCCCTCGCGGAGCAGGAACTTGGCCTGGTCGACGTTCGGGTACGTCTCGGGCCACGTCGACAGGGGCACGTCGATGAGGTCGGTTCCGAACGCCGCGGTGTGGTTGCGCTGCCACGCCTCGATCGCCGGGACCCGGTTCCGCGTACGCGGGGAGTGGTAGTCGCCGCCGTCGTCGAAGCCGCCGTGACAGCGGACGCCGCCGACGATCAGCGGCTCGGCGATCGCGTCCGTCGCCAGCAGGTCGTCCTCGGTCCATTCGAGTTGGATGTTCATGCACGCCCCCGTCGACCGAAGCACGTTGACCGGTACACACCCAAGGGTATACTCGTGAGTATACCTATGGCAAGCGCCGATCCCGCCGTCGCCGAACCTGCACCCACGGGCCCGCTGCCACGCGCCGCCCGTCAGGAGGCCATCCTGCGTGGTGCCGCCCGTGCCTTCGCCCGCGCCGGCTACGCCGCGACCTCGATGGAGGACATCGCCGCCGCGTCGGGAATCACGAAGCTCATCGTCTACCGCCACTTCGACTCCAAAGAAGAGCTGTACCGGGCGGTGCTCCAGCGGGTGTTCGACAGGCTCGCCGAGGAGTTCGTGACCGGGTACTCGCAGGGGGCAGGGGGCGTCGGCGCGCGATCGCTGCTCACGGTGGCCCGCGAAGACCCGGACGGGTTCCATCTCCTCTGGCGTCACGCCGCGCGTGAGCCGCAGTTCGCCGACTACGCCCGGCAGCTGCGGGAACGGTCGGTCGACGCGTCCCGAGCGCTCCTCGCAGGTCAGGTGCAACCCGAGCTGTACGAGTGGGCCGCGCACACGATCGTCGACTACCTCGTCGAGGCTGTCCTCAACTGGCTCGAGTTCGGCCCGCCGGCCCGGGACGAGGAGTTCGTCGGCCTCGCGACCGCCGGGGCCCGGGCCGGGATCCGGGCCTGGGTCTCGGGCTGATCGCACCCCACGGACGAGGACGGCCCCGGACCGAAGTCCGGGGCCTGCCCCGATGGGGCCCAGCCCGCCCCAACCGCTGCCACTTTCCGTGACAATCGCGTCGGGACCGTACGGGCGATCGCGCGGAACGTCAACCCACGCCCGCGAACATGGCGAGGCTTCGCCGATCCGCCGTCGCGCGCTCCGTGACTGGTCGCGCGCGCCTAGTCAGGCGGTGCCCAGGGCGGGCCGGGGCGCGCCGGCCGGGACAGGGACCCGGGCCTCGACCTCGGCGAGCTGCTCGGCGGTCATCACGGCGCGGAGCGACGCGATCGCCACCTCGAGCTGGTCGAGCGTGGGCTCGCGGGTCGTCAGTTGCTGGAGCGCCAGACCCGGGCGCATGAGCACGCGGACGACGCGGGAGTCCATGTGCCGCGCCGCGAAACGGATGATCTCGTAGGCGATCCCCGCGATCACCGGGATCAGGAGGACCCGCGACGCGATGAGCAACGGCCAGTCCGGACGGCCCACGAACGCGTAGACGACGATCGTGAGCACCAGCACCGTCAGCAGGAAGTTCGTACCGCACCGGACGTGCTCGGTGGTGAAGCGCTGTGCCGACTGCGGTGTGACCTCGACGCCGTTCTCGTAGGCGGCGATCGCCTTGTGCTCGGCGCCGTGGTACTGGAACACGGTCTTCACGTCGCGCAAGCGTCCGATCAGCAACAGATAGCCGATGAACAGCGACAAGCGAAGCGCGCCTTCGGCGGCGTGGAGCCAGAAACCCTCGAGCGGGACCAAGCGGTTCACGCCCCGGGCGCCGAAGGCGGGCAGGAGGATGAACAACGCGGTGAAGAGCGTGAGGGCGACGGCGATCGTCCCGCCCATCGCGCCCTTGGAGAGGCGCTCCTCTTCGGGGACCTGCCGGTTCGCCGACCACGCCAGTGCTTTGAACCCCAACGTCAGCGATTCCGCAAGCGCCATCACGCCCCGCAGCAACGGGATGCGCGCGTAACGCTCCGACCAGCGCGGTGCGTCGTGGACCTCGAGCTCGATGTCGTCCTCGGGTGTGCGGACGGCGACGGCCCAGCTCGTGGCGCCGCGCATCATCACGCCTTCCATGACGGCCTGGCCGCCCATGTAGCGGGGCTCCGGCCGTCGGGCCATCAACCCTTGGCCTTGCCGCCCTGCTTCGCGTACCGGCGCTGGAA
>JBKOVL010000153.1:0-5839 GCA_046723895.1 Actinomycetota bacterium | reverse complement strand
CGTATGCCCTGACCCTGCAGGTAATCCAGGCACGCCGAAACGTCACGCTCGTAAGCTGCGCACGTCATCGGGGAAAGGCGCCGTTCCGAGCGGCAAAAGCGCAGGAAATCGGCTAGTTCTTTAGTTCTTTAGTTCTTCCCTTGTGTCTTTCTTCATCGCTCCTCCTTTGGGCAGCCTTCCGGCCCCCGCTGGAGCGACCCTGAGGACTATCCGGCTTACAGGTCTGCTACGGGAAAACCCTGCATTTGCAGGGTTTTCCTATTGATGACCAATCGCCCGTGCATCACCGGTGGATCACACGGTCTCGATTCGAGGCGGTCAGAGTGCCCCGATGCGACCGCGCGGGTACTCGGCGTTGCCGGCGGACTGACCCCGGGCTGCGGCCGAACGTCCACCCACGGCGGCGGCGGCTAGCACCGCGGCCACGACGATCCAGATCGTCGGTCTCGAGTGTATGGGTCTACTCCTTTCGGAAGAGTCGGCCTCGAGGACACCGGCTGGCTCGAGCCCGAGAGCGTCTCTGACAGTCGCCGTTGCCGTCCGGAGACGTCGTGTTGGGGCCCGCCCGGTCTCAAACAGCGGCTTTGAGGTGAGGCGACCTGACGCCGCCTCACCTCACACGGGAGTACCTCAGGGCTCGATCCGCCAGACCGCGCCGTTGCCCGCCGACGCCCCGTTGACGGAGACGTACAGGGCTCCGTCGGCGCCGACGACCAGGCCGGTCGCGCGGGGCAGGCCGCCGGCGACCGGCGTGGATGTGCCGCCGCCGCCCGGCGGCACCCGCCAGAGCGCGCCCGCGCCTGCGAACGGGAACGGGACGCCCGGGATCGCCGAACCGTGCTGGAGCACGTACAGCGAGCCGTCGGGTCCGAACGCGAGGTCGGTCAGGGCGGTCAGGTTCCACGCGTAGAGCGTCGGATCCTGGCCCGGAACGATGCGATAGACCGACGCGGTGCCTGCCGTGAACGGAAAGCCGGTCAACGTCGAGACGTAGTACGCGCCGTCAGGGCCGACCACGACATCTGTCGGCACGGCGTCACGTGGCCCGAACGGGCCCGGCACCTTCGGAAACGTCGCGACCGTAGTCACGTTGCCGTTCGCCGAGACATCGACCAGCGAATTGCCGCCCGCGTCCGTAACGAGGCGATGGCCCGGCAGTGCGAGCAGCCCGTAGGGGTTGCTGTCGATCAGCCCCTTGTCCGGATTCTCGACCGCCTCGTAGCGCGCGACGTCTGCAATCGGCCTCGTGTTGCCGGACGCCGACACCTTCAGCAGGTAGCCGAAGCCGAGGCCGTCGAGTAGCGCACCTGTGGGTGTGTTCTTGTTGCAGCTGCACCCGATCGTGACGAACAGCCCCCGCGCCCCTGGAACGAGACGTGCTGCGGTCCTGCCGCCGTGTCGCCCGCCGGCGGGAACGCGATCGACGGCAACCCGGTGAGGACTCGCTTCTGCACGCCGTGCCAGAGCCGCGAGATGGCACCCGTTGCGCCGTAGCAGCGCGCGGCCGGCGGCGGCGCGTCCGGAGCCGGCACGCAGACGCCTGAGCCGCCGCGCCCTGCCTCGGCGACATAGAGCCCGCCCTCCGGACCCCACGCGAGCCCGCGCGGGTTGTCGAGCCCCGTCATCACCGGCTGCGGTGGCGACGCAGCGACGCCAGACGCCGGAATCGCAAGCGCCGCGACCACCACCGCGACGCACACCAGTGTCTTCATCCTGCCTCCCTCTCCCCCCGGCTAGCCGCAAGTGAGCGTCGATCCTAAGTTGACGGCCCGTCGAAATCAAGGAACCGCGGCTTTGTGGTCAGCAGCCTGAGCAACGACGAGGTGCGCCGGGTATCGCCCGACGGCACGATCACGACGTTCGCGGGCGGCGCCCTCAACGGGTTCTCCGGGGACGGCGGCCCGGCGACGTCAGCCCGGCTCAATCTGCCGATGGGAGTGGCGGCGCAGCCCGACGGCGGCGTCTTGATCGCCGACTCCAACAACCATCGCATCCGGCGGGTCTCGCCCGACGGCACGATCACGACCGTGGCCGGGAACGGGACGGAGGGATTCTCCGGTGACGGCGGCCCGGCGACCGCAGCCGAACTCGACCTTCCCGTCGCGGTGGCGGTGACACGCGACGGGGGCTTCCTGATCGCCGACTACCTCAACAACCGGATCCGGCGCGTGTCGCCCGACGGCACGATCACCACCGTGGCGGGCACCGGCGCCGAGGGCTTCGCCGGCGACCGCGGCCCGGCGACCGCCGCCCGGCTGGGGTTCCC
Source organism: Actinomycetota bacterium (assembly GCA_046723895.1). Classification (GTDB taxonomy): domain Bacteria; phylum Actinomycetota; class Thermoleophilia; order Gaiellales; family Gaiellaceae; genus DATBLE01. Next base: position 3,573 of record JBKOVL010000153.1, on the reverse strand, counting down.
GAACAGCGTCCCGGCGACTGCCGACGGCGGCTTCCTGATCGCCGACTACATCAACGACCGCGTGCGCCGCGTGTCGCCCGACGGCACGATCACGACCGTCGCGGGCACCGGCGGGTGGGGTTTCTCGGGCGACGGCGGGCCGGCGACCTGGGCCCAGCTCAACTCGGTCGCCGACGCGGTCGAGACGCCCGACGGCGGCCTGCTGACCAGCGACACGGGCAACAACCGCGTGCGCCGCGTGTCGCCCGACGGCACGATCACCACCGTCGCCGGCATCGGCGGGTTCCCAGGCTCGTTCTCCGGCGACGGCGGCCTCGCCACCCTCGCCGGGCTCAACGCCCCGGGCGGCGTGGCGGTGACCGCGAGCGGCGGCTTCCTGATCGCCGACACGAACAACAACCGCGTGCGCTTCGTCGACGCCGACTTCGGGACGCCGGCGGGAGCGTAGACCCTGGGGAGCAACCGCAGGCTGCGGCCGGACCGGAGCGTCCGGCCGCAGCGCTGCGCCGCGCACGATCAGCGCCTCATTCCTCATGCGGCTGTCGACGGCAGCGGCCTCGGACGGGGGCGCGCGTGTTCGGACTCGTCAGGTCGGCGCTTGGGCCGAGCCGGTCGCGGTGCCGACGTCGCAGCTCGCGGGTTACGACCCGCTCGGCCGGAGCTGCTCGCCGGCGCCCCCGAGCCGCGGCGCGACGATGACCGTGCCCTCGAACACTTCTGGCCCGAGGAAGGCTTTCATCAGCTTGTCGTGGAAGCGATGCCTGATCATCTGCGCCTCGATGCGGACAGCAGCGGCGTACTCCGCCGGCTCGGCGGGCCGCTCGCCCGGCACCCGGCGTTCGAGGATCCGCTCAGCAGCCCACCAGTAGACGGCGTTTGCCGCCACCTCGACCTCGAGCATCCGGTAGGGCACGTACTCGCGGACACGCGAACGCGCGAGGGCGGCCTGCTTCGCGGCGCGTTCGAGCGCCTTGAACTCGCGACGGCCCTCATAGACGGTGACGACGCCGGTCTCGGGCTCGAACTCGGCCTCGACGTGGGCGTCCTCGTCCTTGCGGGCGATCTCGCGCACCCAGCCGCTTCCGTGGTGACGAACAACGAGGACGACGAGCTCGGCGTCGTATCCGCCCGCTTCCGCGAAGACCGAGAGCTGCGAGCCCGGCTCAGCCGAGACGAGCGCGCGGAGCTTGCCGCTGACGCGCGACCAGCCGCCCGCGACGGGCTCCGGCACGTCATGCCGGTAGAGCCGGAGCGAGAGGCCGGGGTCGGTGGCGATCTCGATCGGCGTCCCGGGCGGAACGCGCGCCGGGTCGAAAAGCAGCGAGATGCCGCGTTCCTCCCCGGGATGGAGCCTGACCGGCGAATGCCGGAAGCGCATCGCAGCGTCGAGCGCGAGCGCCGATCGAGGCGCCGCGAGCGGCGGAACGGCTTCCGAGGCGAGAGGCTCCTCGACCGGCGGCTGCGCTGTCGGCGCGGCGCCGCGGGCGAAGCCTGCCTGCCCCGGAGCGTCGAACGCAGCTCGCAGCGCGTCGTTCAGCGCCCGCAGCCCAACCTCGTCGCGGGCGGCGATCTCCTTACCGGCCCGGACGAGGCGCGCGCCGGCACGCCGCTCCTCTGCGTCGATGATCGGACGCAGGATCCGCTCGAGGGCGGCGTACAGGCGACGCACGAGCGGATGCGCGTCGTTGAGGCCGCTCCGATCGACGCGCACCACTACCTGCGGGCGCGGGGCGTCGAGCGCCTGGCGCTGCAGCTGCCCGATCGCCTCGCACCGAACCTCGCCGTACAGGTGACGGGCTCCGGGCCGGGCCTCCAGGCCGGCGAGCGTCGCCTCGTGCGCTGCCCGCCCGGACAGGACGATTAGCCCGCCCCGCCGCGCAGCGCGGGCGGGCGTGAGCGGGATCGGTTGCGCCGCTCGTCGGACGACGACCCGCGCGACGACGCCGCGCTGGAGCTCGACCTCGTCGTCGAAGAGCACCGGCCGCTCGGGGTCCGGTTCGGGAGCCGTGTGGCGGACGAGCTGGAGCGGTTCGTCCGGGAGCTCGAGCAAGACCTCTCGACTCTCGTCCTCGAAGATCGGTCGCAGCTGGACGAGATCTGTGATGAGCCTGCGCAGGCGTGCGTTCGGCGGCAGCCGTCCGTCGGCGAGCGGCACCGTCACGCGCGTGCCCTCGTGCGCGATCCCGAACTCGCGGCGGATCGCAGGTGTCGCGGGCGCATCCACCACGTGCGTGTAGACATACGGCTCGTCGCCGCCGGCGGGCAGAAACCAGGACTCGACCGCTCGGTCGCCCCGCACGCCCTGGATCCGTCCGCCGCCCTGGGCAAGCCAGACGTCGCGCAGGCCGCGACCGAAGAGCCCGCGCTGTCCCTCGTGCTCGGGGACGACGCCGAGCGCGTCGAGGCGCTGATCGACGATGGCGGCGTCGATACCTTCGCCGTCGTCCGAGCAGACGACCTCGTAGCGCCAGGCGCGGAGCGCCGGCAACCGAAGCGTGCGAAGGGCGGACTTCCATGCCTGTAGGAACACGGGATCCGCAGCTCCGATCCGGAGCTGGATCCGGCCCCGTTCGCGTCCGGCGGCGGCGATCGCCGCGTCGGCGTTCGTCACGAGCTCGGGGATGATCTGGGAGAGATCGATCCCGGCCTGCGCGAAGTTCTCGCGAAAGTAGCGCCCGCGGACGCGCCCGTGGCGCAGCTTCGAGGCGTCGATCGCCACAGGAAGAGGATAGGCGCCTCCCTCGACAGCGTCCCGTCCGGCGCGGCTCCCCGGCGGTCTACGGTTCAGACCAACTCGGACCCGCCGAGGGAAGGAGGCCGTAATGAATATGCCGCCGATCGTGTCGCCGCAGGACTGGGAGGCCGCCCGCCAGGAGCTGCTGGTGAAGGAGAAGGAGTTGACCCGCGCCCGTGATGCGCTCGCCGCCCGGCGCCGTCGAATGCCGAGGATGGCGGTGGAGAAGGAGTACCGCTTCGAAGGGCCGAACGGCCCGGCGAGCCTGCTCGACCTGTTCGAGGCGCGCCGTCAGCTCATCGTCTACCGCTTCTTCTTCGAGCCCGGGGTGGCCGACTGGCCGGAGGGTGGCTGCCGTGGCTGCTCCTTCCTCGCCGACCAGGTCGCCGATCTCGCTCATCTGAATGCCCGCGACACGACCCTCGCGTTCGTCTCACGCTCGCCGCAGCCCGAGATCAAGCGCTGGAAGGCGCGGATGGGCTGGAGGATTCCGTGGTACACGATCACGGACGACTTCGACGCCGACTTCGGGGTGGACGAGTGGCATGGCACGAACGCCTTCTTCCGTGACGGCGAACGGATCTTCCGCACCTACTTCGTCAACAATCGTGGCGACGAGGCGGTAGGGAGCACGTGGAGCTACCTGGACCTGACCGCGCTCGGTCGCCAGGAGGAGTGGGAGGACTCGCCCGAGGGCTATCCGCAGACTCCGCCCTACCGGTGGTGGCACCTCCACGACGATTACGGCGAGGCCGGGTGAGCCCGTAGGCGCTGACGCCTCTGGCGGCCTCGTTCACCCGACGTCGCTGCGTAGGCGGCGCGTGGGCGGCTGCATCCTC